>JBKOXW010000103.1:0-11924 GCA_046744115.1 Actinomycetota bacterium | reverse complement strand
CCGCGCCCCAGGCGCTCGCCCCGGCGGCGCGGGTGCCCGCCTCGGCGGCGCGGGTGCCCGTCCCGTCGACCTGCGTGCCGGCGGGTCGGCGGCCGCAGTCCTACGCCGGCGAGCCGGGGCTGGAGCATCCGCAGGCGTTCGGTCCGCCGGTCGAGGCGGCCGGGCTGCTCAGCGTGGCCGAGGTGAACGGCGAGCTGTGGCGGCGGCTGTGCGGCGGCGCACCCTCGCCCGGCGGGCGGGTGCATGGCCCGGACCGGCGGCTGTACGTCGCGCTGGATGCGGCGGTGAACGGCCGCGACCCGAACCGGGTCGTGGCACGGGCACAGTGGGCGGCCGGGGTCGACCGCTTCATCGCGCGGGACGCGCAGTGGGACCGGGCGCGTGTGGTGACCATGACGGTCGACCCGGGCACCGCGACGTTCGCGATGCAGGTGCGGCCCGGGAACGCCGACCCGCTCGTGCTGCGCACCCGGCTCCGCTCCGGCAACACCAGCCGGTACCTGGTGTTGCCGGTCCGTGCCGCGAACGGCTCGGTGGTGACCCTCAGGCTGCGGCTGGCCTGCGGCTTCCAGCCGATCTTCTAGCCGGCCCGTTCTCTGGCCAGCGGCGGGCCGCACTCGTCACCTGGCTTTTGCCCGGTCGTTGACCGGCACGGCGCACCATGCGGTTAGATCCAATCCGGACACTTCCGGCGCATGGAGGCGCACATGAGCGAGCGCGAGGACGCGCAGCGGGCCCGGGCATCGAGTCGGCAGGCCATCGGGAGGCGGACGTTCATCGCCGGTGCCGCAGCGGTCGCCGCAACCGCGGCGGTCAGCAGCCGCGACGCGCGCCGCGCGAACGCCACGCCGCTGCCCGAGAACCCGTTCGGGCTCGGGGTGGCGAGCGGGGATCCGCTCCCGGACGGCGTCGTGCTGTGGACCCGGCTGGTGCGCGACCCGCTGGACGCCGGCTCGATGGGCGACGGCCGGGTGCAGGTGGGCTGGCAGGTCGCCAGCGACCCGTCGTTTCGCCGGGTGGTGCGGGCCGGATCGGCGGCGGCCCGGCTCGGGCTGGCCCACTCGCTGCACGTGGACGTGCGCGGGCTCGACCCCGCTCGGGACTACTGGTACCGCTTCCGTGCCGGCCGGCACCTCAGCCCGGCCGGCCACACCCGCACGGCCGCCTCGGCGCACGGCGACTCGGCGTCCCGGCTGCGCTTCGGCATCGCGAACTGCCAGGACTGGCAGTTCGGCTTCTACCCGGCCTACCGCGACATGGCCGACTCGGACCTGGACTTCGTGCTGCACCTCGGCGACTACATCTACGAGTACGACCCGAAGCCGCAGGCGCCCCGGCAACACAACGCGTCCTCCGGCACCGCGACCGGCGCCGACCAACTCCGCACGCTCGCCGACTTCCGCAACCGGCATGCGCTCTACCGGACCGACCCGCAGCTGCAGGCCGCCCACCGGGCGTTCCCGTTCGTGTCCACATGGGACGATCACGAGACTGAGAACAACTACGCCGGCTTCGACGACGAGCAGGACGACCTGCCCTTCCCGGGCCGGCACCAGGACCCGGCCGAGTTCGCCCGACAGCGGGCCGCGGCCTACCAGGCCTGGTACGAGCACACGCCGGTGCGCGCGCTGCACCTGCCCGGGTCGCCGTTCCTGCGCATCTACCGGCGGCTGGACTTCGGCCGGCTCCTCCGGCTGCTGATGCTGGACACCCGGCAGCACCGCACGGACCAGCCGGGCGACCTGCCCACCGACTTCGGCCCCAAGCCGCTGGGCGACCTCAACGCGACCGGGACGCTCACCGGTGAGCCGCAAGAGGCCTGGCTGCTCGAGGGCCTGCGCACCTCGTCGGCCCGGTGGAACGTGCTGGGCCAGCAGGTGATGCTCGCCTCCGCCCGGTTCCTCACCCCGCCGCCGACGTCGATCGTCAACCTCGACCAGTGGGACGGCTACGTCCCGCAGCGCCGCCGGCTGCTCGCCGCGGTGCAGGCCAGCGGCGCGCGGAACCCGGTCGTTCTCGCCGGGGATATCCACTCGACCTGGGTCAACGACCTGCGGCTGGACTTCGACGACCCGAACTCGCCGGTGGTCGCGACCGAGTTCGTGTCCACCTCGATCTCGTCGGAGTTCCCGGCGGCCTTCGTGCCGATCGTGGAGGCGTCGAACAGGGCGTTCAACCCGTGGGTGCGCTACTTCAACGGCCGCACGCACGGCTGGCTGCGGATGGACGTCGACCGGTCCCGGTGGCTGACCGAGGAGCGCTCGGTCGCGAACGTCGACTCGCCCGACGCCCCCGCCTCGACCAGCGCGCGCTGGGTGGTCGAAGACGGCCACCCCGGCGCCGTCCTTGCGTAGGAGGCCGCTGAACTATCCACTGCCCTGCTGCGCCGCGCCCAGACGACGACCGGCGGCGTTGTCGTCGTCGCCGATATGTCTCATATCGGCTCCTCCTCCGCCTTGCCGGACCGCCGCCTGGATCGCGGCTCGCGACGGGCGGGATTGCTCAGCGGCCTCCTAGGGCTGCGGCAGGGGGGTGCCGCGGACTGCGGCGTCGAGCACCTCGGCCACGTGCGCCACGGGGAGCTCGACGCCCGCGCGGCGCAGCGCCGCCGAGATCTGCATCGCGCAGCCCGGGTTCGCGGTGACGAGCAGGTCCGGACGTGCCCGCCGGACGTGCTCGGCCTTGCGGTCGGCGAGCTCGCGGGCCGGCCCGGGCTGGACGATGTTGTAGGTGCCGGCCGAGCCGCAGCAGATCTCCGCCTCGGGCAGCTCGACGATCTCCAGCCCGGGGATCTGCTGGAGCAGCGCGCGGGGCTGGGCCCGGATGCCCTGCCCGTGGCTCAGGTGACACGCGTCCTGGTACGCGACCCGCAGCGGTAGCGGCCGGCGCGGGGCGACCGGGCCCAGTTCGGCGACGAACTCCGAGACGTCCCGCACGGTCGACGCGAACGCCTCGGCGCGGTCCCGCCAGGCCGGGTCGTCGCGCAGCAGCCAGCCGGCCTGCTTCAGGTGCGAGCCGCAGCCGGCGGCGTTGACGACGACCGCGTCGAGGTCGTACGGGGTCAGCGCGGCGATGAGCCGGCGAAGGTGGCGCAGCGCCTCCTCCTCGCGGCCGGCGTGCGCGGACAGCGCGCCGCAGCAGCCCTGCTCCCGCGGCGCTAGCACGTCGCAGCCCTCCGCCGCGAGCAGCCCCACCGTCGCCGCGTTGACCTGCGGAAAGAACTCCCGCTGCACGCAGCCGAGCAGGACCGCGACGGTGCGCCGTGGTTGCGCGCCGGCGGCCGGCGTCCGGACCGGAATGGCCGGCTTGCGACCGAGCGGCGGGGCGAGCGACTCCATCGCCCGCAGCGGCTCCGGCATCGGCAGCCGGCGTGCCAGGCGCCCGAGGCGCAGCCGCTGGTAGAGCCGGAGCGGTCCGCGCAGCAGCCGCAGCAGGCCCGGGCGCGGGAACAGCCCGTACACCAGCCGGTGCAGCAGCCGGTGCCGGCGCGGCCGCGGGTACCGCCGCTCCACCTGCGCCCGGGTCGTCTCGATCAGCTTGTCGTACTGCACCCCCGACGGGCAGGCCGTGACGCAGGCCAGGCAGCCGAGGCACTGGTCGATGTGCCGCACCATCGCGGGGGTGAGCGGCTCGCCCTCGACGCCCTGCTGCATGAGGTAGATCCGACCGCGGGGGGAGTCCATCTCCTCGCCCCACAGCACGTACGTCGGGCAGCTCGGCAAGCAGAATCCACAGTGGACACAATCGCCGATCAGCGCCGAGTCCGGCGGATGGTGCGCGTCGAACGCCGGCAGGACGACCGGCCCGGCGGGCACGTCGGTGGCGGGCTGGTGCTCCATGGCGTCAGATCCCTCCGACGAACCGGCCGGGGCTGAGCCGGTGGTCCGGGTCGAAGCGGTCCTTGATCCGGCGCATCAGGTCCAGCGGGCCGACGGACCCCCACACGTCCAGCCGTGCCTTCACCTCCGGTGGCGCCTGCAGCACGACGACGCTGCCGTCGTGCGGCGCGACGTCCGCCCGCAGCCGCTCGACCGTCGCCGCCACGGCGTCCGGGTCCGCAGCTGGCAGGCCCGCCTCCAGCACGCCGACTCCGAGCCGACCCGCGATCCGGATGGCGCCGGCCCGGTCCAGCGCACGCAGCACAGCGGGCGCGCCGGCGACCTCCGCCGCGACCCTGACACCGACCTCACCCGCGCCGTCGCGGTTCCACGGGTGCTCGCCGAAGCCGGCCGGCATCTCAGTGCCGACCTCGGCGCCGGGCGCCGGTCGGGCCGCCGCGTCGGCCTGTGCCTCGACCGATGCGGTGATGCCCTCGAACAGCACGACGACGCGACCGTCGAGGAGCTCCACAGCGGTCGGGGTGAGCGTCGAGCGGAGCAGCCGCCGGACGATCTCGCCGATCTCGTCCGGTCCGCCCGCCGGCAGCGTGACCACCCGCCGGTCGGCCGGCAGCGGGTGCAGCCGGAACGTGAGCTCCGCGAGCACGGCGAGCGTGCCGTACGAGCCGGCCAGCAGCTTGCCGACGTCGTAGCCGGCGACGTTCTTGACCACCTTGCCGCCGGAGCGGCTGACCGTGCCGTCGGCGAGCACCGCGGTGGCGCCGAGCAGCAGGTCCCGCGGCGTGCCGTAGCGGTGCCGGCGTGGGCCGCTGGCCGCCGCCGCGACGATCCCGCCCAGCGTCGCGGCGGGCTCCGGCGGGTCGAGAGCCAGCCGCTGGCCGTGCCGGGCGAGGTCCTGCTGCAACCGCCGCAGCGGCAGCCCGGCCTGGGCGCGGACGACGAGGTCGCCGGGGTTGTGTTCGAGCACCGCGTCCAGACCGGTGAGGTCGACGACCAGGTCGACCGCCTCGGGCGGGTTGCCCCAGCCGAGCTTGCTGCCGGACCCGCGGGCGACCACGCGTTGGCGCGATTCGGCTGCCTCGCGCAGCGTCGCGCTCAGCGCGTCGACCCGATCCGGCCGGACCACCCGCCCCGGTGCCACGCCGTCGACCGCGTCCGCCGGCACTGCGTCCCGTCCCCGCAGCGGGTTCATCTAGAACAGCTCCGCGGGGCCGGCGTCGACGAGCGGATGCGTGCCGCGGCGCGGGCCGGGCGGCTCGCCGCACAGCCGTGGCGTCGGGAACACCTTGCCCGGGTTGCACAGGCTCTCCGGGTCGAACGCGCACCGCACCAGGTGCATCGTGGCCAGGTCGGCGGCCGAGAACTGGTCGGCCATGAACGCCTTCTTCTCCGCGCCCACCCCGTGCTCGCCGGTGATCGACCCGCCGTACTCCAGGCACAGCCGCAGGATCCGGCTGGCCGCCCGCTCGGCCTCCTCCGCCTGCCCCGGCACCGCGCCGTCGAAGAGCACCAGCGGATGCAGGTTGCCGTCGCCGGCGTGGAACACGTTCGCCACCCGCAGCCCGTGCTCGGCGCCGATCTCGCCGATCCGGGCCAGCACCTCGGGCAGCACGGTCCGCGGGATCACCCCATCCTGGACGATGTAGTCGCGGCTGATCCGGCCCACCGCCGCGAACGCGGACTTGCGGCCCTTCCACATCAGTGCCCGCTCGGCGTCGTCGGCCGCGACCCGGATCTCGAACGCGCGATGCGCCTCGCACAGCCGCCGCACCTCGGCGAACTCGGCGTCCACCTCGGCGCGCACCCCGTCGAGCTCGACGACGAGCACCGCCTCCGCGCCGGGCGGATATCCACAGTGGACAGCCGCCTCGGCGGCCTCGATCGACAGCGCGTCCATCATCTCGATCGCGGCCGGCACGATCCCCGCCGCGATGATCGAGGAGACCGTGCCCGCGGCGTCGGTGATCGACCGGAACCCGGCGAGCAGCGTCTGCACCGCCTCCGGTGCGTGCACCAGCCGGACGGTCACCGACGTCGCGACGCCGAGCGTCCCCTCCGACCCGACGAATGCGCCGAGCAGGTCGTACCCGGGGTGCTCGGCCGCCTTCCCGCCGATCCGCACCAGCGAGCCGTCCGGCAGCACCACCTCCGCGCCGGTCACGTGATGCACGGTGAAGCCGTACTTCAGGCAGTGCGCGCCGCCGGAGTTCTCCGCGATGTTGCCGCCGATCGAGCACACCTGCTGACTGGACGGGTCCGGCGCGAACAGGAAGCCGTCCGGCGCCGCGGCCCGCGTGACGTCGAGGTTGACCACCCCCGGCTCGACCACGGCCCGCTGGTTGGCGATGTCCACCTCGAGGATCCGGCGCATCCGAGCCAGCACGATGAGCACCCCGTCCGCGGCCGGCAGCGCGCCGCCGGACAGGCCGGTGCCGCTGCCCCGCGCCACGAACGGCACCCCGGCCGCCGCGCACGCCGACACCGCCGCCCGCACGTCGTCCGCGCTGTCGGCGAGCACCACCGCGGCCGGCACGACCCGGTACTGCGCCAGCCCGTCGCACTCGTACGTACGGACCTGCGCCCGGTCGGTCAGCACCCGGCCGGCCCCGATCTCCGCGCGCAGCCGGGCGACCGCCTGCTCGACCGGCCGACGACTGTCCGCGTGCATCCTCGGCACCTCAGTCAACCCGCTCGTACGCCGGCAGGGTGAGGAACTCAGGGAAGTCGTCGGCGAGCGCGACCTGCTCGAACAGCTCGCGGGCCGCGGCGAAGCGCGCCTCGTCGTACGCCTCGCCCTGCGCGGCGCGGATCGCGGCCAGCTCCTCGTCCTCGATCCGGCGCACCAGGTCGGCGGTGACCTGTTCGCCGCCGGCGAGCCGGACGCCGGCATGGACCCACTGCCAGACCTGCGAGCGGGCGATCTCCGCGGTGGCCACGTCCTCCATCAGGTTGTAGACCGCGACCGCGCCGTTGCCGCCGAGCCACGCCGCCAGGTACTGCAGCGCCACGCCAACGTCGTTGCGCAGCCCGGCCTCGGTCGGCTCGCCCGGCGTCTTCGCCACGGCCAGCAGGTCGGTCGCGCCGACGGACACGTCCTCCCGCAGCGTGCCGAGCTGGTTCGGCCGGTCGCCCAGCGCGCGGTCGAACACCTCCCGGCACACCGGGACGAGGTCGGGATGGGCGACCCAGCTGCCGTCGAACCCGTCGCCCGCCTCGCGCTCCTTGTCCTCGCGGACCTTGGCCAGCGCCCGCTCGTTGACCTCTGGGTCCCGCCGGCTCGGGATGAACGCGGCCATCCCGCCGAGCGCGTGCGCGCCGCGCCGATGGCAGGTACGGACGAGCAGGTCGGTGTACGCGCGCATCATCGGCGCCGTCATCGTGACCGCGTTCCGGTCCGGCAGCAGGAACTCCGCGCCACGCTCGCGGAACTCCTTGATCATGCTGAACAGGTAGTCCCAGCGACCGGCGTTCAGCCCCGCCGCGTGCTCGCGCAGCTCGTACAGGATCTCGTCCATCTCAAACGCGGCCGGCACCGTCTCGATCAGGACGGTCGCCCGGATCGTGCCGCGGGGCAGGTCGAGCCGCTGCTGGGCGAGCAGGAACACGTCGTTCCACAGCCGCGCCTCGAGGTGGCTTTGCAGCTTCGGCAGGTAGAAGTACGGGCCGTGGCCGGCGTCGAGCTGCCGCCGGGCGCAGTGGAACGCGTGCAGCCCGAAATCGAACAGCGCCCCGGCCACCGGCTCGCCGTCGACCCGCACGTGCTTCTCCGGCAGGTGCCACCCGCGCGGCCGGACCACGATCGTGGCGAGCCGCTCGCCCAGCCGGTACTGCTTGCCCTCCGGCGAGGTGAAGTCGATCGTCCGGTCCAGCGCCCGGATCAGGTTGAGCTGGCCGCCGGCCAGGTTGTCCCAGGTCGGCGCGTTCGCGTCCTCGAAGTCGGCCAGCCACACGTCCGCGCCCGAGTTCAGCGCGTTGACCAGCATCTTCGCCTCGGTGGGCCCGGTGATCTCGACGCGGCGGTCGACCAGCCCGGGGGCCGGCGGCGGCACCCGCCAGTCGCCGGCCCGCACATCCGCGGTCTCCGGCAGGAAGTCCAGCGTGCCGCCGGCCGCGAGGTCTGCGTGCCGCTGCCGGCGCCGCTCCAGCAGATCGAGGCGGCGGCCGCCGAACTCGCGCTGCAGCGCGGCGACGAACCCGAGCGCCTCGCCGGTCAGCACCTCGTCAAACGGGCCGACATCCGCCGTGACCTCGATGCCGTCGCCGAAATCGGTGGTCATCCGCGCCTCCTGCGATGGTGGCACTCGGTGGCACTCACACCCCTCGGTACGACGCTATCCCTCCGGCTCTGGTCAGGGGACCCGCTCCTGCGCAGGATGGGGGCGTGGCAGCCAAGCCGTTCGCGTCGTCGGCGGATCTGGAGGACAAGCCGCAGACGCTGGAGGTGCTGGCCGACGGCGTGTACGCGCTGACCGCCGGCGGCGACCCGAACGTCGGCGCGATCGAGGGGGAGGACTTCCTCGTCTGCGTCGAGGCGATGGCCACCCCGGTCGCCGCCCGGGAGTGGCTGCGCCGGCTGCGCGAACACACCGACAAGCCGGTGCGCTGGCTGGTGCTCTCGCACTACCACGCGGTCCGAGTGCTCGGGGCGAGCGCGTTCGACGCGGGCGCGATCGTGGCGCACGAGCGCACCCGCGACCTGATCGCCGAGCGCGGGCAGCAGGACTGGGAGAGCGAGTACGGCCGGATGCCGCGGCTGTTCAAGGAGCCGGCCTCGATCCCGGGGCTGACCTGGCCGACGGTGACGTTCACCGACCGGCTCACGATCGAGCTCGGCGGCGACCGCGGCGAGCTGGTGCTGCAGTACTGCGGGCTCGGGCACACCGAGGGCGACATCGTGGCCTGGCTGCCGCGCGAGCGGGTGCTCTTCGCCGGCGACCTGGTCGAGTCGCAGGCCGCGCTGTACACCGGCGACGCGTACCACGCCGAGTGGGCCACCACGACGCTGGACCGGGTGCGGGCGTTCGGCGCGGAGATCCTGGTCGGCGGGCGCGGCGCGGTCGCGGTGGGACGCTCCGAGGTGGACGCCGCGATCGCGCAGACCCGGGGCTTCCTCGATGTGCTGCGGCGAGAGGTGGGCGCGGTGCACGCCGCGGGCGGCAGCCGCAAGGCGGCGTTCGAGGCGGCGCACGCGGCGCTCGCGCCCCGGTACGGCGGCTGGCCGATCTTCGAGCACTGCCTACCGTTCGACGTGGCCCGGCTGTGGGACGAGCTGGACGGGGTACGGCGCCCGCGGATCTGGACCGCGCAGCGCGACCGCGAGGTCTGGGCCGAGCTGCAGGGCTGACGGTGGCGGAGTCGGTGACTGGGGCGCCGGTGCTGGTGGCCGGCGCGGGGCCGGTCGGCGTGGTGACCGCGCTGCTGCTGGCCCGCTGGGGCGTGCCGAGCGTGGTGCTGGAGGCGGCCGACCGGCGCGACGACGTCGGGTCGAAGGCGATCTGCTTCCAGCGGGACGTGCTGGACGTGTTCGACCGGGTCGGCTGCGCCGGGCCGATGGTGGCCGAGGGCGTCACCTGGACGATCGGGCGGACGTTCTACCGCGAGCATGAGCTGGTCACCACGACGTTCCCGGAGCCCGGGCGGAGCGCCTTCCCGCCCTGGATCAACATCTCGCAGGCCAGCGTCGAGCGGTACCTGGCCGACCGGGTCGCCGCGCAGCCGCTGATCGACCTCCGCTGGGGCCACCGCGTGGTCGGACTGGAGCAGGACTCGGCCGGCGTGCGGGTCGAGGTCGAGGCCGCGGGCGGGCGGGAGGCGGTCGCCGGCAGTCATCTCGCCGGCGCGGACGGCGCGCACGGCGCGGTCCGCGACCTGGTCGGCATCGACTTTCCCGGCCGGTCCTACGCCGACCGGTTCCTGATCTGCGACATCCGGGCCGACCTGCCATTCCCGAAGGAGCGCAGGTTCCACTTCGATCCACAGTGGAATCCAGGCCGGCAGGTGCTGGTGCACCAGTGTCCGGACTCGACCTGGCGGATCGACTGGCAGGTGCCGGCCGACTACGACCTGGCCGGGGAGCGGGCGAACGGAGACCTCGACGCGCGGATCCGGAGGATCGTCGGCGACCGGCCGTACGAGATCGTCTGGCTGACCGTCTACCGGTTCCACGAGCGGCTGGCCGCGTCGTTCCGGGCCGGCCGGGTGTTCCTGGCCGGCGACGCCGCGCACCTGTACGCACCGTTCGGCGCCCGCGGCCTGAACTCCGGTGTGCAGGACGCCGAGAACCTGGCCTGGAAGCTGGCGTTCGTCCGGCACGGCTGGTCGGCCGGCGCCGCCGCGGAGACGCTGCTGGACAGCTACGACGCCGAGCGCCGGGCCGCCGCCGCGGAGAACCTCCGGGTCACCAGCTCCACCATGGACTTCCTGGTGCCGCAGTCGGCCGCGCAGTGGGCCTGGCGCCGGGACGTGCTGGAGCGTGCGGTCTCCGACTCGGATGCGCGGCGCCAGATCGACTCGGGCAAGCTCGCCGAGCCGTACTGGTACCTCGACTCGCCGCTGACCACGCCGCCTGCCGAGGCCGGTGACTTCCCGACCGCGGCTGGTGCGCTGCGCCCGCCGGTGCCGGGCGTCCTCTGCCCGGACGGGCCGTGCGCCGGCGGCGCTCCGCGGCTGCGCGGGCTGTTCGGCACCGGGTTCGTCGTGCTCACCTCGTCCTCGGCGCGAATCCCGGATGCCATGTCCTGTGTGGACAGGTTCGCGGCGCCGGCCAGGGCCTACGCGCTGGCAGACCTCGACACCGACGGCGTGCTCGTAAGGGCGCTGCACGCCGGCCCGGACAGCGTGCACGTGGTCCGTCCGGACGGCCACCTCGCCGCCGTGCTGCCCCGCTTCGACGCCGATGCGCTTCTCGCCGCCCTGCACCGGGCCCGCGGCGCCGCCACCGTGCCGGCGCCCACTACGGGGCGGTGAGCACCACCGGACCGTTCTCGGTGACCGCGATCGTGTGCTCGAAGTGCGCCGCGCGGCTGCCGTCGGTGGTGGCCATCGTCCAGCCGTCGTCGAGGGTGCGGCTGTCGTCGACGCCACCCTCGAGGAACATCGGCTCGATCGCCAGCGTCAGCCCGGCACGCAGCGGCAGGCCCCGACCCGCGCGGCCGGTGTTCGGGATGGGCGGGTCCTCGTGCATGGCGGCGCCGATGCCGTGCCCGCCGAACCACGGCGCGATGCCGTACCCGCCGGCGCGCCCGACCGCCTCGATGGCGTGCGATACGTCGCCTAGGCGGCCACCGGCGCGGGCCGCCGTGATGCCCGCCGCCAGCGCCGCCGAGGTCGCGTCCATCAACCGCTGCCCGGCGGCGTCGGTCTCGCCGACGGCGACGGTGCGGGCGGAGTCCGCGTGCAGGCCGTCGACGTGTGCCGCGCAGTCGACGGACAGCAGGTCGCCCTCGCGCAGCGGCCGACTGTCCGGGATGCCGTGCACGATCTCGTCGTTGACGGACAGGCACAGCACGGCCGGGAACGGCGTCGGCGCCCAGCTGGGGTGATAGCCCGGGAACGACGGGGTGGCGCCGCGGCTGGCCAGCAGGTCCGCGGCCATCTCGTCGAGCACGGTCAGCCGAACCCCGGGCCGGGCCGCGCCCGCGACCGCGGCCAGCACGGCGGCGACGATGCGGCCGGCCTCCCGCATGGTCGCCAGCTCGGTCTCGGACTTCAGCGCCACCATGACCCGATTCTGCCCGAGCGCGAGGCGGGCCCGTCCCGACCCGAGCGCGCCCGCGCTCAGGGTCCGGCGATCAGCTGGCTGACGGAAAGCGCCGCGTTCTCCGGGTCGGGCTGCAGGGTGTCGACCCAGCAGGGCACGCCTGGCTGGTATCCCTCGCGTTGGCTCATGCGCTCGACCATACGAGGGGTCGAGACCGACGATCGGCCGGCGGGGCGGGCCGCTGAGGCGCATCCTGGCGTTCAGTGGACGTTCAGCGGCGGTTCAGGACGCGTCGGCGACCATGCGATCCGGAGAGGACGCGATGCGGATCTTGGTGGTGGAGGACGAGCGGCGGCTCGCGGCCGGGCTGCGCAACGGCCTCGAGG
>JBKOXW010000145.1:0-2378 GCA_046744115.1 Actinomycetota bacterium | reverse complement strand
TCTGCGCCCAACTCGGCCCCGGCGGCCGGCTCAGGCGCCGCTGGGGCCGGGAGGACCGGACGGGCGGCGACGGCGCAGGTAGCGCTCGAACTCGCGGGCGATCGTCTCGCCGCTGGTCTGGGCCAGGTCGGCCGGGCCCTCCCGCTCCTCGAGGGATCGGACGTACTCGGTGACGTCGGCGTCTTCGCTGGCCATCTCGTCGACCAGCTTCTGCCACTCGTCGGCCTGCTCGGGCAGCGTGCCGAGGGGGACCGGGACGTCGAGCACCTCCTCGACCCGGTGCAGCAGCGCAAGGGTGGCCTTCGGGTTGGGCGGCTGGGAGATGTAGTGCGGCACCGCGGCCCAGAACGAGATCGCCGGGATGCCGGCGCGGACGCAGGCGTCCTGCAGCACGCCGACGATGCCGGTCGGGCCCTCGTACCGGGACCGCTCCAGCCCGTATCGGGCCGCCGACGCCGCGTCGTACGAGGTGCCCGTCACCGGGGTCGGCCGGGTGTGCGGCGTATCGGACAGCAGCGCGCCGAGCGAGACGACCGTCTGCACGCCGAGCTCGCGCACGAGCTCCAGGATCTCCTCGCAGAACCCGCGCCACCGCATGTTCGGCTCGACGCCGCGCATCAGCACCAGGTCGTTGCTCGCGCCCGGCGGCCGGCACACCGAGAACCGTGTGGTCGGCCACTCGATCCGCCGCTGCACGCCGTCGACGAGCGACACCGTGGGCCGGTTGACCTGGAAGTCGTAGTAGTCGTCCGGGTCGATCGCGGCCAGCGGCCGGGCATCCCAGATCAGCTCGAGGTGCTCGACCGTGGAGGTGGCCGCGTCGCCGGCATCGTTCCAGCCCTCGAACGCGCCGACGAGCACCGGGTCGGTCAGCTCCGGCCAGTCCTCCATCTCGGTCATGAGGCGGCCTCCAGCGCGAGCACACCGCCGGAGCGCAGCGAGGCAGGCCGCCGGGTTAGCACCGTCACCGACCTAGCCTACGTCCGAGCCGCGACTTGCGCCGTCGGCCGGCCCCGCTACCCCCACCGGTAGCCTGGTCGCCATGTCCGAGCGCGTGACGTCCTCGCTGCTGCCCACGCTGGCCGAGCGTGTCGTGGTGGCCGATGGCGCGATGGGCACCATGCTGCAGGCCGCTGACCTGGGCCTGGACGACTTCGAGGGGCTCGAGGGCTGCAACGAGATCCTCAACGTCAGCCGGCCGGACGTGGTCCGGGGCGTGCACGACGCCTACTTCGCCGCGGGTGCCGACGCGGTCGAGACGAACACGTTCGGGGCGAACTTCGCCAACCTCGGCGAGTACGGCATCGGCGACCGGATCCGCGAGCTGGCCGAGGCCGGCGCCCGGCTGGCCGCGGAGGTCGCACACGACTGGACCACGCCCGACCGGCCGCGCTGGGTGATCGGCTCGGTCGGCCCTGGCACAAAGCTGCCGACCCTCGGCCACGCTCGGTTCGCCGTGCTGCGCGACGCCTACCAGGAGGAGGTCACCGGCCTGCTCGCCGGCGGCGCGGACGCGGTGCTGGTGGAGACCGCCCAGGATCTGCTGCAGGCCAAGGCCGCGGTCATCGGCGCTCGCCGGGCGATGGCCGCGGCCGGACGACGGGTTCCGCTCTTCGCGCAGGTCACGGTCGAAACGACCGGCACCATGCTGCTCGGCTCGGAGATCGGCGCGGCGCTGACCGCGCTCGAGCCGCTCGGCGTCGACCTGGTCGGGCTGAACTGCGCGACCGGGCCGGCCGAGATGAGCGAGCACCTGCGGTACCTGTCCCGGCATGCGCGCACTGGCCTGTCCGTCATGCCGAACGCGGGCCTGCCCGTACTGGGCTCGGCCGGCGCGACCTACCCGCTGACCCCGGAAGAGCTGGCCACGTCGCTGGCCACGTTCGTGCGGGACTACGGCACGACGCTCGTCGGGGGCTGCTGCGGCACCACCCCGGAGCACATCCGGCAGGTGGTCGAGGCGGTGCGCGACCTGGAGCCGGCGCGGCGGCGGCCGCGGCCGGAGCCGGCGGCCGCGTCGCTGTACCAGTCGGTGCCGTTCCGCCAGGACAACAGCGTGCTGATGATCGGCGAGCGGACCAACGCGAACGGTTCCAAGGCGTTCCGGGAGGCGATGCTGGCCGGCCGCTGGGACGACTGCGTGCAGATCGCCCGCGGCCAGATCCGGGACGGCTCACACCTGCTCGACGTGTGCGTCGACTACGTCGGCCGGGACGGCGCCGCGGACATGGTCGAGATCGCCGGCCGGTTCGCCACCGCCTCCACGCTGCCGCTGATGCTCGACTCGACCGAGCCCGCGGTGATCGAGGCCGGGCTGGAGCAGCTCGGCGGGCGCTGCGTCATCAACTCGGTGAACTACGAGGACGGCGACGGGCCGG
>JBKOXW010000222.1:0-8581 GCA_046744115.1 Actinomycetota bacterium | reverse complement strand
GGCCTCGGTGTGTTGTTTTGTGTTGCTCCGCACATCTTCGTCTTGGGTGTGGGGGTGGCCGGCCCCGGCCCCCCCACCACCGGGAGGAGAACGGACCCGATGTTCGCGATGTCGACCGCCCTGACCTTCCTCGGCGCCGGTGGCTTCGGTCTGGCCGTCGCGATAGTGCTGGACTACTTCGGCCTGCTGGGGGCCACGAGGGAAGACACGAGCCCCGGGCAGCTGGTCTTCGCCGCGGTGATCGCCGCGGTTGCCGGCGTGCTCTTCTGGGTGGGCCGCCGCGTCCGCGCGAGGGACTGAGCAATGGCCCGCGCGCAATCCACCCGGGGATGGCGCCCGCTGGAGTTGCTCCTGCTGCTGTTTCCCGCCGGCGCCGTGCTCATGGCGGCCGACGAGATCGGGAACTGGGCGCCGGGAGAGCGGGCCGGTGCCTGGGCCTGGTTCGTGGCGATCTCCGCCGTCGGTGTGGTCGCCGGTGCGTGGTCCGGCGCTCGGTCGCCGCTCGAGGTGGATGCGGCGACGAGGCGGCTCGGCACGATGCTGGCCACGTTCACCGCGCTGATCGGCGTCGTGGTGTTCAGCTTCGTCGGGGGCCTGCCTCGAGTGGTGGTCATGGGTGTCGCCAGCGGCTTCCTGCTGGCCTGGGTGGTCGTCCGCGCCTATCGCGCCGCCGGGCATCGGCCGGCCCGGAGCCGCTGACCCTCGCGCCTAGCTGCCGGGCGCCTAGCTGCCGGCGGCCTCCATGATCGCTTCCTCGACCGGGCGGCCGGTCAGCTCGGCGAGGCGGGTCGCCTCCAGCACGCGTTTGTAGTCCCGCGGCATGATCGTGGTGAACCGTCCCGCCGCGGCCGGCCAGTCGGCCAGCAGCCCGGCCGCGACCAGCGAGCCGGTCTCCGCCAGGTGCCGGCTCAGCACCTCGCGCAGCCGGTCGGCGTCCGCGCCCGCGAGCGGCTCGAGGTCGACCATCGTGACGTTCACCCCGGCCGGAACAAGGTCGAGCACGTACGCCACACCGCCGGACATGCCGGCCGCCAGGTTCCGCCCGTGCCGGCCGAGGATGACCACCTCGCCGCCGGTCATGTACTCGCAGGCGTGGTCGCCGACGCCCTCGACCACCGCCAGCGCCCCGGAGTTGCGGACGCAGAACCGCTCCCCCACCAGCCCGCGGACGAACAGCTCACCGCCCGTCGCGCCGTAGCCGATCACGTTGCCCGCGATGACGTTGTCCTCGGCGGCGAACGTGGCCGCGCGGTCCGGCCGGAGCACGATCCGCCCGCCGGACAGGCCCTTGGCCAGGTAGTCGTTCGCGTCGCCGGACAGCCGCAGCGTCACCCCGCGCGGCAGGAACGCGCCGAACGACTGCCCGGCCGAGCCGGTAAACGTGATGTCGATCGTGTCGTCCGGCAGCCCGGCGCCGCCGAACCGGCTGGTCACCAGCGAGCCGAGCATGGTGCCCACCGTCCGGTTGACGTTGCGTACCGGCAGCTCCAGGGTCAGCGGCGTCGCGTCCAGCAGCGCGCCCTCGCAGAGCTGGATGAGCGTATTGTCCAGGGCCCGGTCGAGGCCGTGGTCCTGGTCGACGACCCGGCGGCGGCCCGCGCCCGGCTCGGTCGGCGGCACGGCGAGCAGCGGCGAGAGGTCCAGCCCGCTGGCCTTCCAGTGGTCGACCGCGGCCCGGGTGTCGAGCATCTCGGCGTGGCCGATCGCCTCGTCCAGCGAGCGGAAGCCGAGCGCGGCGAGCAGCTCGCGCACCTCCTCGGCGACGTAGCTGAAGAACGTCTCGACGAACTCGGGCTTGCCGGTGAAGCGCTTCCGCAGCTCCGGGTTCTGGGTGGCCACGCCGACCGGGCAGGTGTCGAGGTGGCAGACCCGCATCATCACGCAGCCCGAGACGACCAGCGGCGCGGTGGCGAAGCCGAACTCCTCCGCGCCGAGCAGCGCGGCCACCACCACGTCCCGGCCGGTCTTGAGCTGGCCGTCCACCTGCACCGTGATCCGGTCGCGCAGGCCGTTCAGCAGCAGCGTCTGCTGGGTCTCGGCGAGGCCCAGCTCCCACGGCATGCCGGCGTGCTTGAGCGAGGTCAGCGGCGCCGCGCCGGTGCCGCCGTCGTGCCCGGAGATGAGCACCACGTCGGCGTGCGCCTTGGCCACGCCGGCGGCGACCGTGCCGACCCCGACCTCGGCGACGAGCTTGACGTGCACCCGGGCGGCGGGGTTGGCGTTCTTCAGGTCGTGGATGAGCTGGGCCAGATCCTCGATCGAGTAGATGTCGTGATGCGGCGGTGGGCTGATCAGGCCGACGCCCGGGGTGGAGTGCCGAGTCCGGGCGATCCACGGCCACACCTTCGAGCCGGGCAGCTGCCCGCCCTCCCCCGGCTTGGCCCCCTGCGCCATCTTGATCTGCAGGTCGTCCGCGTTCACCAGGTACTCGCTGGTGACCCCGAACCGTCCACTCGCGACCTGCTTGATCGCGCTGCGGCGCAGGTCCCCGTTCGGGTCGGGCACGAACCGGCCGGGGTCCTCGCCGCCCTCGCCGGTGTTCGACTTCCCGCCGAGCCGGTTCATCGCGATGGCGAGCGTCTCATGCGCCTCCGCCGAGATCGACCCGTACGACATCGCGCCGGTCGAGAACCGCCGGACGATCTCGCCGACCGGCTCGACCTCGTCCACCGGTACCGGCGGGCGGGCGCCGATCCGGAGCCCGAACAGCCCGCGCAGCGTCGCCGCCGTGCGGGACAGTTCGTCCACAGTGGACGTGTACTGCTGGTAGACCTCGTAGCGGCGGGCCCTGGTGGCGTGCTGGAGCAGGAACACGGTCTCCGGGTTGAACAGGTGCAGCTCGCCCTCGCGCCGCCACTGGTACTCCCCGCCGATCTCCAGCCGCCGGTGCGCCCGCTCGGCCGGGTTGTCCGGGTACGCCCGGCGGTGCCGGGCCTCGCTCTCCGCGGCCAGCACGTCGAGGCCGACGCCGCCGAGCCGGGAGCTGGTGCCGGTGAAGTGCTCGTCGACCAGATCCTGGGACAGCCCGAGCGCCTCGAACACCTGCGCCCCGGTGTAGGACGCCACCGTGCTGATGCCCATCTTGGACATCACCTTGAGCACGCCCTTGCCGAGCGCCTTCACGTAGTTGCGGACCGCCATGGCCGGCTCGATGCCGGTGATGGCGCCGGCGGCGATCAGGTCCTCGATGGACTCGAAGGCGAGGTACGGGTTGACGGCGGCGGCGCCGTACCCGAGCAGCAGCGCGACGTGGTGCACCTCGCGGCAGTCGCCGGACTCGATGACGAGCCCGACCCGAGTCCGGTTGCGCTCGCGCACCAGGTGGTGGTGCACGGCCGCGGTCAGCAACAGCGACGGGATCGGCGCGCGGCGCCGGTCACTGTCCCGATCGGACAGCACAATGATCCGCGCCCCGCCGGCGATCGCGGCTGACACCTCCGCGCGCACCCGGTCGAGCGCGGCGGCCAGGGCGACTCCGCCGCCGTCCACCTCGTACAGCCCGGAGACCACCACGGCGGCGAAGCCGGGCAGGTCCCCGTCGTCATTGACGTGGATGATCTTCGCCAGCTCGTCGTTGTCCAGCACCGGGTACGGCAGCACGATCTGCCGGCAGGAGGCCGCGGACGCCTCCAGCAGGCTCTGCTCCGGCCCGATCGCGCCGGCCAGCGAGGTGACCAGCTCCTCCCGGATCGCGTCCAGCGGCGGGTTGGTCACCTGGGCGAAGCGCTGGCTGAAGTAGTCGTAGAGCAGCCGCGGCCGCTCGGACAGCACCGCCACCGGGGTGTCCGTGCCCATCGAGCCCAGCGGCTCCGCGGCCGTCGTCGCCATCGGCGTCAGCAGGATGCGCAGCTCCTCCTCGGTGTAGCCGAAGACCTGCTGGCGGCGGACGACCGACTCGTGCGGGTGCACGACGTGCTGGCGCGCCCGCAGCCGCTCCAGGTGCAGCAGCCCGGCGTGCAGCCAGCCGTCGTACGGCTGCTCGGCGGCGAGCCGGCCCTTGATCTCGTCGTCGGTGACCACCCGCCGGGCGGCCGTGTCGACCAGGAACATCCGGCCCGGCTGCAGCCGGCCCTTCGCGACCACCCGGGCCGGGTCGACGTCCAGCACGCCGGTCTCGCTGGCGAGCACGACCAGGTCGTCGTCGGTACGCCACCAGCGCGCGGGGCGCAGCCCGTTGCGGTCCAGCACCGCCCCGATCAGGCTGCCGTCGGTGAACGCGATGCACGCCGGACCGTCCCACGGCTCCATCAGGCTCGCGTGGAACCGGTAGAACGCGCGGCGGGCGTCGTCCATCTCGGCGTGGTTCTCCCAGGCCTCGGGGATCATCATCAGTACCGCGTGCGGCAGCGACCGGCCACCGAGGTGGAGCAGCTCGAGCACCTCGTCGAACGACGCCGAGTCGGACAGGCCGGTCGTGCAGATCGGCAGCAGCCGGGCCAGGTCGCCGGGGATCTGCGAGCTCGGTGACTCCTGCGCGAGCAGCGACTCCCGGGCACGCATCCAGTTCCGGTTGCCCTCGATCGTGTTGATCTCGCCGTTGTGCGCGACGAACCGGTACGGATGGGCCAGCGGCCAGGACGGGAACGTGTTCGTGCTGAACCGGCTGTGCACCAGGGCCAGCGCGGTCTCGACCCGCGGGTCGGACAGGTCCGGGAAGAACGAGCCGAGCTGTGCGGTGGTGAGCATCCCCTTGTAGACCAGGGTGCGCCCGGACAGCGACGGGAAGTACAGCGCGACGCCGGCCTCGCGGGCCGCCCGCTCGGCCCGCCTGCGCAGGCAGAACCCCCGCCGCTCCAGCTCGATGCCGGCCGCCCGGTCGCCGGCGGGGGCCGCGACGAAGATCTGCGCGAAGCGGGGCATGACCGACAGCGCGGTCGGGCCCAGCCCGGCGGGATCGGTCGGCACGTCCCGCCAGCCGAGCACGCGCAGCCCTTCCTCCGCGGCGATGCGCTCGACCAGCGCGACGGCCCGGTCCGCCGCCCCGGCCTCGACCGGAAGGAACGCGAGGCCGGCCGCGTACTCCCCGGCCGGGGGCAGTGGGCCCGGCGCGACCGAGCGGAGGAACCCGTCGGGCTGCTGGAGCAGGATGCCCGCGCCGTCGCCCGAGCTCGGCTCGGCGCCGGCCGCGCCGCGATGGTCGAGGTTGCCCAGCGCGGTGAGCGCCTGCTGGAGGATCCGGTGCGACCGCCGGCCCTGGACGTCCACCACGAACGCCACGCCGCACGCGTCCCGCTCGTGGGCAGGGTCGTAGAGCCCCTGGGCGTGCGGGGTCGCCGAAAACGGCACGATCACGGGGCGCTCCCGTCGTCGTCTGCGTGAGCACATGCAGGGACGACATCGGCCCGTGCGATCAGGCTACCGAATGTCGATGCTGCAACAACCCATCCGCGCCGGGTCGGTGCCGGCTGTCACCGATCGCGCGCGGCCCGGGGCTCCGCTGTCCCGGGCTCCGCCGTCCCGGACTCGGCCGTGCCGGGTTGGGCCATCTCGGCGAGCCGGCGGGCCAGGTAGCGGCGTTCGGCCTCGGTGACCGCGAGGTCGAGCGCCTCGCGGTAGGCGGCCGCGGCCTCGGCGGGGCGGTCGAGCCGGCGGAGCAGGTCCGCGCGCGTCGCCGGGAGCAGGTGGTAGCCGGCCAGCTCGCCCGAGGCGTCCAGGGCGTCCACCAGCGCGAGACCGGCCGCCGGGCCGTCGGCCATCGCCACCGCGACCGCCTGGTTCAGCCGCACGACCGCGGACGGCACGACCCGCGCCAGCCGTCCGTAGAGCTCGGCGATCTGCGTCCAGTCGGTGGCGGCCGGGTCGGCCGCCGTGGCGTGGCAGGCGGCGATGGCGGCCTGCAGCTGGTACGGGCCGGGCCGGCCCCGCCGCGGCGCCGCTTCCAGGATCGCGACGCCCTCGTCGATCTCGCTGCGGTCCCAGCGGGAACGGTCCTGATCTTCCAGGGTGACAAGCTCGCCGGCGCCGTCCACGCGGGTGGCCCGGCGCGCGTCGTGCAGCAGCATGAGCGCGACCAGGCCGAGCGCCTCGGGCTCGTCCGGCATCAGCCGCGCGAGCAGCCGGGCGAGCCGGATGGCCTCGGCGCAGAGGCTCTGCCGGATGAGGTCGGCGCCCGCGCTCGCGGCGTAGCCCTCGTTGAACAGCAGGTACAGGACCGCGAGCACCGCGCCCCTCCGCTCTGGCAGCAGGTGCGCCGGGGGCACCCGGTACGGGATGCCCGCGTTGGCGAGCTTCTGCTTGGCCCGGACCAGCCGCTTGGCCATCGTCGGCTCGGAGACGAGGAAGGCCCGGGCGATCTCCGCGGTGGTCAGGCCGGCCAGGGTACGGAGGGTGAGAGCCACCCTGGCCTCGAGCGACAGCGCCGGGTGGCAGCAGGTGAAGATCAACCGCAGCCGGTCGTCCTCGACACCGCCGTCGTCCGTGCCGTCGCCGAGCGGGTCGTCCGCCGTGCCGTCGAGCCGTGCCATCGCCGCCATCTCCTGCAGCTTGGCCACCTCGGTCGACCTCCGCCGCAGCCGGTCCATGGCCCGGTTGCGCGCCGTGGTGGTCAGCCACGCGCCCGGGCTGCGCGGGAGGCCGTCGCGCGGCCAGCGCACCAGCGCCTGCGCGAAGGCCTCCTGCGCGCACTCCTCGGCCAGGTCCCAGTCGCCGGTCAGCCGGATCAGGGTCGCGACCACGCGGCCCCATTCCTCCCGGAAGGCGTCGGTGACCGCGGCCTCGACCTCGGCCCTCAGCGCTCCCAGGGTGGCCTCGCCTCGTCCCAGAGCGGCCGCAGCTCGAGGGTGCCGAACGTGGCGGCGGGATGCTTCGAGGCGACCTCGATCGCCTCGTCCAGGTCCTTGCACTCGAGCAGGTCGAACCCGGCGACCTGCTCCTTCGTCTCGGCGAACGGCCCGTCGGACAGCAGCACCTCGCCGCCGCGGACCCGGACCGTCGTGGCGTCACTGGTCGGCCGCAGGCCCGAGCCCTGCAGGCGGACGCCCCGGCCGTCCATCTCCTTCACCCACGCCGTGGGGTCGGCCTCCTCGGCGCTCACCTCGACGGATTCGTCGACGCAGACCAGCAGCAGGTAGCGCATCGTTCCTCCCGGTTACTCGGATCGTCCGACATTCCGACGACGAACGGGAGGGCCTGCTCTGGACACCGGCACGGAGCGTGCCGCTTGGTCACGAGGCGTCCTCCAACGCGAGCACACCGCGGGAGCGCAGCGGTGGACGACGCCGGACAAGCATCGGTCGGCCTCAGTCGGCGCGCCGGCGCCGGAGGACGGCGACGAGCAGGATCAGCAGCACGACGGCGGCGAGGACCGGCGCGAGCCGCTTGAGCACCGGCCCGCCGGCCGTGCCCAGCAGGTCGATCGTGTCGTCGGTGGGCCGCTCCGCCGACCCGGTCCAGCCCGTCGATCCGGCCGGGGCGGTCGCCTCGGAGGCGGCAGCGGCGGTGGTGCCGGCGGTGCCGGTGGCTGCGGTGCCCGTCGTTGCCGTGGCCGTCGTGGCCGCGTTGTCGCCGGTCGCGGCCGTGGCCCCGGTCGCTGCGGCCGCCGGCTCGGGCCGGGCGGCCAGCTGCTGGGCCAGGCAGTCGGCAAACTGGCCCAGCAGCTTCGCTCCGACGTCGGCCATCACGCCGCGGCCGAACTGGGCCGGCTTGCCGGTCACGGCGAGGTCGGTGTGCACGGTGACCCGGGTCGCGTCACCCTCGTCGTGCAGCTGGGCGGTCACCTTCGCGGTCGCCGTACCGGTGCCGCGGGTCTCCTTGCCGCGCGCCTCGATCACCGCGCGGCGGGCCGACTCGTCGGTCTCCAGGAACGAGGCCGTTCCGCCGTATGTCACGGTGATCGGGCCGACCTTCACCTTCACCTTGCCGGCGAACTCGTCGCCGGTCACCGACGTGACGGTCGCGCCTGGCATGCACGGGGCGATCCGTTCCACGTCGAGCAGGACCGGCCACGCCTCGGCGACCGGGACGGGCACGGTGAACTCGTGATCAAGCTCCACGGTCACACCCTCTCACGGGGAGGCGGCGGTCGCTGCGCTAGCGCGGCGAGATCGGCCTCCGTGTCCAGGTCGGCCGGGTCGCCGAGACCGTCGCAGGCGACCGCCGCGACGAGATCCTGATGGGCGGCGAGCCACGCCCGCGCGCCGCGGTCACCGGTGGCCGACCGGGCGACCTCGGCGAACACGGCGCGGGAGAGCAGGACCGGGTTGCGGCGCTTGCCGCCGTACGTGGCGACGGCGGCCACCGCGCCGGCCCGCCAGGCCCTGACCAGCGCCCGCACCGACTCCGGCGCGACGAGCGGCTGGTCCACCAGGGCCACCACCGCGGCCTCGGCCGAGTCCGGCACCGCGGCCAGGCCGGCGCGCAGCGATGAGCCCATGCCGGTCGGCCAGTCCGGGTTGTGCACGGCACGGGCGAGGGCCGGCAGCGCTGCCGTGGCCAGTACCTCGTCTGCGGCGGCGCCGAGCACCGCGAGCACCGGGTCGCAGCCGCCCTCGGCGAGCACCCGGCTGGCGCGCTCCACCAGCAGCTCGCCGTCCACCCGCAGCAGCGCCTTGGGCCGCCCCATCCGCCGACCCTCGCCCGCGGC
>JBKOXW010000347.1:0-19370 GCA_046744115.1 Actinomycetota bacterium | reverse complement strand
GCGTCGAGCGGCGCGGCGGCCAGCCCTGGCCGGGGCACGAGCGCGAGCAGGGCCGGCGTCGGCGGGAGCTCGGCGACGAGGGCCGCGTACGCGCCGGCGGCGTGTTCGACCTGCAGGTCGGTGATCGGGCCGGGAGCGACGTGGCGGCGGTCCGGCCCGAGCGGGAACGTGGCGAGCAGCCGTGCCGGCAGCGACACCGGCTCGTCGCTCGGGGTCGGCGCGTGCACGACCCCGCGGCCGGGCAGCGGTTGCGGCGTTCCGCCGGCATCGATCGGCACCGCCCAGCTCACGCTCCAGCCGGCCCGCGTGCGCTCCTCGACCGGACGCTGCGCGAGCAGGTCCGGGGGCACCGTCCCGGACGCCGACCGCACCCACCACCGCCGAGCCCGATCGCCGTCGCGGAGAACGACCACGCCGCCACCGGCGGGGGCGGCGTTCGACGCCACGCCATCGCCCGGCGAGGTGGCACCGGGCACACCGGCACCAGCCGGCTCGCGGCTCAGGGTCCGGTCGGGCAGCTCGATGCGGCGGAGGCCAGGCAGCGCGAGCAGGACGGTGGCGTCGAGGTCGGCGAGCGCCGAGCGAACCGCCGGCGCGGCCGCTGGGCGCAGCGGCAGGCGTACCTCGGTGGCAAAGCCGGCCGGTGGCGCACCGGCCGCCGGCCAGGGCAGCCGCAGCACCGGCACCTGGCCGTCCCGGCGGCGCAGCTCGTCCGCCAGCGACGGCAGCCGCTCGACCTCGGAGCGCGTGTCGGCGGCGGAGAAGCGCACTCCGCCGGTGGTCGACACCAGCGCGGGCGCGTCCGAGACCGCGAGCACCGCGGCGAAGCCGACACCGAAGCGGCCCACCGTGTCCGCGTCCCGCTTGGCCGAGGCGCGTAGCGTGGCCAGCGCCTCCACGCCGGCCGCATCGAGCGGCGCACCGGTGTTCGCCGCCCGCAATTCGCCGTCCACTATGGATAGACGCAGCACGCCCGGATCACCGGCGCGACTGGCGGCGTCGGCGGCGTTCTGCGCCAGCTCGATCAGCAGCCGGTCCCGGTACGCGCCGTGGACGAGGTCCTCCTCGGCGTTCGCGTCCTCCCGGAACCGAGCCGGCGCGGCCTCCCACCCGGCGAGCACTCGCCGCCGCAGCGCCTCCGTCCCGAATGGATCGTCCAGCCGCGTATCCACTACCGACGGATCAGCTGTGGCCGAGGGACTCGGCGTCGTCCGCCGACTCCTCGCCGGTGGCGGCCGCCGCGCGTGCCGCCGCGGGTGCCTCGACATCGAGGGTCGCGTCATCGTACGCGGGGACCGGCACCGCCTCCGGCACCGGCGCCTCGACCAGCGCCTCGGAGTGCGCGCCGCAGCCGTGGTCGGCGGAGACGACCTGCCCGTCCCGTGGCGCGAACTCGTTGCCGCACACGCCGAACAGCGCCCGCAACGACCCGGCCACCGGCAGGTAGAAGCCACAGGTGCCGCAGCGACCCGGAGCGTGCCGGGCCATCTCGGTGTCCGGCCCGCCGTCGCCGGCATACCACCGCTCGGCGGTCTCCTCCCGGCCGAGCCGCGACATCACCCGTACCCGGCCGAGGCCGACCTCCCAGGCGGCCTCCGCGATCGCCGGATCGTCGGAGAGCAGGTACGCCGGGACGAGCCGGTCGTCGTCCGGCGGGGTCGGCAGGATGTCCCCGACCCCGAGATCCCCCGGCCGCAGCCGCGCGGACCACGGCACCCACGGCGGGGGCAGCAGCGCCTCCGCGCCGGGCAGCAGCACGACCTCGTCCACGGTGACGTGCCGGGCGCGCGGCGCCCGCGCGACGGTGACCGCCCAGCGCCAGCCGACGTAGCCGGGCAGCAGCGAGGCGAACGAGTGGGTGACCACCCGGTCCCCCTCGGCCTGGACGCCGAGGTGCTCGCCGACCGCGTCGCCGCCGACCTCCTGGGCCGCCGCACGGGCGAGGTCGACCGCGGCCGCGCAGGTCGCGTCGAGCCGGGCCGTCCCCGTCGCGGTCGTGGTCGGACTCACGCCGGCCATTGTCCCGCATCTCGCCGGTCACGCGGTGCCGGCCTCGCGCGGCGGGGGAGGATAGGGCCGTGAGCGCGTCGCGGTCGGCCGGTGCCCGGCCACCCGAGGGTGGCGAGACCCGTGCCGCCCGGACCCCGCGCAAGATCACGGTCACCAGGGTGGCCGCATCCCGTACCAAGTTCCTGGTCGGCGCGGGCCTGCGCAGGATCGGCGACGCCAGCCGGGCCGACGGCGCGAAGGACTCCGGCCTCACCGGCCTGATCTGGACGCACGCGGTCAACTACGCGGCCGACGCGATGATCGCGGTCTCGCTGGCCGGCACGATCTTCTTCTCCGCGGCCCGCAGCGAGCAGCGCGTCAACGTGGCGCTCTACCTGCTCATCACGATGGCCCCGTTCGCAGTCGTCGCGCCGCTCATCGGACCCGCGCTGGACCGGCTGCAGCGCGGCCGGCGGCTCGCCCTTGCCGGCACCGCGCTCGCCCGTGCCGGCCTCGCCTGGGTGATGGCCGCGAACTTCGACAACGACGTGGTACTGCTGCCCGCCGCGTTCGGCGTGCTCGTGCTGTCGAAGGCGTACGCGGTGCTGCGCGGTGCCTGCGTGCCCCGCGTGCTGCCGCCCGGCATGTCGCTGGTGTCGGCGAACGCGCGGCTGTCGATCTTCGGCCTGGGTGCCGCCGGTATCGCCGCGGGGCTGCTCGCCGGGGTCATCAACGTCTTCGACAGCTACCCGTGGGCGCTGCGGATCACCGCGGCGACGTTCGTCGTGGCCGGGGTGCTGGCGCTGCGGCTGCCCGCCCGGGTCGACTCCGCCGAGGGCGAGGTCGAGGCGACCGTGGTGCACGCCGAGCGACGCGGGCGCATCTGGCACGGCCAGTCGCTGGGCCGGCGGGTGGTCGTCGCGCTGCGCGCTGCGGGCGCGCTGCGCGCGCTGTCCGGCTTCCTCACCCTGTTCCTGGCGTTCCTCATCCAGGAGACCGAATCCGGGTTCGGCGCCGTGGCGGCGCTCGGCGCCCTCGCCGTCGCGGCCGGCGGTGGCAGCCTGGTCGGTACCGTCCTGGGCGCCCGGATGCGACTGAGCCGGCCGGATCCGGTGCTCGTCGCCTCGATGGGATCGGTCGCCGCGGTCTGCGTGATCGCCGCGCTCTCGTACGGCCTGTCCAGCGCGATCCTGGTCGCGCTGTTCGCCGGGATCGCCAACAGCCTGGGCAAGCTCTGCCTCGACGCGATCATCCAGCTCGAGGTGCCGGACAGCCTGCGGGCGTCGGCGTTCGCCCGGTCGGAGACCCTGCTGCAGCTCGCCTGGGTCTTCGGTGGCGGCCTCGGTATCGCCCTCCCGTCGAACGGGCAGCTCGGGTTCGCGGTCGCGGCGGTGCTCATGCTGCTCGCGCTCGGGCTCACGCTCATTGGCGGTGAGCGGGCGCGACGTGCCCTGCGGCGGCGGTCGGCACGGTCGGGGCGGCCGGCCACGCAGTCCGGCACCGCGACCGACGGCGACGCGACGGCGCGCGGTGGCGCGCGCGGTGCGACGGCGGCCGAGGACGGAGCCACCGGCTAGGCATGTCCCGTGGATCTTGGTGGATGCGGGCGCCGTCCAGGTGGCGAGCCTGCAAGGCGAAGAAGGAGTTGATATGGGACATATCGGCGACGACGACAACGCCGCCAGTCGCCGCCTGGGCGTCGGTCCGCGCCGCCGAAGATCTGCGGGAGATGCCTCAATGGCGCGGATCCTGGTGATCACCGCGGTCGAGGCCGAGGCGCAGGCCGTCCTGGGCGGGCTCGGGGTTGCCGGGACACGACAGCTCGGCCCGTACGGCGGGTCGGGCGCGCACACCGGCGCCGGTCCCGTCACCGTCCTGGCCGGCGGGGTGGGCCCGGCTCGCTCGGCGGCCTGCGCGGGCACGGCGCTGGCCCTCGACCGGCCGGACCTGGTCGTCAGCGCCGGGGTGGCCGGCGGGTTCGCCGGCCGGGTCGCGCCCG
Organism: Actinomycetota bacterium; assembly: GCA_046744115.1. Taxonomy (GTDB): domain Bacteria; phylum Actinomycetota; class Actinomycetes; order Mycobacteriales; family CADCTP01; genus JBKOXW01. Next base: position 15,382 of record JBKOXW010000347.1, on the reverse strand, counting down.
GCGATGTCGTGATCGCCGACCGGCTCATCCACGCGGACCTCGGCGCAGACGCGCCGGACGGGTTCGCCCCACTCGACCCCGGCCTGGCCGGCGAGACGGCGCATGCGCTGAACCCCGACCTGGTCGCGGCGGCCGCGGAGCGCACACCGGCCGCCGTGGTCGGGCCCGTGCTCACCGTCTCCACGGTGACCGGCACCGCGGCGCGGGCGGCCGAGCTCGCCGCGAGGCACGACGCGGCTGCGGAGGCCATGGAGGGTGCCGGTGTGTACGCCGCCGCGAGGGCGCACGGGGTGCCGTTCCTCGAGATCCGCGCGATCAGCAACGCGGTCGGGCCGCGGGACCGGGGCGCCTGGGAGATCCCCCGGGCGCTGGATGCGCTCGGTCGGGCGTTCGCCGGGCTCACGGCCGCGCCGTGGCCGCAGCTCGACCGGGCCGCGCGTGCAGGGGCCCGATGACGGGAACGCTGTCGCTCGCGCACTCACCGTGTCCCAACGACACGTTCGTGTTCCATGCGTGGGCGCACGGGTTGGTGCCGGACGCGCCGCCGGTGGCCGTCACGTTCGCCGATGTCGACGTGACGAACGGGGCGGCCGAGCGCGGCGAGTACGACGTGGCGAAGGTGTCGTACGCGGCGCTGCCCTGGCTGCTGGCCGACCACGGCCTGCTGCCGTCCGGTGGCGCGCTCGGCCGGGGCTGCGGACCGCTCGTGCTCACCGCCGGCCGGGCGGACCTGGCCGGCGCGCGGGTGGCCGTGCCGGGCGACCGGACCACCGCGTACCTGCTCTTCCGGCTGTGGGCCGGCGGCCGGTCCGGGCTCGGCGGGCCGGCGAGGATCGACGTCGTGCCGTTCGCCGAGATCATGCCGGCCGTCCGGGACGGGCGGTACGACGCCGGCCTGGTGATCCACGAGGCCAGGTTCACCTACCCCCGGTACGGCCTGACCGCCCTGGCCGACCTCGGCGACTGGTGGCAGGACGAGACCGGGCTGCCGATCCCGCTCGGCGCCATCGTTGCCCGCCGCGGGCTCGACCTGGCTCGGCTGGCCGAGGTGGTCCGCGCCTCGGTCGAGCACGCCTGGGGCGACCCGAGTGCGAGCGCCGGCTACGTCGCCGCGCACGCCCAGGAGATGGACCCGGACGTGCAGCGGCGGCACATCGACCTGTACGTGAACGAGTTCACCCGCGACCTGGGCGAGGAGGGGTACGCCGCGGCCGAGGCGCTGCTCGGCCGGGCCGCCGCGGCCGGCCTGACACCGCGATGCCCTCCGCTGCGCTGAGCGGGACCTGCCGTCAGGCTTCGAGGTCGTCCGCGACCGCGCGGAGCACCGTGGCGACCTTGCGCGCGGTCGCGCGCTCCGGGTAGCGGCCGCGGCGGAACGAGTTCGACACGTCGTCCAGCAGCTTGATCAGATCTTCGACGATCACGGTCATCTCGTCGGGCTGCTTGCGCTGCGCCTTCGCCACCGACGGCAGCGGGTCGAGGACGCGCACCGACAGCGCCTGGTCGCCACGCCGGCCCTGGGCCACCCCGAACTCCACCCGCTGGCCGGTTTTCAACTCGGTGACGCCGGCCGGCAGCGCATCGCGGTGCACGAAGACGTCGTCGCCCCCCTCGCGGGAGAGGAAGCCGAAGCCCTTCTCCGCGTTGAACCACTTCACCTTGCCGGTGGGCACGAGATCTCCAGTCATGCGTTGCGATGGCGGCACCAGGAGCGATGCCGCGGTCCTCCAGGCTAGCGGTCGGTCCGTCCGGTCGGCACGGTCAAATGTCACCGCGCAATGCGGGCCGCGCGGCTCACTCGTGGGAGGGAGCCAGGCGCGGGCGGTCGTCCTCGGTCGGATGCCGGTACAGGATGTCGTCGGTGGGCAGCGGGAACTGGACGTCCTCGCCGAACGGGGACGGGCCGCCCTGGATCGCGGCGGCGAACTCGCTCACCGGCAGGTGACCCTCGGGCACGTCCCCGCGCCCTGCCTGCTCGGCATCACCAGCGCTGTCGGCCATCGCGACCTCCCGTCCACCGCCGCCGACCGGGCACGACGAGTGTTCCGCATTCCGTCCCGGTGAGCCAGCAGGGCGCCGACGGGGTACCTTGCGCCTTGCGATGCACGGAGGAGCTCAGATGAGCGAGCGCGAGGGCCCGCAGCGCGAGCGGGGAGCGAGCCGGCGGTGAGCGGACCGCGCCCGCCCGGCAGGCACTTGCCCGGCACGCAGCAGGCGCCGGCGATGGTCCGCGCGCAGCTCGCGCCGGACCGCAAGGTTGTCGCGCCGGGCACGCCGGGCTGGATCACGGTCGTGGTCGACAACCACGACCGCCGCTCGCGCGCGATCCGGTTGCAGCTCGGCGGTGCGATGAGCCGGTACAGCCGGCCCCGCCTGTCCACCATCGACGTGCTGCCGGGCGAGCAGCGGGAGGTGCCGGTCGAGGTCGCGCCGCTGACCACGGCACCGGAGGGCGGGCACGACTACGAGCTCACGCTGACCGCGACGGACATGACGGACGGGAGCTTCCTGGACCGGTCGTCGGCCCGGCTGGCGGTCGAGTCCCGCCCGGCGCTGAAGGGCAAGCCGGTACGCCGGCACAAGGCGGTCGACAACGTGCCGGTCACCCTGCAGCTGGTCATCTACAACTCCGGGAACGTGCCGCTGCGGGTCGAGGTGTTCTCGGTGGACACGTACTGGTGGGTGCGCGAGGGAGAGGGCCAGCGAGCCCGCGACCGCATCCGCTCCGTCCGCTCCGGCATCGGGACCATCGTCTCGGACCCGATCGCGGCCGAGCAGGTCCGGCCCGGCCACAACTGGACGATCGAGATCGACGCCATGGCGCCGCGGTACCGGATCGGCTTCGCCGCCCGCCGCTGGCTCATCCCGATCGGCGTGCAGGCGCAGGGCTGGTCGCCGGAGTGCGTGTTCCTCGAGCTGGACCAGCAGCCGCGAACGCTGCTCCCGGTCCGCGCGGCCGCCTTCGGCGCCGCCGTCCTGCTCGCGCTCGTCGTGCTGATCGCGTTCATGCTCTGGCTCGCGTTCTGACCGTCGTCCACCGATGATCACGTCGGCCCCCGCGGGGTCGGTCGCGATCGCTACCGTGGTCCGGATGAGTACGAGTGGCCCGCGCAGCCTCTCCCAGTGGCTGCGCGCGCAGCCGGACGAGGCGCTCGGGGCGCTGCTGCGCGATCGGCCCGATCTCGCTGTCCCCCCGCCGGGCGATCTCGGCACGCTGGCCAGCCGGATCGGCGTCCGGTTCTCGGTGCTGCGCGCACTGGAGGATCTCGACGCGTTCGCCCTCGGCGTCCTCGACGGCCTGGTACTGCTCGCCGACGACGGCCCGGTCCGGTATGAGGAGCTGGCCGCCCTGCTGCCGGCCGGGCCCGAACGCGCGGCGGTCCGCCGGGCGGTGGACCGGATGCGCGGGCTCGCCCTGGTCTGGGGCGATGACGACGGGCTGCACCCGGTGAGCACGGTCCGCGAGCTGCTCGGCAGCTACCCGGCCGGCCTCGGCCGCCCGGCCGCCACGCTGCTCGCCGCCGCGAGCTCGACCCAGCTCGCCCCCGTGCTCGCCACCCTGGGCCTGCACGAGATGGGCCTGCGCGAGCCCGGCCAGCCGGCGATCGGCCAGCCGGAGGCGGGCGCCGCCATCGGCGCCGTGCTGGCGGACCCGGCTCGCCTGCGCGCGCTGCTCGACCGGTGCGGCGAGCGCGAGCGGGAGGTGCTCGGTCAGCTGGCCGCCGGCCCGCCGCTGGGCACGGTCCGCGACGCGCTGCGCCCGGTGTCCACCGAGGCCGCCGACAGCCCGGTGCGCTGGCTGCTCGCGCACGGCCTGCTGGTCGCGATCGACGTCGACACCGTCGAGCTGCCCCGCGAGGTCGGGCTGGCGCTGCGCGGGGACCAGCCGCTCGGCCCGCTCCGGGCCACCCCGCCCGAGCTGTCCATCCGCCCGGTCGAGCCGTCCATCGTGGACTCCGCCGGGGCCGGCCAGGTGCTGGCCACGCTGCGGCTGGTGGAGACGCTGCTGGAGTCGTACGCCGCCGACCCGCCGCCGGTGCTGCGCTCGGGCGGCCTCGGCGTGCGGGAGCTGCGCCGCACGGCCAAGCTGCTCGACGGCGACGAGGCGACCGCCGCGCTGCTGCTGGAGCTCGTCCGGGAGGCCGGGCTGCTGGACAGCACGGGCAGCATGGAGCCGGTCTGGCTGCCGACCGTGCAGTACGACGCCTGGCTTGCGCTGCCGGTCGCGCGGCGCTGGGTCCGGCTGGCGCAGGTGTGGCTGGACATGACCCGGCTGCCCGGCCTGGTCGGGCAGCGCGACGACCGCGACAAGCCGGTCGCGGCGCTGTCGGTCGAGGTGGAGCGGACCGGCGCACCCGGCACCCGCCGCCGCGCCCTGTCCGTGCTCGCCGGGCTGGCGCCGGGCGAGGCGGTCGGGCCGGCGGAGGTCGCGGAGCGGCTGGCCTGGCTGGGTCCCCGGCGCGGCGGCCAGCGGCCCGAGCTGGTGGCCGGCCTGCTCGCCGAGGCGGACGTGCTCGGCGTCACCGGCAGGTCGGCGCTGACCTCGTACGGGCGGGTGCTGCTGGCCGGCAAAGACCCGACCGAGGCGCTGACCGCGCGGCTGCCGGAGCCGGTCGACCACGTGCTGGTGCAGGCCGACCTGACGGTGGTGGCACCCGGCCCGCTGGAGCCGGACCTGGGCCGGGAGATGGCGCTGGTCGCCGAGGTGGAGTCGGCCGGCGGCGCGACCGTGTACCGGGTGACCGAGGGGACCGTCCGGCGCGCGCTGGACGCCGGCCGTACCGCCACCGAGCTGCACGAGCTGTTCCGCACCCGGTCACGGACCCCGGTGCCGCAGGCGCTGACGTACCTCGTCGACGACGTGGCCCGCCGTCACGGAGCGCTCCGGGCCGGCGCCGCCTCGTCCTACCTGCGCTGCGACGACGAGGCGCTGCTGGCCCAGGCGGTCGCCGATCGGCGGCTGGAGTCGCTGCGGCTGCGCCGGATCGCGCCGACCGTGGCCGCGGCCCGGGTGCCGGTCAGCCGGGTGCTCGATCTGCTGCGGCAGACCGGCTACGCCCCGGTGGCCGAGTCGGCCGAGGGCACTGTCGAGGTCAGCCGGCCGGACGCCCGGCGGGCGCCGGTCCGCCCGGTGCTGGTGCACGGGCCGGTCGAGCCGGCGGCGCCGACCGAGGCTCAGCTCGCCGAGCTGGTCCGGGCGATCCGGGCCGGTGACCGGGCCGCCCGGGAGTCACGCCGGGTCTCCACCGGCGGTCTCGGCGAGGTCCCCGGCGTGACCACCGCCGCCACCCTCGGCCTGCTCCGGCAGGCGCTGCGGGAGGGCCGGCGAGTCTGGATCGGCTACGTCAACGCGCAGGGCGCGGCGTCCCAGCGGATCGTCGAGCCGATCTCGATCGCCGGCGGCTACCTGCACGGCTTCGACCACGACCGCGCGGAGACACGCACGTTCGCGCTGCACCGGATCACCCGGGTGGCGCTGCTCGACGAGGGCAGCGCCGCGGACGGCAGCGTCTAACGCCTGATGGGCGTCCCGTCGGTGCACCGGTTGTTCTCCCACACGTACAGCGCGTCCAGCACGCTCGGCCCGTACTCGGTCAGGCGCCGATGGCCCGCGCGACCGCGGGGGCGGACAGTGCGCGGGCCGCGCCGGCCGACCCGGTGGCCTCGAAGTCGTCGACCGCGACCGGCCGGCCCAGCAGGTAGCCCTGCACGTGGTCGCAGCCGAGCGCGGCCAGCGCCACCAGCTGGCTGGGCCGTTCCACGCCCTCGGCGGTCACGGTGAGGCCCAGCGCGTGCGAGGTCTCCGCGATCAGCCGGACCATCGCCGCGTCCGCGTCGTTGTCGTCGATCCCGGCGACGAAGGTGCGGTCGACCTTCACGTCGTCGACGGCGAGGTCACGCAGCAGCCGCAGGGACGAGTAGCCGGTGCCGAAGTCGTCCAGGGACAGGCTCACGCCCAGCCCGCGCAGCTCGGCCAGCCGCTCCTGGGTCTTCGCGTAGTCGGTGACGGCGGCGGTCTCGGTCAGCTCCAGTCGCAGCGCCGCCGGGGGCACGCTGTGCCGGCGGAGCGCGGCGCGCACGTCGCCGACGAGGTCGGTCGCGACGACCTGCTGGGGCGAGAGGTTGACGCTGACCGGCAGCGGCACGCCGGTCGCGAGCCACCGGCTCGCCTGCCGGGCGGCAGCGTCGAGCACCAGGGCACCGATCGGCACGATCAGCCCAACCGTCTCGGCGTGCGGGATGAACTCCTCCGGCGGTACCAGCCGGCCGGACTCGTCGGTCCACCGGATCAGCGCCTCCGCGCCGACGAGCGCGCCGTCGCGGAGCCGGTGGATCGGCTGCCAGTGCAGGTACAGGCACCCGTTGCTGATCGCCTCCCGCAGTCGGCGGGTCATCGCCAGCCGGTCCACCGGGCGGTCCGCGGACGGGTTGTACAGCTCCGCGCGGCCGCGCCCGGAGCTCTTCGCCCGGTGCATCGCGCTGTCCGCGCGCCGCAGGAGGTGCGCGGCGTCGCCGGCCGGCGTGTCCACCACACACACCCCGACGCTCGCCTGCAGCTGCAGCTCGTGCTCGCCGACCCGCACACCGGCACCCAGCACCGCCAGCAGCCGGCGGGCCATCGCCAGCGCCGCCGCTGCCGGCGCGTCCGCCGGCAGGTCGGCCAGCAGCACCGCGAACTCGTCGCCAACCAGCCGGCCGACCCGGTCGCCGGGCCGCACGGCGGCCGACATCCGCCGCGCCGCCTCCACGATCAGCGCGTCCCCGACCTCGTAGCCGAGGCTGTCGTTGATGTCCTTGAGCTGGCCGAGCTCGATCTGCAGCAGGCCGAACGGGCGGGCGGCCGGCTCGTCCAGCCGGCGCCCCAGCTCGTCGAGCACCCAGCGCCGGGTGGGCAGCCCGGTCAGCGCGTCGTACAGGGTCGAGTGCGCGAGCGCGGCGGCCAGCCGGGCGAACAGGTCCCAGGCCGAGTACCGGCCGCGCTGGCCGTTCGGGCCATGCACGCGGAACTCCTCGCCCGCGGGGTGCGGCCCGGACAGCAGCCGGCTCACCGCGTCGGCGAGCGGCAGGTCGGCGCGGAGCACCGGAGGGGCGTGGCCATCGGTCGGGGCGTCGCCGTCGAACGCCGCGAGGTCCTCAGACGCGGCACCGCCGTCGACGGGGGTGAGGGAGGCGATGAGATCGCCGAGCGTGCGCAGCGAGCGGCCGTCGGCATCGCGCAGCGGGGCAGCACGCAACGCGGCCTCGAGCAGTTCCTGTGCCACGCCTGAGCCCCCTCTCCGCCTGCCCCGCGACAGGATCCGTGCTCCGGCGAAACTGCGACAAACCTGATCAGGCGACCTATGCGGCCGATGGAGCGTCGGTGACCGACGCCGTTGTCGGGCGGGTCGTGCAGCGGCGCCCCCTTCCGGCGGGAGTCATCCGCCGCCCGCGCGCGTTGCAGACTACGCCTGTCACACCCGTCAGCGGCCAACCGAACACAGACCGCCACCCAGTTGGAGGCAGATCAGCCCGTGTCAGACGGCCCATTGATCGTCCAATCGGACAAAACGCTACTGCTCGAGGTCGACCACCCGCTGGCGGCCGAGGCGCGGACGGCGATCGCCCCGTTCGCGGAACTCGAGCGCTCCCCGGAGCACGTCCACACCTACCGGCTGACGCCGCTGGGCCTGTGGAACGCCCGGGCCGCCGGGCACGATGCCGAGCAGATCGTGGACGCGCTGGTCCGCTACTCCCGGTACGCAGTGCCGCATGCGCTGCTCGTCGACGTCGCCGAGACGATGGCCCGCTTCGGCCGGCTGCAGCTGGTCAACTCGCCGGTGCACGGGCTGCTGCTGCAGTCGCTCGACCGCGCCGTGCTGGAGGAGGTGCTCCGGCAGAAGAAGATCGCGCCCATGCTCGGCGCCCGGCTGGACGCCGACACGGTCGTCGTGCACCCGAGCGAGCGCGGCCGGCTCAAGCAGGCCCTGCTCAAGGTCGGCTGGCCGGCCGAGGACCTGGCCGGGTACGTCGACGGCGAGGCGCACCCGATCGCGCTGCGCGAGGAAGGCTGGGCACTGCGGCCGTACCAGAAGGAGGCCGTCGAGGGCTTCTGGGCCGGCGGCTCCGGCGTGGTCGTGCTCCCCTGCGGTGCCGGCAAGACGCTGGTCGGCGCGGCCGCGATGGCCCGGGCACAGAGCACCACCCTGGTCCTGGTCACCAACATCGTCGCCGGCAGGCAGTGGAAGCGTGAGCTGATCGCGCGCACGTCGCTGACCGCGGACGAGATCGGCGAGTACTCCGGCGAGCGCAAGGAGATCCGCCCCGTCACGATCGCCACGTACCAGATCATGACCACCCGCCGGAAGGGCGAGTACGCCCACTTGGATCTGTTCGACGCGCAGGACTGGGGCCTGATCGTCTACGACGAGGTGCACCTGCTACCGGCGCCGATCTTCCGGCTGACCGCCGACCTGCAGTCCCGCCGACGGCTCGGGCTGACCGCGACGCTGGTCCGGGAGGACGGGCGGGAGGGCGACGTGTTCTCCCTCATCGGCCCGAAGCGGTACGACGCGCCGTGGAAGGACATCGAGTCGCAGGGCTGGATCGCACCGGCGGACTGCACCGAGGTGCGGGTCACGCTGACCGATGCCGAGCGGATGGAGTACGCGGTCGCCGAGCCGGAGGACCGGTACCGGATCGGCGCGACCGCGCGCACCAAGCTGCCAGTGATCCGGCGGCTGCTGCACCGGCACGCCGACGATCAGGTCCTGGTCATCGGGGCGTACCTGGACCAGCTCGACACCCTCGGTGAGGAGCTCGCCGCGCCGGTCATCCAGGGCTCGACGACCAACCGGGAGCGGGAGCGGCTCTTCGACGCGTTCCGCCGCGGCGAGCTGTCCACGCTCGTGGTGTCCAAAGTAGCCAACTTCGCCGTCGACCTGCCGGAGGCGGCGGTCGCGATCCAGGTGTCCGGCACGTTCGGCTCGCGGCAGGAGGAGGCGCAGCGGCTGGGCCGGGTGCTCCGGCCGAAGGCGGACGGGCGGCAGGCCCACTTCTACACCGTGGTGTCCCGGGACACCCTGGACGCCGAGTACGCCGCGCACCGCCAGCGATTCCTCGCCGAACAGGGCTACTCGTACACCATCGTCGACGCCGACGACATCCTCGCCAGCTAGCCGCGCGGCGAGGCGCGGCGGACGTCGGGGGCGCCGAGGCGGGCGGCGTCGGCGGTGTGGTCGTCGGGCATCCGCTGTGACTCGCGCTCGGCCTCGACCCGCAGCCGGTAGTGCTCGACCTCGCGCCGCACGGTCTGCTCGTCCCAGCCGAGCACGCCGGCGACCAGCCGGGCGACCGGCTCCGCGGTGCGCACGCCGCGGTGCCGGGTCTGCACCGAGATCCTGGTCCGGCGGGTGAGGATGTCGTCCAGGTGCAGCGCACCCTCGGCCGCGGCGGCGTAGTACGCCTCGGCGGCGAGGTACTCGGGTGCGCCCGGCAGCGGCTCGGCCAGCTCCGGGCGGTCCTCGGTCAGCGCGAGCAGCTCGGCGGCGAGCGTGCCGTATCGGCGGAGCAGGTGCTCCGCCCGCTGCACCGGCAGCCGATGCGCGCGGGCGAGATCGTCCCGGCCGTCCCAGGCGGTGCCGAAACCGCGTGCGCCGAGCAGCGGCAGGTGCGCGCTGCGGCTGGCCGGGGCCCACGGCAGCGCGTCGCGCGCCGCGGCGTCGATCAGGTCGGCCGCCATCACCCGGTACGTCGTGTACTTCCCGCCGGCGATCAGCACCAGCCCGGGCGCGGGCCGGACAACGGCGTGCTCGCGGGACAACGCGCTGGTCGCATCGGACTCGCCGGACAGCAGTGGCCGCAGCCCGGCATACACGCCCTCGATGTCCGCGGTGGACAGTGGCCGGGCGAGCACCCGGTTCACGCGGTCGAGCAGGTAGGCGATGTCCCGGCTGCTGGCGGCCGGGTGCGCGCGGTCGAGATCCCAGTCGGTGTCGGTGGTGCCGATGATCCAGTGCCGACCCCACGGGACGACGAGCAGCACGCTGTTCTCGGTGCGCACGATCAGCCCGCTGATGCCGTCGAGCCGGTCCGCCGGGACGACGAGATGGACGCCCTTCGAGGCGCGTACCCGCAGCCGGCCGCGCCGCCGCCGGCGCAGGCCCCACCCGCCGGTCTCCGCGGGCGGGTCGGCAGGATCGGACACCGCGTTGAGCATCTCGCCGACGTCGTCGCTCCAGACGCCGGTCGCGGCGGCCACGCACCGCGCGCGCACCTCGATCTCGGCGCCGGACTCCAGATCGCGCACGCCCACCCCGGCGATCCGCTGCCCGTCGCGGAGCAGCCGGGTGACCCGCGCGCTGGACACCATGCTCGCCCCGTACTGCGCCGCGGTGCGGGCGACGGTGAGCGTGTGCCGGGCATCGTCGACCTGGCCGTCCCAGTACTGGATCGCGCCGACCAGCGCGTCGGCGCGCAGCGACCCGAAGGCGGTCAGCGCGCCGACGCGGGACAGGTGCCGATGCCGCGGCAGCCCTCGCCCCTCACCGAGCGCGCCGGCGAGCGCGTCGTAGAGGGCGACGCCGGCGCCGTAGTAGGCGCGCTGCCAGACCCGGCGGGTCAGCGGGAGCAGGAACGGCACGGGGCGGACCAGGTGCGGCGCCAGCATGCTCAGCATCAGCCCGCGCTCCCGCAGCGCCTCGCGGACCAGCCCGATGTCGCCGCGCTCCAGGTAGCGCAGGCCGCCGTGGATGAGCTTGCTCGACCGGCTCGACGTTCCGGCGGCCCAGTCCCGGGCCTCGACGAGCGCGACCGACAGCCCGCGGGTGGCGGCATCCAGCGCCGCGCCGCAGCCGGTGACCCCGCCGCCGACGATCACGACGTCGAACACCTCGGTGGCCAGCCGGGCCAGGTCGCGACGGCGCCGCGCCGGATCGAGCCTGACCACCCCCCCATCGGACCCCGTGGGCACCAGGCTTCCTCCCGCCGGTGGACTGAGCGGTGACTGGATGCTCGCACGCCGGCCCCGGACGCGCCGGAGGGGCGGCCCCTGCCGGGACCGCCCCTCCGCCGGACGTGGCTCGGACTCAGAAGTCCATGTCGCCGCCGCCGCCACCGGGCATGGCGGGCGCCTTCTCCTTCTCCGGCTTGTCCGCGACCACGGCCTCGGTGGTCAGGAACAGGCCGGCGATCGACGCCGCGTTCTGCAGCGCCGAGCGGGTCACCTTGGCCGGCTCGACGATGCCGGCGGCCACCATGTCGACGTACTCGCCGGTGGTCGCGTCCAGGCCGTGGCCGACCTCGAGGTTGCGCACCTTCTCCGCGACGACGCCGCCCTCGAGACCCGCGTTGATCGCGATCTGCTTGAGCGGGGCCTCCAGCGCGACCCGCACGATCTGCGCGCCGGTCGCCTCGTCGCCGTCCAGCTCCAGCTTCTCGAACGCGGTCTTGCCGGCGTTGAGCAGCGCCACGCCGCCGCCGGGCACGATGCCCTCCTCGACGGCCGCCTTGGCGTTGCGCACCGCGTCCTCAATGCGGTGCTTGCGCTCCTTGAGCTCGACCTCGGTGGCCGCGCCGACCTTGATGACCGCGACGCCGCCGGCCAGCTTTGCCAACCGCTCCTGCAGCTTCTCGCGGTCGTAGTCGGAGTCGCTCTTCTCGATCTCGGCGCGGATCTGGTTCACCCGGCCGGCGATTTGGTCGGTGTCACCGGCGCCCTCGACGATCGTGGTCTCGTCCTTGGTGACCACCACCTTGCGGGCCCGGCCGAGCAGGTCGAGCGTGGCGTTCTCCAGCTTGAGGCCGACCTCCTCGCTGATGACCTGGCCACCGGTGAGGATGGCCATGTCCTGCAGCATCGCCTTGCGGCGGTCGCCGAAGCCGGGGGCCTTCACCGCGGCGGACTTGAACGTGCCGCGGATCTTGTTGACCACCAGGGTGGCCAGCGCCTCGCCCTCGACGTCCTCGGCGATGATCGCGAGCGGCTTGCCCGCCTGCATGACCTTCTCCAGCAGCGGGAGCAGGTCCTTCACCGAGGAGATCTTCGAGTTGACGATGAGGATGTAGGGGTCGTCGAGGACGGCCTCCATCCGCTCGGCGTCGGTCACGAAGTACGGCGAGATGTAGCCCTTGTCGAAGCGCATGCCCTCGGTGAGCTCGAGCTCCAGGCCGAAGGTGTTGCTCTCCTCGACGGTGATGACGCCTTCCTTGCCGACCTTGTCCATCGCCTCGGCGATGATCTCGCCGACCGTGGCGTCGGCGGCCGAGATCGATGCGGTCGCGGCGATCTGCTCCTTGGTCTCGACCTCCTTGGCGGCGTCGGACAGCGCCTCGGAGACCCGCTCGACGGCGGTCTCGATGCCTCGCTTGAGGGCCATCGGGTTGGCACCGGCGGCGACGTTGCGCAGGCCCTCCCGGACCAGCGCCTGGGCCAGCACGGTCGCCGTGGTCGTCCCGTCGCCGGCGACGTCGTCGGTCTTCTTCGCGACCTCCTTGACCAGCTCGGCGCCGATCTTCTCGTAGGGCTCCTCGAGCTCGATCTCCTTGGCGATGCTCACGCCGTCGTTCGTGATCGTCGGCGCGCCCCACTTCTTCTCCAGCACGACGTTGCGGCCCCGTGGGCCCAGCGTCACCTTGACGGCGTCGGCGAGGGTGTTCATGCCCCGCTCGAGGCCGCGGCGCGCCTCCTCGTCGAAAGCGATCATTTTGGCCATGCGGTGTAGTCCTCCGGATGGAATCGGACACAGGCAACGGCCGGATCGGTGCCCGCGACGGACGGCCGTGAGGCCTCACCGCCCCGACCTAGCACTCGCCAGGTGTGAGTGCCAGTTCAGGTTTAGCACTCGACACCCGAGAGTGCAAGACGGGCACAGACTGGAGCCCGGGTCTGCGGACCCGGGCTCCGGCGTGTTCCGTGGCTCGTGCTCAGGCGAGGACGCGGACCGCGTCGGCCTGAGGGCCCTTGTTGCCCTGCGCGACCTCGAACTCGACGCGCTGACCCTCGTCCAGCGACTTGTAGCCGTCCATCTGGATGGCCGAGTAGTGGACGAAGACGTCCTGTCCGCCGTCGACGGCGATGAAGCCGTACCCCTTCTCGGCGTTGAACCACTTCACGGTGCCCTGTGCCACGTGCACTCCTACCTCGGGGCGATCAGGTCCCGCACCGCACGGAACCCGGGTCTTCGTCCACCGGTCCCGCAACTACTTCGTGCACGTCTGCCGAGGACGTGGTACTTCGCGCCCGAAACCTGAACTACGACCGGTCGGAACGGTACACGATCTACGCCGGGCCGGGCAGTACTCCGTTGCGCCACCTACGGTGACGATGAGCAGCAACGAGGGAGTGATGTGAGTGGGTGACGCGGGCCGGTCCGGGAAGCCGGGTACTCGCCACCTCGGGCTGCGCGAGCGCCGGCGGATGCGGACGATGAGCGCCATCCAGGAGGCGGCGCTGCGGCTGTTCGCCGAGCAGGGGTACGAGCGCACGACCGTCGAGCAGATCGCCGCCGCCGCGGACATCTCGCCCGCCACGTTCTTCCGGCACTACCCGTCCAAGGAGGCGGTCGTCCGGACCGACGAGTTCGACGACCTGCTGACCCGCGGGCTGGCAGACCGCCCCCCGGACGAGGACATCCACCAGGCCGTCCGGGCCGCGATGCACGCCGTCATGCCGCTCATGGAGGCGTCGCGGGACACCCTGCTGGAGCGGTACCGGCTGATCGTCGGCAATCCGGGTCTGCGCGCTCAGCTGGTCGACGCGCAGCGGGCGAACATCGACTGGCTGGCCCGCTCGCTCGCGCAGCGTCTGCACCGTGACCCCACCGACCTGCAGGTCCGGGTCGTCGCAGCGGCGATCGTCGCCGCCTCCTTCGAAGCGCTCGCCGTGTGGGCCGAGTCCGACGGGAAGCGGGACCTCGGTCAGCTGTTCGACCGGGCGCTGGACGCGCTCGAGCGACCGCCGGACCGGCCGCGGAAGCCGCATTGACATTTCGCCGCCGCTCAGCATACTGAGAGTACCTCTCAAATTGAGTGACACTCTCACAATGCGAAGGGTGGTTGGCAATGTCCGCTGCGGAGACGGCCCAGTCGAACCGGCGGTGGTGGGGGCTGGCCGCACTCAGCCTGGGCCTAGTCGTCGTCGGGCTCGACACCACGGTTCTCAACGTCGCGCTGTCGACGCTGGCCACCGATCTGGACGCGAGCACCGGCGACCTGCAGTGGATCGTCGACTCGTACGTCCTCGTCCTCGCCGCGATGATGCTGCCGGTCGGTGCGCTCGGCGACCGATACGGCCGCCGGGGCGGGCTGATCGCCGGCCTGCTGCTGTTCGGCGCCGCGTCCGCGGTCGCGGCCTGGGCCGGCTCTGTCGGCGTGCTGATCGCGGCGCGGGCTGTGATGGGGCTGGCCGCGGCCGCGCTAGCCACCCTGGGCATCGCGCTGATCCCGGCCATGTTCGCCCCGCGCGAGCGGGCCCGAGCGATCGGTGTGCTGACCGTCGGCATCTTCCTCGGTCTCCCGATCGGCCCGCTGGTGGGCGGGTACCTGCTCGACCACTACTGGTGGGGCTCGGTCTTCCTGATCAACGTGCCGATCACGCTGGCGGCGGCGGCCGCCGCGGTGTTCCTGCTGCCCGCGTCGCGCCGGATGGCCGCCCGGCGGCCGGACGGCCTCGGCGGCGTACTCGTCGGCGCGGGCCTGGCCGCGCTCGTCTACGGCATCGTCGAGGCGCCGACGTACGGCTGGGGCGGCGTCCGCACCGTCGCCGGCCTAGGCGTGGGCGTGCTGCTGCTGGGCCTATTCGTGCTGGTCGAGCGGAGGGTTGCGGACCCGATGCTGGACCTGCGGCTGTTCCGGGACGCGCGGTTCGGCTGGGCAACGGCCGCCGTGACCCTGGTGTCGGTGGCGCTGTTCGGGCTGCTCTTCGTCCTGCCGCAGTACCTGCAGGTGATCGCGGGTAACGACGCGTTCGGCACCGGCCTTCGGCTGCTGCCGATGATCGGCGCGCTGGTGGTCGGCGGTGGCGCGAGCGACCGGCTCGCCGCCCGGTTCGGCGCCCGTCCGGTGATCGCCACCGGGATCGTCGTGCTCGCCGCCGGGCTGGGGGTGGCCTCCCGGGTCACGGTGTCGAGCGGATACGGTCTGCTCGCGGCGGGCCTGGTCGTCATCGGCTTCGGCCTGGGCCTGGCCATGCCGACCGCGATCGACGTGGTGATGGGTGCGCTGCCGGAGGGCGACATCGGCGTGGGCATCGCCGTCACCACCGCGCTGCGGATGGTGGCCGGCGCGCTCGGCGTCGCGCTGCTGCCGAGCGTGATCTCCTCGGTCTACACCGACCGGGTCGCCGACGCCGCCGCCGGCTCGCTCGCCGGGCTCCCGCCGGCCGCGGTCGACGCGGCCACCTCGGCGG
>JBKOXW010000077.1:0-5873 GCA_046744115.1 Actinomycetota bacterium | reverse complement strand
CCGCGCGGGCGGCGGCGACCAGGGCACGCTCGGCGTCGGCCAGCCGGCGCTCCAGCGCCTGGCGGTCGGCGACCGCGGCGGCCAGCCGGGACCGGTCGTGGTCCAGCGCCTCCTGCAGGGCAGACTCCTGGACGCGGACCTCGGTCGCCTCGCGCTCCATCGCCACCGGATCCCGCCCCGCCGGGGCCTCGTCGTGGCTCGCGGACAGGTGCCGGGCCCGCTCGGCCGCGAGCGACGCGGTGCCGCGGAAGCGCTCCTGCAGCGCGTACAGCCGATACCAGGTCTCCTGCGCCCTGGCCAGCACCGGCGCGTCGGCCGCCATCGCGGCCTCGAGCTCGGCCTCCCGAGCCTGCGCCGCCGCCAGCCCACGCTCGACGGTGGTGCGCCGCTCCCTGATCGCGGACTCGTCGGCGACCTCCTGGGCCAGCGCCTGGCGCAGGCCGACCAGGTCGTCGGCGAGCAGCCGGAGCCGGGCGTCGCGGAGGTCGGCCTGCACGCCCGCGGCGCGCCGGGCAACCTCGGCCTGCTTGCCCAGCGGCTTGAGCTGGCGGCGCAGCTCGGCGGTGAGGTCGGTCAGCCGGGTCAGGTTGGCCTGCATCGCGTCCAGCTTCCGCAGCGCCTTCTCCTTGCGCTTGCGGTGCTTGAGCACGCCCGCGGCCTCCTCGATGAAGCCACGCCGGTCCTCGGGCTTGGCCTGCAGCACGGAATCGAGCTGGCCCTGCCCGACCACGACGTGCATCTCGCGGCCGATGCCGGAGTCCGAGAGCAGCTCCTGGATGTCCAGCAGCCGGCAGGTGGACCCGTTGATCTCGTAGTCGCTTTCGCCGGAGCGGTACATTCGGCGGGTGATCGACACCTCCGTGTAGTCGATCGGCAGCGCGCCGTCGGAGTTGTCGATCGTCAGCGTCACCTCCGCGCGGCCGAGCGGCGGCCGGCCGGCCGTGCCGGCGAAGATCACGTCCTCCATCTTGCCGCCGCGCAGCGCCTTCGCGCCCTGCTCGCCCAGCACCCACGCGATCGCGTCCACCACGTTCGACTTGCCCGAGCCGTTCGGACCGACGACGCACGTGATCCCCGGCTCGAACCGGAGGGTCGTGGTGGCAGCGAAGGACTTGAAGCCCTTCAGCGTCAGGCTCTTGAGGTGCACGGGTCTCCGAGTGGCGTACGGGCAGCGGCCGGCGTGGGAAGGGCCGTGGGGAAGGACGACGCCATCGAACGTACCGTCTTGGCGCCCGCAGCCGGCTGAGGCCGCGCCGGAGAGAAGCCGATGGCGGCGCAGCGTGACCATGCCGCTACGGACAGGCGAGTACGAACGGCGCCCGTGCCGCGCCGTGGGGTCGGGCCGTGCTACGCGAGCGCGGGCTCGGGCAGCTCAGAGAGCGTGCGGAGCCCCTGGTCGATCTCGCTCGTGTCGCTCTCGGAGCGGAGCCGGGCGACCTCTGCTTCGAGATCGCGGACCCGGGACCGCAGGTACGTCACCTCGTCAATGAGGCGACGGTCCGGAAGCGCACCTACATACCCGAGGAGGGCCTTAGCCATCTCGTGGGCCTCCACGCGAAGACGCATCGATGGGTCGGGAGGGGCACGCGCTGGGCGGTGAGGGAGTGGGGCGCGTGCGTCCTCCTCAGGGTCGCACGACCGCCAACTTCGGTCAACGGCTGGGTAGCGCGGCGTGTCCGCCGACGGCTCAATGTTCGACGAAACCGGTGAAATCCCCCCTGGCTGGACCCCACTGGTCAACTACGGACCGTACTCGTCCGGGCGTGCCGGGTCCGCGGAGCGCCTCGAGCAGCGCGCGGCAGGCGGACTCGGATCCCTCGACGACGACCTCCACCCGGCCGTCGGCCAGGTTGCTCGCGGTGCCCACGAGCCCGAGCTCGCGGGCCCGCGCCCGGGTCCACCAGCGGAAGCCGACTCCCTGCACCCAGCCGTACACCCAGGCGGTGAGCCGTACCGCCGGCTCGCCCTCGCCCTGTGCTGTCCGCTCGCGCTGCGAGCCCTCGCGCTCGCCCTGTGCTGTCCGCTCGCGCTGCGAGCCCTCGCGCTCGCCCTGTGCTGTCCGCTCGCGCTGCGAGCCGTCGCGCTCGCTCACGAACGGCAGGTTACTGGCCGGGCGAGCGATCACCAGCGGGCCCGGCGCGGCCGCGGCTGGCAGCGCGGGCAGCGGTAACTGGACCGGTTCATGAACACCTCCCGCACGATCGGGGTGCCGCAGCGGCGGCACGGCTCGTCACGCCGGCCATAGACGTCCAGCGAGCGGCCGAAGTATCCGCTCTCGCCGTTGACGGCGACGTACAGCGAGTCGAACGAGGTGCCGCCGTCGCCGAGTGCCTCGGTGAGCACGTCCCGCACGGCGGCCAGCAGCCGCGCGATCACCGGGCGGGTGAGCGTCTCCGTCGGCCGGGCCCAGTGCAGCTTGGCCCGCCAGAGCGCCTCGTCGGCGTAGATGTTGCCGATCCCGGAGACGAGCGACTGGTCCAGCAGGGCGCGCTTGATGCCGGTGCGGCGGCGGCGCAGCGCGGCGGCGAACGCCGCGTCGTCGAAGGCCGGGTCCAGCAGGTCGCGCGCGATGTGCCGGATCGGCGCCGGTACGAGCGCCCCGCCCGGATCGGGCACCAGCGGCCAGACGGACAGGCCGCCGAACGTGCGCTGGTCGACGTACCGGAGTTCGCGGCCACCGTCGGCGAACCGGATCCGGGCCCGCAGGTGGGTCTCCGCCGGCTCGTCCTGCGGCCGCACCAGCAGCTGGCCGCTCATGCCGAGGTGGGCGAGCAGCGCCTCCGCGGCGGGGTCGGCGCCGTCACCGATCGGCAGCCACAGGTACTTGCCCCGCCGGTGTGCTGCGAGGAGTGTCCGGCCGACCAGGCGGCCGGCGAAGTCGGACGGTCCGGCCTCATGCCGGCGGGTCGCCCGGGCGTGCCGCACCTCGACCTCGGCCACCCGTCGGCCGACCACCCAGCGCTTGAGCCCGCGGCGGACCACCTCGACCTCGGGCAGCTCCGGCACGGCGCCACCCTACGCACAGCCGACGATCGCGTTTGCCCGCGGAATCGGCGCGGGAGGGCACGTTTCGCGGCGTGTCGCGCCGACGGCGCGCGCAAAGCCGACGGTGTCGCGGACGGGCTCAGGCGGGTGCTGGGGTGCTGCCTCGGTCCTGGAGGACGGTCCAGGCGGCCTCGGCGGCCTTCTGCTCGGCCTCCTTCTTGCTGCGGCCGACGCCGCTTCCCAGCGACTCGCCGGCCACCTTGGCCACCGCGGTGAACGACTTGGCGTGGTCCGGACCCTCCTCGGTGACCGCATACTCCGGCACGCCGAGGCCCAGCGTCGCGGTCAGCTCCTGCAGGCTGGTCTTCCAGTCCAGGCCCGCGCCGCGCTGCGCGGCGTCGGCGAGCACCGGGTCGAACAGCCGGTGCACGACCTCACTCGCCGTCGCCAGCCCGTGCTCGAGGTACACCGCGCCGAGCACCGCCTCCAGCGTGTCGGCCAGGATGCTGGCCTTGTCCCGGCCGCCCGTGACCTCCTCGCCGCGGCCCAGCCGCAGGTGCGCGCCCAGCCCGCCCTCGCCCAGGCCGCGCGCCACGTCGGCGAGGGCGCGCATGTTCACCACCGACGCCCGCAGCTTGGCCAGCTGACCCTCGGGCAGGTCGGGGTGGCTCTGGTACAGCGCGGCGGTGATGACCAGGCCGAGCACCGCGTCGCCGAGGAACTCCAGCCGCTCGTTCGTCGGCAGCCCGCCGTTCTCGTACGCGTACGAGCGGTGGGTGAGCGCGCGGCCGAGCAGCGCGGCGTCGAGGGTGACGCCGAGCGCGGCCTCGAGCGTGGACGGGGCCGCGTCGGTGCGGCCGCGGCGCACGGTCACGGTCGGACGGGCCGACGACGGGACATGCCGGCCGCCGTCAGACGGGGAGGACCTGCTTGCCGTCGTACTGGCCGCAGTTCGGGCACGCGATGTGCGGCGGCTTCAGCTTGCCGCACGCGCGGTTGGAGCACGGGGCCAGCGTCGGCGCGGTGGTCTTCCACTGCGCCCGGCGGGAACGGGTGTTGCTCCGCGAGGTCCTCCGCTTGGGGACGGCCACGACTAACTCTCCTGCCTGTCGGTGATGTCGGCCGGGCCGGCCCACTCGGCGAGAGCGGCCCAGCGCGGGTCGATGGTGGGATGGGCGTGGTCGGCGGGCAGGTCGTCCCAGCGCGCGCCGCAGGTCGGGCACAGGCCCCGGCAGTCGTCCCTGCACCGCGGCGCCAGCGGCAGCCCGAGCACGACCGCGTCGTGCACCACCGGCTCCAGGTCCAGCCGATCGCCGGCGAGCCGGCTCACCTCGTACTCCTCGGCGGTCTCGTCGGTGGTGCTGTCCGGGTACGCGAACAGCTCCAGTACCTCGACGGTCACCTCGGCGGCGAACGGGTCGAGGCAGCGCCCGCACTCGCCCCGGACCGGCGCGGTCACGGTCCCGGTGACCAGGACACCCTCGACCACCGACTCCAGCCGCAGGTCGAGCGCGAGCAGCCCGTCCTCGGGCACCTCGGCCAGCTCCACCCTGATCCCGGCCGGCGCCGGCACGGACATCCGGACAGGCCGCATCGACCCCGGGCGCCGGCCCAGCTCGCGCGCGTCCAGCACGAGGGGCTTGCGGGGGTCGAGGCGGGCGTGTGACATCGACAACTCGGGCATGGTGAAAGGCGGCCATCGGTGGTGGGCCGGCCGTCGAGGTTACCCGAGGAGCCTGCCGGCCGTCGATTCGCGTCCTGCCGGGCCGCTACCGGTGCTCGGACAGCCGCGCGGTCAGCCGTTGCAGCACCACCGGCGGCACCAACCCGCTGACGTCACCGCCGAACGTCGCCACCTCCTTGACCAGGCTGGAGGACAGGAAGCTGTACAGCGGGTTGGTCGCCATGAACATCGTCTCGACCCCGGCGAGGCCGTGGTTCATCTGGGCCATCTGCAGCTCGTAGTCGAAGTCGCTGACCGCGCGCAGGCCCTTGACCACGACCGGGATCTCGTGCGCCCGGCAGTAGTCGACGAGCAGGCCATGGAACGAGTCGATCCGAACATTCGGGTAGTCGGCGGTGACGGCGGCGAGCATGTCCATCCGCTCCTCGACGGTGAACAGGCCGGCCTTGGTCTTGTTCACCAGCACCGCGACGACCACCTCGTCGTAGAGGCGGCTGGCCCGGCTCACGATGTCGAGGTGGCCGTTGGTCACCGGGTCGAACGAGCCCGGACACACCGCGCGCCTCACGGCAGGCGACCGTACCAAAGGGTGCCTTCGCCATAACGGCGCTGCTTCAGCGCCTCGAGTGAGCTTGGCCACCTCGGGCCGGGGCCGCGGCTGCCGCGCTCCACGACGACGACGGCCGCCGGCGCCAGCCAGCCACGCGCGACAAGCGTGTCCAGCAGCCGGTCGACGTCGGCGTCGGGCAGCGCGTACGGCGGGTCGGCGAAGACCAGCTGATACGGGCGGCGGGGGTCGTCCGGCCCGGCGCTCAGCACGCGCTCCACCCGGTCCCGCACGACCCGGACCCGGTCGGCCAGGCCGAGCGCGGCGGCGTTCGCCTCGATCGTGGCGGCCGCGCGCGGGTCGGACTCGACGAGCAGGGCATGCCCGGCGCCGCGCGACAGCGCCTCCAGCCCGACCGCGCCGGAGCCGGCGTAGAGGTCCAGCACCCGCGCGCCGTCCAGATCGAGCAGCGTGGCGACCGTGCCGAACAGGCCCTCCCGGGCGCGGTCCGAGGTCGGCCGGGTGTCCCGACCGGCCGGCGTGACGACCCGGCGGCCGCCGGCCGTCCCGCCCACGATCCTGGTCATGGGGACACCGTAGGCGCGGCCATGGCGGCGGGCCCGGCGGCCGGCTGGGCGGCGGGTGCGGCAGCGGCGG
>JBKOXW010000172.1:0-5344 GCA_046744115.1 Actinomycetota bacterium | reverse complement strand
TCGGCCAGCGCCAGCACGCGCCGGCGCTCGTACTTCCCGATCCAGCGCCCCGCCAGGTCGACGATCGGCGCCGGATTGAGGTAGTGCCGCTTCTCGCGTCCCCGCCGCAGCGCGATGACCAGCCGCGCGTGCTCGAGAACGGCGAGGTGCTTGCTGACCGCCTGCCGGCTCATCTCCAGGTGCGTGCAGAGCTCGCGCAGGGTCTGGCCGTTGCGGGCGTGCAGGGCGTCGAGCAGCCGGCGCCGGCTGGCGTCGGCCAGGGCGCGGAAGACCGCGTCGTCCTGCACCCGACCGACGTTAGGCAACCAAATGGTTGCCTGTCAAACGGCCAGCGGACGACCGATCCGAGCCGGAGATGACGTCAGGCATGCTCGCCGGCCGCCCAGGGCGGGGCGTCCTCGGGGATGAGCGTGTGCACGTCGAAGAGGACGGCCGCGTCCACGCCCAACCGGGCGCCGGAGGCGGCGGCGTTCCACTCCAGGAACGCGGCGGGGTCGAACGCGGCGTTGCCGAGGCCGTCCATGTACACGCGATGAGCCTGCAGCGACGCGATGCCCTGGCCGACGAATCCGGTCACGTCGACGCCATGGGTCGGCTCGGCCGCGGCCGCGACGCACAAATAGCGCACCCCGGACCAGGGCTCGAGGCCCTCGTCGCCCAGCTCCGGGAAGATCCACCGGTTGCCGGCGTCGCGGGCGGCGTCGAGCGCCGCCAGCCCGACCGCGCGATGGTCGGCCTGGTTGGTGACCCCGCCGATCATCCGCTCGGTGTAGACGCCGGTGACCAGCACCTCGGGCCGGTGCCGGCGGATCGCCCGGGCGATATCACGGCGCAGCGGCAGTCCGTACTCCACGACGCCATCCCGATAGTCGAGGAACTCGACCACGTCGACGCCGACCGCGCGCGCGCCCTGCCGTTCCTCCTCCTCGCGCAGCGGCCCGGCCGTGGCCGGGTCCATCCCGTCGATGCCGGCCTCGCCGCGGGTCGCCAGCAGGTACGTGACGGTCTTGCCCTGGCTCGTCCACCGCGCCACGGCCGCCGCCGTGCCGTACTCCAGGTCGTCGGGGTGGGCGGCCACGCACAGCGCGCGCTGCCAGTCCTCGCGCAGCGCCGGCAGGGGCGGAGGCATGGTCATATGCGCACGCTATCCAAACCGGCCGGGCGACATTCGCCGGACCGGCATTACCGCCGGGTCGTCTGGCGATAGCGACGCGCGGTGACGGCTACGCCCTCCGGGAGGCCGGCCCGGGCGCGCTCGACGGCGCGGTCCTGCTCGTCGGCGGACGCGCCGTCCGGGAGCCAGACCGTCACCTCCTGGCGAAGCTGGCGGACGCGGCCACGCACCATGCTCTCCAGCTCGTCCAGGACGCGGAGGTCCCCGGCCAGGAAGTACTGCCCGTACTCGCGCAGAGCGCTCGACCAGAAGGCAAGCTGGGCCTCGACCTGCTGCGCCGAGAGCCCGCCCTGGCCGGCGGCGATCTCGGCGGGATCCAGTCCGCGCAGCACGAGCAGGTCGTCGGCGTAGAACGTGTTCAGCGGCACCGAGTCGACCACGAAGATCGGGTACGCGGGGAGGTCGCCGTCCACGAGCCGCATCAGCTCCACCTCGACCCGCCGGAACTCGTTGCTGCGGATCACCGCGACGGCGCTGCGCGGCGAGCGGTACGTGACCCGCACCTCCCACCACTCCGACGCGTCCACGTCGGTGAGCGCGAACCCGTGCCGCGTCAGGAACCCGAAGCGGCGTGCCACCTGCGCCGCCCACTCATTGCCGCGGGCGGTGCGCACCCAGCGACGAAGGGTTCCGGCGTCGAGACCGAGCTCTCTGGCCACCGCGGCGGCGGACCGACCATCGTCGACCATCCGGACGGCGCGCTCGCGGTCTGCGGTCGAGTACGTTCGCCGCCGCTCGCCCATTGCCCCTCCGCACTGCCGCCGCCAGGCCCGCCCCAGCGCGGGCTGCGTGCTGGCATCGATTGTGCCGCGAAGCCTGCACAGGGCGTGTACGGTCCTCTGCCGACGATCGGTGATCACCGACCGCAGGCTCGTCGTGGAGGAGATGCGATGTCAGCACAGGCAGCGCCGACCGGGGCGTATCCGGTGCAGTTCTCGGTCGACTACCCGGACCGCGACCTCAACCGGGTCACCACCGGCTTCCGGATCTTCGTGGCGATCCCGATCCTGATCGTGCTCGGGACCGTGTCAGGCGGGGGCTGGGGATACGCCGCAGGGGGCAAGGCGGTCGGCGCAGCGGCCGGAGGGCTGCTGTTCCTCGGGCCGGTGCTGATGCTCGTGTTCCGACAGAAGTACCCGCGGTGGTGGTTCGACTGGAACGTAGGACTGCTCGGCTTCATGTACCGGACCAGCACCTACCTCGCGCTGATGGATGACCGCTACCCCTCCACCGACGAGGAGCAGTGGGTCCACGCCGACATCCCCTATCCGGACGCCCAGCGGCTGAACCGGTGGCTTCCGCTGGTCAAGTGGTTCCTCGCGATCCCGCACTACGTCGTCCTGGTGTTCCTGGGCATCGGCTCGATCGTCGCCGTCGTGATCGCCTGGTTCGCGATCCTGTTCACCGGGCGCTACCCCCGCGGCCTGTTCGACTTCGTGGAGGGCGTGTACCGGTGGACCATCCGGGTCCAGGCGTACGCGATCGTCGTGGTCACCGACCAGTACCCGCCGTTCCGCCTGCGCCCCTGATCGAGTCGGCGACTCACTGTCCTTTCTGGGGCGGCCCGGTCGTCGTTTGAAATATCGACCTGGGTCGATGAGTTGCGCTCGTCAAGCCGGTCTGTACGTGTGAGGCAGGTAACAGCAGGGAGGCAATGGTGACGTCCGGGACCGCCGCACCGCGGCGCACGCCGACGCCGGGCAGCGTGCAGCGCACCTACCTCGTGCTGCTGCTCGGGAACACCCTGGCCGCGTCGCTGATCTGGGGCATCAACACGATCTTCCTGCTGGATGCGGGCCTGACGAATCTGGAGGCGTTCGCGGCCAACGCCTTCTTCACCGCCGGGATGGTGCTCTTCGAGGTGCCGACCGGCATCGTCGCCGACACGGTCGGCCGGCGGATGTCGTACCTGCTCGGCACGGTGACCCTGAGCTTGTCGACCCTGCTGTACGTCCTGCTCTGGCAGATGCGCGGCCCCTTCTGGGCGTGGGCGATCGTCTCCGCCCTGCTCGGCCTCGGCTTCACGTTCTTCTCCGGCGCCGTGGAGGCGTGGCTGGTGGACGCGCTCACCGCGACCGGCTTCACCGGGACGATGGAGTCGGTGTTCGGCCGTGGCCAGGTCGTGACCGGCGTGGCGATGCTCGGCGGCTCGGTCGCGGGCGGGCTCATCGCCGCGCAGACCGACCTGGGCGTGCCGTTCGTCCTTCGGGGCCTGATCCTGGTCGTGATGTTCGTCGTGGCGTTCCGGCTCATGCACGACATCGGGTTCACCCCGGCGAAGGGCGCTCGGCCTCTTGCCGAGATGCGCAGGGTCGCCGCCGCGTCGATCGAGCACGGCTGGCGGGTGCCCGCGGTCAAGTGGCTCATGGTGGAGTCGCTGTTCACCGGCGGCGTCGCCATCTACGCCTTCTACGCGCTGCAGCCGTACCTGCTGGAGCTCTACGGCGACCCGCAGGCCTACCAGATCGCCGGCCTGGTCGCGGCGATCGTGGCCGGCGCGCAGATCCTCGGCGGGCTGGCGGCACCGTGGATCCGGGCGCGCTTCCACCGCCGCACGACCGCGCTGATCGCCACGGCAGGGCTCAGCGTCGTGGCGCTGGCGCTCATCGGGATCGTGCAGAGCTTCTGGGCGGTGATCGGGCTGGTCGTCGTCTGGGGGCTGATGTTCGCGGCGACGATGCCGATCCGGCAGACCTACCTGAACGGCCTGATCCCGTCGAAGGAGCGGGCAACGGTGCTCTCCTTCGACTCGCTGATGGCCTCCACCGGCGGGGTGTGGGCCCAGCCGGTGCTCGGCCGGTCCGCCGACGTGTGGGGCTACGCGCCGTCCTACCTGCTCGCGGCTGGGATCTCGACCCTGGCGGTGCCGGCGCTCGCCCTCTCCCGGCGGCAGAACGCTCCCGCCGACACGGTGGAGATCGCGGACACCCCGGTCGTGACGGCAGCCGCCGCGGCGGAGGCCGAGAGCCCCGCCGTCACGGGTCTAGGCCTCGACGGCCCGGCGGTCAAGAGCCCGGCCGGCACCTGAGCGTGGCTCGCGACCAACCTCCGGTGGCGGCGCGAGCACACTACGCTGACGGTCGGCCATGGAAACGTCCCGTTCCGACCCGGGTGAAGGCGCGAGCGTCGGCTCGCCGCGCGTCGTGCTCGCCGACGACGATGTCTTGCTCAGGGAGGGTCTGGCCAGCCTGCTCGAACGGTCGGGCTTCGAGATCGTCGGCCAGGCCGGCAACTCGGCCGAGCTCCTGTCGCGGGTGCGCGCCCTGACCCCGGATCTCGTGGTGGTCGACATCCGGATGCCACCGGGTCACTCGACGGAGGGACTCGTCGCCGCGCGCACGATCAGGGCCGAGTTCCCGCACATCGGGATCCTCGTGCTCTCGGCGCACGTCGAGGTGGAACACGCGATGGAGTTGCTGGCGACCGGGGAGCGGGTCGGGTACCTGCTCAAGAGCCGGGTGACCGACGTGGACGAGTTCATCGCGACGGTCCACCGGGTCACCCGCGGCGGCGCCGTGGTGGATCCCGCGCTCGTGACGGAGCTCGTCGGAGCACGCCGGGCCAACGACCCGCTCGCCGTCCTCACCGGCCGCGAGCGGGAGGTGCTCGCGCTGATGGCCGAGGGCCGCTCCAACGCCGGGATCGCGAGTCGCCTGTGGGTCACGGAGGGCACGGTGGAGAAGCACGTGCGGAGCATCCTCGGCAAGCTCGACTTGCCGGAGAGCGAGGAGGACCACCGCCGGGTCCTGGCGGTCGTGACCTACCTGGACACCCGCTAGCTGGACGCCCGCTAGCAGGGAGGCGCGCGCGGACCTTGGCGCGCACACTGCTGGCATGGCGGCAGTTTCCGCAGCGAACCTGTAGGCGACTGTGCGTGGCTGGTTCGGCAGGCACCGAGTCTCCGTCGCACTCACCGTGGCGCTGGTCGTGGCCCTCGCGGCGGCCGGCGGCCTGTGGTGGGCGCAGCGCGGGGGATCCTCGCCGGCCGGCGGGACGAGCGGTACGGCGGCCGCGGTCAACCCGCTCACCGGCCTGCCGGGTGTCCCCACCGGCCCCGTCGTCGCCGTCAAGATCGACAACACCGCTGCAGGACGTCCTCAGTCCGGGCTGAACGAGGCCGACGTGGTGTACGTCGAGCAGGTCGAGGGTGGGCTGACCCGACTGGTCGCG
>JBKOXW010000237.1:0-7964 GCA_046744115.1 Actinomycetota bacterium | reverse complement strand
GGCCTAGGCCGCTCGGCCGGCGGTGCCGGCGCGGGGCCACTGTCCGAGGCCGCCGGGCGTGGCGAAGCCGCGGGCGAGCCGGTGCCCGCGGGCGGCAGCGGGGTGTTGCAGCGAATGCAGGCCGGCGCGCCGACCGGGTTGAGGGTGAGGCAGGCGGGGCAGGTCGGCCCCTCCGTCTCCGGCATGGACCGATCCTGCCAGCCGCGGGCCGACGGCGTGGCTCTAGACGGTGCCGGAGAAGGCCACCACGCCCCGGCGGACGGCGGCCGAGGCGTCGCGCGCGGTCGCGGCCACCCGGCTGCCCGGCTCGGCGACGGCCGCGACCTGGTCCAACAGGTCGAGCAGCTGCTTGCACCAGCGGACGAAGTCGCCGGCGGACAGCTCCTGGCCGGCCGTCACCGCCGCCGACAGCACCCGGTCCAGCGGCTCCCCGCGCGCCCACCGGTACGCGGGCCAGGCGAAGCCGATGTCCGGCTCGCGGGTCGCCTCCAGCCGGTGCGCCTGCTCGTCCTCCTCCAGCCCCGCCCACAGCCGCACTGTCTCGGCGAGCGCGTCCCGGAGCGGGCCCTCCGGCACCCGCGCCGGCGCCGTCTCGTCGCGGCGGGACTCGTACAGCAGGGCGGACACCGCGGCGGCGAGCTCCGGGGCGGACAGCGGCTCCCAGACCCCGGCCCGCAGGCACTCGGCGACGAGCAGGTCGGACTCCGACCAGATCCGGGCGAGCTGCCGGCCGGCCGGCGTCACTGCCTCCGGACCGTCGGCGACGTCGGCGGCGAGGTAACCGCGCCGCTCCAGCAGCGCGCAGACCCGGTCGAACGTGCGCGGGATCGAGTGCGTCTTCGACTCCACCCGCTGCCGCAGCGCGTCGGTGTCCCGGCGCAGCCGCTGGTACCGGTCGGCCCACCGGGCGTGCTCCTCCCGGTCCGGGCAGCCGTGGCACGGGTGCTGCCGGATCTGCTGCCGCAGCCGGGCCACCTCGGGGTCGTCGGCGCCGGGGCGGCGTGGCCCGCGCCGCTCGTCGGCCAGCTCGGCGCGCGCGTTGCGCAGCGTGGAGGCGAGGTCGCGGCGGGCCTGCGGCGAGCGGTGGTTGAAGTGCTTCGGCACCCGCACCCGGGCCAGCGCCTGCACCGGCGCGGGGAAGTCGGTCAGCGACAGCCGGCCGGCCCACCGGTCCTCGGTGAGCACGAGCGGCCGCGGCTCGGTCAGCGGGTGCACGCCCGGGTCGAGCACCACCGCGACGCCCGACCGGCGCCCGGACGGCACCCGGATCACGTCGCCGACCTGCAGCCGCTCCAGCGACTGCGCGACCGCGGCGCGCCGCTGGACCGCTCCCTCGCGGGCGAGCGCCGCCTCCCGGACTCGCAGTCGGGCGCGCAGCTCGGCGTAGCTGGCGAAGTCGCCGCGGTCGCAGGTCATCGCCTCGGCGTAGCCGGCCAGCGCCTCCTCGTTGCGCTGGATCTGCCGCGCCAGGCCGACCACCGAGCGGTCGGCCTGGAACTGCGCGAACGACGACTCCAGCAGTTCGCGGGCCGCCGGGCGACCGAGCGTGGCGACGAGGTTGACCGCCATGTTGTAGGAGGGCCGGAACGACGACCGCAGCGGGTACGTGCGGGTCGAGGCCAGGCCGGCGACCTGCGCCGGGTCGAGGCCGGGCGACCAGACCACGACCGCGTGGCCCTCGACGTCGATGCCCCGGCGCCCGGCCCGGCCGGTGAGCTGGGTGTACTCCCCCGGCGTGATGTCGGCGTGGGTCTCGCCGTTGAACTTCACCAGCCGTTCGAGCACGACCGACCGGGCCGGCATGTTGATGCCCAGCGCCAGCGTCTCGGTCGCGAACACGGCCTTGACCAGCCCGCGGACGAACAGCTCCTCGACCGTCTCCTTGAACGTCGGGATCAGGCCAGCGTGATGCGCGGCCACGCCGCGCTGCAGGCCCTCCAGCCACTCCCAGTAGCCCAGCACGTCCAGGTCGCCGGAGGGAATGTCGGCGGTGCGGGCCTCGACGGTCCGCCGTACCTCGTCCGCCTCCGCCGGGTCGTTCAACCACAGGCCGGCCCGGACGCACTGCTCGACCGCGGCATCGCAGCCGGCCCGGCTGAAGATGAACGTGATCGCCGGCAGCAGCGCCTCCCGGTCCAGCCGCTCGATCACGTCCACTCGCGACGGTGGTCGCCAGGCGCGGGGGCGGCCAGGGCGGCGCAACGGCTCGGCGTACCGCTGCTGGTCGCGGACGTACCGGACCAGCTCCGGATCGACCTCGGGGACCGCGTCGCGGGCCGTGCCGTCCCCGCCGAGCCGCCGCACCGGCGCGGCCCGGCTGATGCTGTCTGCTCCCCGGAAGAGGTCGAACAGGCGGCGGCCGACGAGCATGTGCTGCCAGAGCGGGATCGGGCGGTGCTCGGACACGATGACCTGGGTGTGACCGCGCACGGTGACCAGCCAGTCGGCGAACTCCTCCGCGTTGCTCACCGTCGCCGACAGGGAGACGAGCCGGACCGAGGCCGGCAGGTGGATGATCACCTCCTCCCAGACCGCCCCGCGGAACCGGTCGGCGAGGTAGTGCACCTCGTCCATGACGACGTAGCCGAGATCGTCGAGCGCCGTCGACCCCGCGTAGAGCATGTTCCGCAGCACCTCGGTGGTCATCACGACGACCGGCGCGCCGCCGTTGACCGCGTTGTCCCCGGTGAGCAGGCCGACGTTGGCCGCGCCGTGCTGCTCGACGAGGTCGGCGTACTTCTGGTTGGACAGCGCCTTGATCGGCGTGGTGTAGAAGCACTTGCGGCCCTCGCGCAGCGCGAGGAACACGGCGAACTCCCCCACCACCGTCTTGCCGGCCCCGGTCGGCGCGCAGACCAGCACCCCGAGGCCGTCCTCGAGCGCCTCGCACGCCTCGACCTGGAACGGGTCGAGCTGGAACGGGTAGCCCGCACGGAACTCGGCCAGCGCAGGCCGGGCGGCCCGCTGCCGGGCCGCCGCGTACCGCTCGGCCGGGCTGGTCACCACACCAGCGTACGGATGGTCGCCCGACAGGCTTGACATCGGGAATGAGCGTTAGCACTCTAGGGGTAAGAGTGCTAAGAAGAGCGGCTCGGCAAGGGGTCGCCGGGTCGTCGTCACCAGAGGGAGGGATGACCGACATGGCACTCACGCTGTGGGACCCGTTTAACACGCTGGCTCGAATGGACCGCGACTTCGACGAGCTCGTCCGGCGCGCGTGGGGCGGAGGCGCGAGGCAGGGCACGGCCGGCTACGTCCCCGCGGTGGAGCTGGCCACCGACGGTGAGGACGTGCTGATCCGCCTGGAGCTGCCGGGCCTGGACGTCGAGAAGGACGTCGACATCGAGGTGTCCGACGGCCGGCTGACGATCAGCGGCAAGCGCGAGGACCGGTACGAGTCGACCAACGAGGCCGGCAAGGTGCTCGTGCGCGAGCTGCGGTACGGAGCGTTCCGGCGCGAGTTCGCGCTGCCGGAGGGCGTCACCGCCGACGACGTCGACGCGTCCTACGACAAGGGCATGCTCGAGGTGCGGGTCCGGCACGTCGCCAAGCCCGCGCCGGCGCCGAAGAAGGTCGCCATCCGCGGCACGTCGGAGCCGAAGTCCATCGAGGGCGAGTCGACAGACAAGAGCTGACCACCCTCGCGCACACCAGGGCCGGGAGCACCGCGCTCCCGGCCCTTCGTCATGCTGACGACCGTCGATGTCGCCGTACCGCCACGGAGCCACACATGTTCGTCGTCACCGTCATCGTGTCGGTGGTGCTCGCCGCGATGCTGACCTACTCGGCCGTGCGGAAGCTCTCGCACCGGCCGGACGTCGTCGCGTTCTACGCGAGCGTCGGCGTGCCCGAGAACAGGCTCAACCACCTGGCGTTCATCCTCCTCGCCGGCGCCGCCGGTCTGATCCTCGGCCTGCTCTGGGCCCCGCTCGGCGTCGTCACCGCAAGCGCGGTGCTCCTCTACTTCCTGCTCGCCATCGGCGCCCACATTCGCGCGAACCAGCTCAGCAGCATCCCGACCCCGATCATCGTCGCCATGTTCGCCGCGGCCGCCCTGGTCCTCCGCATCGCCACCCTCTAGCCGGGGATGACGTGCCGGATGGTCGGCATCCGGCCCAGGTCGGCGAGGAGCAACTCGTCAGCCTGGGCGAGGAACTCGGTGGCCTGGCGCGCCAGCTTCGGCGGATCGCCGGTCAGGTGCCGGACGAGAACGTTGGTGTCCATGACCGCTGGCACTCGCGCCGGGGTGCGTTGGGTGGGACGGTGATGCGGTGACCGGCGAGGAGGAGCGCGACGGGGTGGCGCTGACCAATCTCGATCAGGCGCTGTTCGAGGGGGCCGGGGCGACGAAGCGGGACCTGGTCGACTACCTGGACGCGGTCGCCGACCGGATCATCCCCGTGCTCGCCGACCGGCCGCTGTCGGTGGTGCGGGTGCGGCCGGGCCAGGAGCCGTTCATGCAGAAGAACGTCCCGAAGTACACGCCGCCATGGGTGCGAACCGTGCGGCTGTGGGCGGAGACCTCCAAGCGGGACGTGTCGTACGCGCTGTGCAACGACCGCCGCACGCTGCTGTGGTTCGCCAACCAGCGGGCGGTGGAGTACCACCCGACGCTGATCCGGAACGGCGTGGATCACCCGACCCACATGGTGCTCGACCTCGACCCGCCGGCCGGGGACGGCTTCCGAGCGGCCGTGGGCGCCGCCCACCTCGTCCGCCAGGCGCTCGCCGCCGCCGGCCTGCGGGGCGCGGTCAAGACCAGCGGGGCGAAGGGCGTGCACGTGTTCGTGCCGGTCCAGGAGCAGGTGACGGGTGAGGAGCTCGCCGCGGCGACCCGGGCGATCGCGGCGCGGGCCGAGCGCCTCGACCCGGCGCTGGCGACCACCGCGTTCGTCCGGGAAGACCGCGGCGGCAAGGTGTTCCTCGACTCGACGCGGGCCGGCTGGGCAACCGTCGTCGCCGCGTACAGCCCGCGCATCCGGCCGGGGGTGCCGGTCTCCTTCCCGGTCGCATGGGAGGACCTCGACGGTGTCACGCCGGCCGACTTCACCGTGCACACCGCGGCGGCGTTGGTCGCCAACCGCGACCCGTGGGCCGAGCGGATGCCCGAGCCGCAAGGGCTGAGCTCCGAGCTCGTCGAGGAGGGCCGCGCGATCCCAATCGCCCGGGTGCAGGCGATGCACGAGGGCAAGCGCCGCGCCCGGGCCCGCCGGGACCAGGAGTCCGGCGACCGGGAGCCGCCTAGCCAGCCGGCGCCGACGGGTACCGGACCCGGTAGCGCAGGTGCGTGACGCGGTTGCCCTCGACGACCGAGACCGGTCCCTCCAGCTCCACCGGGGCGTTCGTCAGCTGATCGAAGAACGGGGTCCCGGCGCCGAGCAGGACAGGAACGAGCTCGACCCAGACCTCGTCGAGCAGGCCGGCGTTCAGGCACTGGCTGGCGATCATCCCGCCGTTGACCCCGACCACCTTCTCGCCCGCGAGGCCCTTGGCCGTCTCGATGGCGCTCTCGATGCCGTCGGTGACGAACGTGAACGCCGCGTCCTCGCGCGGCCAGCCGACCGGCACGCTGTGCGTGACCACGACCACCGGCAGGCCCATCGGGTGGTTGCCACCCCAGGCGCCGGTGGAGTCGAACAGCTTGCGGCCGACGACCAGCGCCCCGGTGCTGTCGAGGTAGTTCCGGAAGTGCTCGGCGCTGGCCGGGGTCAGCCGCAGCGTCATCTCCGGATGGGTGGTCGGCACCTCGACGTCGCCGTTGCCGTACCACTGGAAGAGGTGCTCGAACCCGCTCTCGCCGGGTCCGGCGATGTAGCCGTCCAGCGACATGCTCGCGCCGGTGTAGACCTTGCTCATCCGCTGACCTCCTCGTGGCCCTGACGTTTCCTTCGGATCGTTCAACGGCGCGGCGGCCCGAAACTCATCGGTCGGTCGCGGGGACTCGGCCGGTCGTCGGGACACAGACGCGCAGCGCGCCGGGCACGCAGGTCAGGCTGACGGGCAGCGGGCCGACCCGCTCGCCGTCGGCGTACGCGATCAGATCCGGCGCCTCCAGCCGGACCTCGCGGGCCCGGATGATCCGGACCGCGCGGTGGCCGACGTGCCCGCCGACCCGCACCTTCGGCTTGAGGCGCACGAGCTCGGCGCGGGACACCGGGCCGACGACGCAGACGTCGAGCAGGCCGTCGTCGAGACGGGCGTCCGGGCAGATCCGGAAGCCGCCGCCGTACTGCGGACCGTTGCCGACCGCGACCAGCGTGATCTCGGCGTCGAGGCGTTCCCCGTCGAGGGTGAGCACCGCCGGCCGCGGGCGCAGCCGGTACAGCTCGGCGAAGACCGCGACGTCGTACCGACGGGGCCCGGTCGGCCAGCGCATCCGGTTCGCCCGCTCGTTCACCGCGGAGTCGAAGCCGGCGCACAGCACGCCGGCCCACCACCGCCCGCCGGGCTCGACCTCTCCGGCGTCGACTCGCCCGGCGTCGACCAGCCGGGTCCGGCCGTTCGCGACGACGGCCGCCGCCGACGCCGGATCGGACGGAACGCCGAGCACGTCGGCGAAGTCGTTGCCGGTGCCGGCCGGTACCACCGCCAGCGCCGCCGGTGTGCCAGCCACTGCCTGCACCGCGCAGTGCACGAGCCCGTCGCCGCCGACCGCGACGAGTACCTCCAGCCCGTCGGCGACCGCCGCGCGCGCCAGCGCCACCGACTCCGCGGCCGAGTGACCGGAGAGTACCGGCGCGTCGATCCCGCGCGCGGCGAGCGCCGCCCGCACCGGCCCGGCCAGCCGGCCCGCGCGACCACGGTCCGCATCTGGATTCACCAGGACCGCCGCGACCGTCACGAGGACGCACCATAGGGGCTCAGCCTCATTACGCGGCCGGGAACCACGGAGCCGGTCAGCGGCGGGCGTCGTCCAGCGAGGAGCCGGCGTCGTCGTCCAGCGGTGACGGCGTCTCGTCCAGCGGTGACGCCTCGTCATCGGCAAGGTCGTGGTAGGACTCCCTAGCCTCCCGCCGGGCCTTGCGCCGGTCGTGGATCACCGCGATCAGTACCGCGCTCTCGAACAGCAGGCTCATCGGAATCGCCAACATCGACATGGAGATCGGGTCCTGGCTCGGCGTGGCGATCGCGGCGAAGACGAAGATGAGGAAGATCGCCAGCCGCTGCCACCGGCGCAGCCGATCCGCGGAGACGACGCCGACCAGGTTGAGCATCACGACCAGCAGCGGCAGCTCGAACGAGACTCCGAACACCAGCAGCATCGTGGTCACGAACCCGATGTAGCGGGTGACCTCGATGGCCGCGATCGTCCCCTCGCCGGCCAGCGCGGTCAGCAGGTCGAGGGCCTTGGGCAGGGTGAGGTAGGACAGCACGGTGCCGGCCGCGAACAACACGGTCGACGCGGCGACGAAGACGATCGTCCAGCGCCGCTCGTTGCGGCGCAGCCCCGGCGTGACGAACGCCCACAGCTGGTAGAGCCAGAACGGCGCGGACAGCACGGCCCCGACGATCGCGGCGACCTTGAACCGGAGCATGAAGCCGTCGAGCGGCGAGAAGTACGGCAGCGAGCAGCTGCCATCGGCCGGGAACCGTCGCTCCGCCGGAAGGTCGCAGTACGGCTCCTTCAGCAGCTCCAGGATCTGCGGGTAGAGGATCCACCCCACGACCGCGCCGAGCGCGACGAAGAACAGCGCCTTGAGGATCCGCGAGCGGAGCTCGCGCAGGTGCTCGCCCAGCGACATCGATCCGTCCGCCGACCGCTGGCGCCGGCGCAGGACGCGCCGGAGAGGGTTCGGGACGGCCACGGCGGACGCTGCGCAGGCCGCGGGTCAGCGCGGCTCGGACGTGGGCGTCGAGAACTGCTGCGGCTCCGCCGTCGGGGCGGGCTGCGCCGGTGCGGCGGGTTGGGCCGGTGCGGCGGGTTGGGCCGGTGCGGCGGGTTGGGCCGGTGCGGCGGGTTGGGC
>JBKOXW010000213.1:0-5155 GCA_046744115.1 Actinomycetota bacterium | reverse complement strand
ACCACTCCCCCAATGTCGTCGGCAGCGTCAGATGTGTATAAGAGACAGCGCTCGGGCTGCGCTCGCTCGTGCTGGGCGGGCTCGTGCTGGGCGGGCTCGTGCTGGGCCGGCTCCTGCTCAGCCGCCGCGTCCGCGTCGTCCAGGTGCGGCGCCACCACCGTCGCGGCCAGCACCGACGCCGAGACCTGCGGCGCCCGGCCGACGGGCCCGGCCTGGGGGTAGTCGTTATCGCCGCTGCCGCGCAGCACATCGAGCAGCAGCCGGCGGGCCTCGACCGTGGTGGCGCGCTGGGCCGGGTCCTTGTTCAGCATCGCGGTGAGCGCGGGCTCGAGCGGTCCGGCCCGCTCGTACGGGGCCGGCGGCTCCTGGACGACCCTGGCCAGCGTGTCCATCGCGTCGCTGCCGGAGAACGGCGCCCGGCCCTCGACCGCGGCGTAGAGCGTCGCGCCGAGACCCCACAGGTCCGCCGGCGGGCCGGCGCCGTGGCCGCGGACGATCTCCGGCGCGATGTAGGACGGCGAGCCGACCAGCAGGCCCGTGCCCGTGATCGTGGTATCGCCGGCGGCGCGGGCGATGCCGAAGTCGGTGAGCTTCACCCGGCCGTCGTGGCCGAGCAGGATGTTGCCGGGCTTGACGTCGCGGTGCGTGATGCCGGCCGAGTGCGCCGCCTCCAGCGCACCGAGGATGGCCAGGCCGATCGTGGACACCCGGAGCGGGTGCAGCGGGCCGTCCTGCTTGACCGCGTCGGCCAGGCTGCGCGAGGGCACCAGCTCCATCACCACCCACGGCCGGTGGTCCTCGTCCAGGACGTCGAAGAGCGTCACCACGTTCGGATGGCCCAGCTGGGCGATCGCCCGCGCCTCGCGCAGCGTCCGCTCGCAGCTGACGGCCCGCTCCTCGGGCGACAGGCCGGGCGGGAGCACCACCTCTTTCACCGCGACCGGGCGGCGGAGCACGGCATCCTCGGCCTCCCACACCGCGCCCATCGCCCCCCGGCCTAGGACCTGTAGCAGGTGGTACCGGCGCGCGAGGACACGCGCGGTCCGCGGTGGTGTGACCACGATCTCCCTTCCTCCCGACAGGCCCCTTCTACCCGACACGCCCTCGTACCCGACATGCTCTGAGGCAACCCGTTCGCCATAGCATCGGCCACGACGGCGGTCGGAGGAAAACCGGCACGCGAGAGGCGGTGCGCGATGGCCGAGACGCGTCGGTCGGAGTCCGGCTTCCCGATCCGACCGGTCTACGGGCCGGACGACGTCGCCGACGGCCTCCCCGACCGGCTCGGCGAGCCCGGAGCGTACCCGTTCACCCGCGGCGTGTACCGCACCATGTACACGCAGCGTCCCTGGACCATGCGGCAGTACGCCGGCTTCGGCACCGCGAAGGAGTCGAACCGGCGCTACCACCAGCTGCTCGCGGCGGGCGGGCACGGGTTGTCGGTGGCGTTCGACCTGCCCACGCAGATGGGCTACGACTCCGACGACCCGGTGGCGCATGGCGAGGTCGGCAAGGTCGGCGTCGCCATCGACTCGATCGACGACATGCGCACGTTGTTCGACGGGATCCCGCTCGGCGAGGTCTCCACGTCGATGACCATCAACTCGCCGGCGGCGCTGCTGCTGCTGCTCTACCAGCTGGTGGCCACCGAGCAGGGCACCGGCGGCGACCGTCTCACCGGGACGATCCAGAACGACGTGCTCAAGGAGTACATCGCCCGCGGCACCTACATCTACCCGCCGGCGCACTCGCTCCGGCTGATCACCGACATCTTCGCGTACTGCCGGGCCGAGCTGCCGCGCTGGAACACGATCTCGATCTCCGGCTACCACATGGCCGAGGCCGGTGCGACCCCGGCACATGAGATCGCGTTCACGCTGGCCAACGGGGTGGAGTACGTCCGGGCCGCGGTGCGGGCTGGCATGGACGTCGACGAGTTCGCCGCGCGGCTGTCGTTCTTCTTCGTCTCCCGGAGCTCGTTCCTGGAGGAGGTGGCGAAGTTCCGGGCGGCGCGGCGGATCTGGGCCCGGCTGATGGCCGAGGAGTTCGCCGCGCGCGACCCGAGGTCGAAGATGCTCCGCTTCCACACCCAGACCGCCGGCGTGCAGCTGACCGCGCAGCAGCCGGAGGTGAACCTGGTGCGGGTCGCTGTGCAGGGCCTCGCCGCGGTGCTCGGCGGCACGCAGTCGTTGCACACGAACGCGTTCGACGAGGCGATCGCGCTGCCCACCGAGAAGGCCGCCCGGCTGGCGCTGCGGACCCAGCAGGTGCTCGCGTACGAGACCGACGTGACCGCCACCGTCGACCCGCTCGCTGGGTCGTACGCGGTGGAGGCGATGACCGACGAGGTCGAGGCCGCAACGGTCGCGCTGATGGAGCAGGTGGAGGGCCTCGGCGGCGCCGTGGCGGCGATCGAGGTCGGGTTCCAGAAGCAGGAGATCGAGCGGGCCGCGTACGCGGTGGCGCAGGAGGTCGACGCCGGGGACCGGGTGGTGGTCGGCGTGAACAGGTTCACGATCGAGGAGGAGGAGGCGTACCAGCCGCTCCGCGTCGACCCGGCCATCGAGGAGGAGCAGCGCAAGCGGCTGGCGGCGCTGCGGGCGGACCGGCCGGCCGACGAGGTGACCCGCACGCTGGACGCGCTGCGCCGCGCCGCGGAGGGCGCCGACAACGTGCTCTACCCGATGCGGGAGGCGCTGCGGGCGCGCGCCACGGTCGGCGAGGTCTGCCATGCGCTGCGGGACGTGTGGGGCACCTACCGCCCGCCGGACCTGTTCTAGCCGATGTTGTCTAGCTACTCGGTGGGGTGGACGAGGCTGGCGGGGTGGCCGGAGCGCCGACGCCGAGCACCCGGCGCGCCTCGTCCATGCTGTCCGGCTCGACCAGGATGTCGTACTGGCCCGCCACCAGCTGGCTGACCGAGACGAAGTCGCGGCGCCCGCCGGTGGCGGCGTACGCCACGATCGAGAACAGGGCGCCGGCGAGCGCGCCGAACACGATCCCCCACAGGATCAGGGCAAACCAGGACGCGGCGTCCTCCGCGAACAGGCCCACGAACAGGCCGACGAGCAGGCCGAACCAGGCGCCGGCGGCGGCGCCGGTGAGCGCGGCCCGGGCGTACGTCAGCCGGCCCGTGACCTCCTCCACCAGGCGCAGGTCGCGGCCGACGATCGAGGTCTTCTCGACCGCAAAGCGCGCGTCCGAGAGCCGGTCGACAGCCGCCTGCGCGTCCCGGTACTGCGGGTACGACGCGATCACCACGCCGCTCGTGCTGGTCACCGATCTGGGCTGCACGTCGATCACCTCACGCGTCGGGATTCCACTGTGCCCGCCACACCGTAGACCCTTCGTCGTTACGCTCGGAGGATGCGAGCCGACTTCGAGTCCACCCTGCCAGCGGCGGCGTGCCTGTGACCGCACACACCGTGACCGGGCACGCGGGGGCGCAGGTGGACTGGACGGCCGGCCCCGCCCCGCTGCTCTGGCTCGACACCTGGCTCGCGGCGCACACCGATGACCTGATCGCCTGGCGCCGGCACCTGCACGCGCATCCGGAACTGTCCGGGTCCGAGCGCGCCACCACGGCTCTGCTCGTCGACCGGCTCCGGCAGGCCGGGCTGGCGCCGGCGGTCCTGCCCGGAGGCAGCGGCCTGGTCTGCGACGTCGGCACCGGCCGGAGCGCGGTGGCGCTGCGCGCCGACATCGACGCGCTGCCGCTGGTCGACACGAAGCCGGTGCCGTACCGGTCCACCGTGCCCGGCGCCTGCCACGCCTGCGGGCACGACGCGCACACCGCGATCCTGCTCGGCACCGCGCTCGCGCTGGCCAGCGCGCCGAGCCTGCCCGGGCGGGTCCGGCTGATCTTCCAGCCGGCCGAGGAGACGCTGCCCGGCGGGGCGGTCGAGGTCATCGCCGCCGGCGCGCTGCGGGGTGTCGAGCGGATCTTCGCGCTGCACTGCGAGCCGCGGCTGGACGCCGGCCGGGTGGGATTGCGGGTGGGGCCGATCACCGCCGCATGCGACTCGGTGGAGGTGGAGCTCGCCGGCCCCGGCGGGCACACCGCGCGCCCACACCTCACCGTCGACCTGGTGTACGCGCTGGGCAAGCTCGTCACCCAGGTGCCGGGGCTGCTGTCCCGGCGGGCCGACCCCCGCGACGGGATGTCGCTCGTGTGGGGCGCAATCGAGGCCGGTGTCGCGCCGAACACGATCCCGCAGCACGGTGCGCTCCGCGGCACCCTGCGCACGCTGCGCCGGGAGGCCTGGGACGGGGCGGAGGAGCTGGTCCGCCGGCTCATCGCGGAGGTCGCCGCGCCGACCGGGGCCGAGGTCGCCGTGCAGTACCGGCGCGGGGTCCCGCCGGTGGTGAACGAGGCGTCGTCGGTCGCGCTGCTGGCCGAGGCGGCCGCGGCCGGCCTCGGCCCGGACGCCGTCGACGACGCCGAGCAGAGCCTCGGCGGCGAGGACTTCGCCTGGTACCTCGATCACGTGCCGGGTGCGCTGGCGCGGCTCGGCGTGCACCGCCCGGGAGCGCCGCACGCCGACCTGCACCAGCCGTCGTTCGACATCGACGAACGCGCGCTCGCGGTGGGCGTCCGGCTGATGACCCGGACCGCGCTCGCGTCACTGCGCTGAACAGCGGACCGTCTGGGTCGCCTGGCTTAATCCTTTCAGCCGTATCTCGCGCCGCCTAGTTGGGTGTTTCCTCTTGTGCGCGGGGAGTAGGAGGCGCAACACTCCCCGTCGCCAGTTGTGGCCGCTTATCCGACGCCTTGGGCTTGTCGCCCGGATTCAGTACTCCGTTCGGCGCAGTGTGGGCGGCCCCCGGTTGGCTCGGTCTCACGACATGCCAATCCGGCATGTCACCGGTCTCAGGAGGCTCGTGTGACTCACACAGGCTCTGGAAGGACCCGGCGCCTCGGCCTGCTCGCCACCGCGGTGGCCCTGGTCGCCGGCACGCTGCTCGTCGCACCGGTCGCGCAGGCGGCGCCCACCACCCCGGCGGCGCCGGCTCCGGCCGCCGACGCGGCCGCCGACGCGATGGCGGCGCAACTCGGCGTCAGCCGCGCGGAGGCCACCCGCCGGCTCGCCGCCCAGCCGCAGCAGACCGCGGTCGCGGAGCGGCTGGCCAGCCAGCTCGGCGCCCGTACCGCCGG
>JBKOXW010000271.1:0-24262 GCA_046744115.1 Actinomycetota bacterium | reverse complement strand
CCGTCACCGCGGCCGGCGCCGCCGACGGCGGCGTCCCCGACGCCTACACCCCCGGCCGCCGAGCCGGTGCCGGCGGGCTCCAGCGGGACGGCCCCGGCCGCGGCGGTGCCGGAGGACCCGTGGCAGCCTCCGAGCGGAAGCCCGGGCGCCGCGGGTACCTCTGCGTGACCACCGGCTTCGACGCCGCCCGGGTCGAGGCTGCGGTCCGGGAGCTGCTGGAGGCGATCGGCGAGGAACCGGACCGGGCCGGCCTCAAGCGCACGCCGGAGCGCGTCGCCCGGGCCTTCGCCGAGCAGTTCGCCGGGCTGTTCGTGGACCCGGCTGACGTGCTGGAGACCACGTTCGATGAGGGCCACGAGGAGATGGTCATCGTCAAGGACATCGAGCTGTACAGCACGTGCGAGCACCACCTGACCCCGTTCCACGGCGTCGCGCATGTGGGGTACATCCCGAACACCGACGGCCGCATCACCGGCCTGTCCAAGCTGGCCCGGCTCGTCGACCTGTACGCCAAGCGGCCGCAGGTGCAGGAGCGGCTCACCAGCGAGATCGCCGACGCGCTGGTGCGCAAGCTGGAGCCGCGGGGGGCGATCGTGGTGATCGAGGCCGAGCACCTGTGCATGTCGATGCGCGGCATCCGCAAGCCGGGTGCGCGCACGGTGACCTCCGCGGTGCGCGGGCTGTTCGAGAAGTCGGCGTCCACCCGCGCCGAGGCGATGAGCCTCATCCTGGGCAAGTGAGCCCGGCGACCTCCCGTATGGTCCCGTCCGTGCCTGTCGGGCTGCCCGCCCCGGGTCGCTGCGCGATCGTCGGCGTGCTGAACGTGACGCCCGACTCGTTCAGCGACGGCGGCCGGTTTGCCGCCCTCGACGCGGCGGTTGCGCACGGCCTCGACCTGCACGTGGCCGGCGCGGATCTGGTCGACGTCGGCGGCGAGTCCACCCGACCGGGCGCGGACCGGGTACCGGCCGAGGAGGAGGCCCGCCGGGTGCTGCCGGCGATCCGCGCCCTGGCCGGTGCCGGCGTGCCGGTCAGCATCGACACGACCAGGGCGGAGGTCGCGCGGGCCGCGCTGGATGCGGGCGCGGCGGTCGTCAACGACGTCAGCGGCGGGCTCGCCGACCCGGACATGGCCCGGGTGGTGGCCGACGCCGGCGTGCCGTGGATCCTCATGCACTGGCGCGGCCACAGCCGGGACATGCAGGCGCTCGCCACGTACGACGACGTGGTCGCGGAGGTGACGGCC
This sequence comes from Actinomycetota bacterium, assembly GCA_046744115.1. Classification (GTDB taxonomy): domain Bacteria; phylum Actinomycetota; class Actinomycetes; order Mycobacteriales; family CADCTP01; genus JBKOXW01. The sequence goes on along the minus strand of JBKOXW010000271.1, from coordinate 23,016 downwards.
GAGCTGTCCCAGCGGGTCGAGAGCGCGACGCGGGCCGGCGTCGACCCGGGCCAGCTGGTCCTCGACCCTGGCCTCGGCTTCGCCAAGACCGCCGCCCACAACTGGGCGCTGCTGGCACGCCTCGACGCGCTCCTCGCGCTCGGCTTCCCGGTGCTGGTGGCCGCGTCGCGCAAGTCGTTCCTCGGGGCGCTGCTGGCCGGGCCGGACGGGGCGCCGCGGCCGGTCGACGAGCGGGAGGACGCGACGGTCGCGACGACGGTACTGGCCGCTCTCGCCGGCGTGTGGGGCGTGCGGGTGCACGAGGTCCGACCCAGCCTGGACGCTGCGCTCGTGGTGCGGGCGTTCCAGGCGGCGCGGGACGACGCCGGCCCGGCGCAGCCCGCGCGGGGCGAGGATCGGGAAGGCCCGGGCGCGGCACCGGGTGACGCCGCGGCCGGCGGGCGGCGGGTCCGATGACCGGCGGAGGGCAGCCGGCCGAGCCGCCGGCGCAGGACCGGATCGAGATCCGCGGGCTGCGGGTGCACGGCCGGCACGGCGTGTACGCGGCCGAGCGCCGCGACGGGCAGGACTTCGTCGTCGACGCGGTGCTGTGGCTCGATGTCTCCACGGCCGCGGCCACGGACGACCTGGCGGCGACGGTCGACTACGGCGCCCTGGCGGGCGCGCTGGCCTCGGTGGTGGCGGGCGCGCCGGTGAACCTGATCGAGACCCTGGCCAGCCGGCTCGCTGAGGTGTGCCTGCGCGACGGCCGGGTGGCGGTCGCGGAGGTGACCGTGCACAAGCCGCAGGCCCCGATGCCGGTGCCGAGCGAGGACGTGACGGTGACCGTGCGGAGGTCCCGATGACCCGCGCGATCCTGTCCATCGGCGCGAACATCGGTGACCGGCTGGCCAGCCTCCAATCCGCTGTGGACGGTCTGGGCACTGCCGTGGTCGCGGTGTCCCCGGTGTACGAGACCGAGCCGTGGGGCGGCGTCGAGCAGCCCGCGTTCCTCAACGCGGTGCTGGTGGTGTACTCGTCCGATGTGGACGCACACGGCTGGCTCGAGCGCGCCCGCGTCCTGGAGCGGCGAGCCGGCCGGTTGCGCACCATCCACTGGGGACCCCGTACGCTGGACGTCGACGTGGTCACTGTGGACGGTGTGACGTCGGCCGACCCGGAGTTGACGCTGCCGCACCCGCGCGCGTACGAGCGGGCGTTCGTGCTGGCACCGTGGCTGGACGTGCAGCCCGACGCCACCCTGCCCGGTCACGGCCGGGTGGCCGACCTGCTCGCCACCCTCGGCACCGGGACGGTCCGCCGTCGCGACGACCTCCGGCTGAGCGTGCCCCGAGGCACTCCTCGAGCCGCCCAGGATGCGCCGCATGCGACCTGACCAGCGGCAGTCCTACCACCGGGTGCCGCCCACCTCGCTGCGCGACCTGGTGCTCATCGCCCTCGTCGCCGGCCTGCTGTCGTGGCTGGCGGTGCGGCAGTGGTACGGAGACCTCCCGCGGCTGCGCTGGTTCGTGCCGCTCTCGCTGGCGTTGCTCGCGCTGGCCGAGCTGATCGCGGCCGAGCAGCTGCGGGCCAGGATCCGGCGCCGGCCGGGCACCACGCCGGTGGAGCCGCTGGTCGCCGCCCGTTCCCTCGCGCTGGCCAAGGCGAGTTCACTGGTCGGGGCGGCGATGACCGGCGTCTGGGCCGGCCTGCTCGCCTACACCCTGCCCCGCCTGGACTACCTCGCCTCCGCCGGCGACGACACCCGTGCGGGCGTGATCGGCGTCCTCGCCGCCGCCTCCCTGGTCGGCGCCGCGCTCTGGCTCGAGTACAGCCTTCGCACCCCGCCACCCCCCGACGAGGACGAGCGCCCCCCGACCGACCGGCTCGGCGGGTACTAGCAGACGCGGCGGGCAGATCTCTCGGTCGATGCGCGACGGCCTCGGGTGGGCCGAGCTACCCACCACCCGGGCCTCGACGGAACACGTTGGCGACGGCGCCCGCGAGCGCGGTGAGCATCGCGGCGGCGACGGGCGCGAAGAAGGCGGCGAAGGGGATCTGCGTCGGATCGGTCCCGGTCTCGAGCACTGGCAGCGTGATGGCGAGGATCGTGGCTACGGCCCAGATCCCGAGCGTCACCACCGACAGCCCGATCCAGGTGGGCCGCCACATCGCGCTCCCCCGGAGCCGGCTCATCGCCCACAGTAAGACCAGCGTGCCGACCCCGCCCCAAAACCACGTGATGAACGCGGCGACCGGGAGATGTTCCTGCTCCGAGCCGGAGACGAGATCGGGCGCGAAGAGGCTGATCAGGAGGACGGCGACCCAGATCCCGCCGATCCCGATGGCGGTCCACAGCATCCAGGAGAGGTCGGCCGTCGCGGCCCGGTCGTTCGGCTCCGGAGTCGTCATCGTGACCCCGCCTCCCCCGCCGTCGGTTCGGCCGTCTGGCAGGTCGCGACCAGCACGCCGGTCGTTGTCTTGGTGCCGGCCAGCCGGAGCGCGGCGCATGACAGCCCGCAGGCGGTCCTCGTCATTCTCGGTCAGTCCTGGTGGAGGTTGATCAGGTTGCCGCAGGTGTCGTCGAAGACCGCGTCCATACCGCCGTAGTCCATCCTGGCGGGCTCCTTGACGAACACCACACCCTTGGCCTGGAGCCGTTCGGCATCACGCTGGCAGTCGTCGGTGCTCAGCGAGAGCACCGGCCGGCCGACCTCCCGGCTGGCCAGCTGGAACGCCCGCGCCGATTCGTCGGTCAGGTGCAGCGCCACCTCCACGCCGTCGGGGTCCACTGGGGACACGACGGTCAGCCAGCGTTCGTCAGGGCCGTAGGGCGCGCTGGTCTTCACCCGAAGGCCGAGCACCTCGGTGTAGAACTTCTCAGCCTTGTCCTGGTCGTCGACGAAGATGCTGGTCAGTCCGATGCGCATCGTTCCACCCTTCCTCGATCGTTCGATTATCTAGCTGTCGATCGGCTGGTTGCCGATCTTCTCGAAGCCATCTTCTCGGTCCAGAGGCGCTTGGCCGCGTCCGCCCTGAGACCGGCGAAAATGTCGCGGTCTGCTGATCGTGTGCTGGGCCGGATGTTCTGGTTCAGGTGGAACACGTTGCCCGGGTCCCACGCGTCCTTGAGCGCTGTCAACCTGGCCAGCTTTTCGGGTGCGTACGCGCGCCGGACACCTTCCGCGCCTTCGTCGCTGAGTACGTTGACGTACACCCCGTTGGCGAACCTGTCGAGCCCCGCGGCGCAGCGCCGGGCGGCGGCCATACGGGCCTGGTCCTCCGCGGGCTCGGTCCAGCGGGCCGCGGCGATGAACTCGAACACCGTGTCCCGGTGACTGAATGCCGTGTCCCGATCGGGTACGTCGGCGATCGCGCCGCCGTAGGCCTGAAGCCCTACGGCCGGCAGGTTTTCGCCGCGACCGTCGGCGGTGCCGCGCAGCAGGAACGCCTCGATCGCCTGGTCGGGGAACTGTCGCAGGTAGTGCCCCTTCCAGTACCTGCGAACCGCGTGCCGTTCGACCGTGTCTTCCCGCCGCTGGAGTTCGATGTACGACGGCTCGTACACGCGTTCGGCGACCGGGCGACCGAGAGCGCGCATGGCCGGGAGCAGTCGCCGGCCTCGGTCCGGGTCGCCGACCCAGACGAACCCGACGGTGAGCAGCCCGTCGCCGCCGATGTCGGCGGTGAAGGTGGCCTGTCGTGGTGCCTGCGCGTTCAGGTCACGCCACGTGCCAAGCACGCGCCGGCCCTGCTCAAGTGGGAACTTGTACTCGGCGACCAGCGTCCGCGTCCCCACCGGGTGGAGGCGGAACTCGAACTCGGTGACCACACCGAAGTTGCCGCCACCGCCGCGCAGACCCCAGAACAGGTCCGCGTGCTCCTCTTGGCTCGCGCGGACCACGGCTCCGTCTGCGGTCACCATCTCAACCGAGACGACGTTGTCGCACGCCAGCCCGTACTGCCGTGCGAGCCAGCCCATACCCCCGCCCAGGGTGAGTCCTCCGACGCCGGTGTGCGAGACGTTCCCCGCCGTCGTCGCTAAGCCGTGCCGCTGCGCGGCCCGGTCGAGGGCGCCGAGTAGCGCGCCGCCCTGCACCCATGCCCGACGCCGCGCCGGGTCCACCCGGACCCCGCCCATCGGTGTGAGGTCGATCATCAGGCCGCCGTCGGGCACGGCCAGCCCGAGCACGCTGTGACCACCGCACCGAACGCCGATCTCCAGATCCCGCTCCCGCGCGGTACGCACCGCGGTCACCACGTCACCGACGCTCGCGCAGCGGAAGATCATCCGCGGTCGCCGGTCCACCATCCCGTTCCAGACCGATCGCGCGTCGTCGTATCCCGAGTCACTCGGCAGGAGGATCTGTCCATCCAGCCGGTCCTGTGTGAGGTGTGCCGCCGAGGTTGTCATGGCTGCGAGCGTGACAGGAATCGGTACGCGCGATAAGGTCCGATCCGATGGCTGGATTGAGGACCAATTCTCATCTCGCGAGTGACCTGCTCGTCGCGCTCCGCCGTGAGGCCCAGGTTCCGCTGCACCGGCAGATCGAAGTGTCGATCCGTGAAGGCATCCGTTCGGGGCGACTCGGGTTCGGCACCTCGCTGCCGCCCACCCGGACCCTGGCCGCGGATCTCGGTGTCTCCCGCGGTGTGGTCGTCGAGGCGTACCAGCAGCTGGTCGCCGAGGGTTACTTGACCAGCCGGACCGGTGGGTACACCCAGGTCGCCATCGCCCCGCAACCGGCACCGGCGCCAACTCGTCCGGTTCCCCCGCCGGCGCCACAGATCGACTTCGGCTACGGCCGGGCCGACGTGGTCAACTTTCCACGGGCCGCCTGGCTGCGCTCGCTCCGCACGGCCCTCACCGAGGCGCCCGGCGAGCGGCTCGGCTACCTCAGCGGCCGCGGCGTCCCCGAGCTGCGCGAGGCGCTCGCCGACTACCTGAACCGGGTTCGCGGCACCTCGGCCAAGCCCGACAACATCGTGATCTGTAACGGGTACGCCCAGGGGATCGTCCTGGTCATCCAGGTACTGGCGAAGACCGGGGTGAAGCGGCTTGCCATCGAAGACCCGTCCTCCTGCGACGACGTCCGCCCGATCGCCGAATCGGTCGGTGTTGAGGTGATCGGTGTTCCGGTCGATGACGAGGGCATGCGTGTCGACGTGCTCGCCGGTAGCGACGCCGACGCGGTCATCCTGACCCCGTCACACCATTGGCCGACCGGCGCCGTACTGTCGGCCGAGTCCCGTGCCGCAATGCTCCAGTGGGCACGGAGGCGGGGGGCGGTGATCATCGAGGACGACTACGACGCGGAGTACCGGTACGACCGGGCCCCGATCGGCGCCATGCAGGGCCTGACTCCAGACCAGGTCGTCTACGCCGGTACCGCGAGCAAGACCCTCGCCCCTGGGCTGCGACTCGGATGGCTCGTCGTGCCTCGCCACCTGGTAGACGATGTGGCCGCCGCCAAAATCGCGGCGGACCGCGGGTCGTCAGCACTCGACCAGCTCGCCTTCGCCGACTTCCTCGCCCGCGGCGAGTTCGATCGGCACCTGCGACGGATGCGGCCGGTCTACCGGCGGCGGCGGGACGCGCTCCTGAAGGCGCTGCGCGATCGAGTACCCGACCTGGAGCCGGCCGGCGTCTCCGCTGGGCTGCACCTCGTCGCCTGGCTGCCGCCCGATCTCGACGAGACGACGGTGGTGGACGCCGCCGCCCGACGGGGTCTGGGTGTCTACGGCGTCGCGCCGTACCGCATCTCCTCGCGGGGCAGGGGCGGCCTGATATTCGGGTACGCCACCCTTAACGAGCGCGTCATCGCCGAAGGAATAGGCATGCTCGCCGACGTTGTCAGCGAGCTTCGTTCCGCCTACCGCCGCGGTGCCGCGGCGTGTCAGCAGTGATTCGTTGGCTGGTTAGCCCGGTTGGTTCATTCCGTGTTCGTCCGGACGACGCCGCGACCGGCGCGCATCGGGCAGTTAGGCTCCTAACGGCGATTTTGGCTGCACGATGCGTCACCGGCCGGGCTCAGGGAGAAGTGATCACTCGCGGCGCGACGCCGCGTGGGCGGTCAGGCTGCGGTGCACGGTCCGCAAGGGAGGTGACGGCCGCGGATGGGTAGGCACAGTCGCGACGGTCACGTCGCGGAGTCCGTCGGCGTCCCGTCCGACGAGAACTTCCGCGCGCTCGTCGACATGTCCCCCGACGCGGTATACGTGATCGTCGACGACTTCTTCGTCTTCGCCAACCTCCGCGGACTGCAGCTGCTCGGAGCCGACCATCTCGCCGAGATCCAGGCCAAGCCGGCGCTGGAGTTCATGGTGTGGTCCGGGCGGGACGGGGTGGAGGACCGGCTGGCCACGATGGTCGCCCGGCCGCTGGTCACCGAGTACGTCGAGGAGCAGGTCGTCAAGCTCGACGGCACCGTGGTGGACATCGAGGTGGCCGGCCGGCCGATCTCGTTCGGCGGGTACGAGGCCGCGCTGCTCGTCGCCCGCGACATCACGTCCCGCCGGCAGGGCGAGGCCCGCCTACGCGCGGCCGAGGAGAAGTTCCGCGCGGCGTTCCAGAACGCGCCGAGCGGCATGGCGATCGTCAGCGCGGACGGAACGTTCCTCGAGGTCAACGCGGCGATGGGTCGGCTGCTGGACCGGCGCACCAGCGCCCTGCGCGCTACCTCGGTGTGGGATTACGTCGAGCCCGAGGACCTGGTGAAGGTCCAGCGCGACTTCCGCAAGCTGGTCGACGACGCCAGCGCCCCGATCACCGGCATGTTCCGGTACCGCACGTTCGCCGGCAATGACGGCTGGGTGCACGCCTCGCTGGCCGCGCTCGCCGGCACGCAGTCGTACATCCTGCACATGATCGACGTGACCCAGCACAAGGTGACCGAGGAGACGCTGCACCGCAAGGCCACCCACGACCTGCTCACCGGCCTGCCGAACCGCGGCGTGGTGCTGCACAAGCTCGGCGTCGCGCTGCGCACGCTGCGCGCCGAGCCCGGCGAGGTGCACGTGCTCTTCATCGACCTGGACGGCTTCAAGCAGGTCAACGACCGGCACGGGCACGCCGTCGGCGACCTCGTGCTTCGCACCGCGGCCCACCGGATGAAGGGCGCGCTGCGGCCGGCCGACCTGATCGGCCGGATCGGCGGCGACGAGTTCGTGGTGATCATCAAGGGGCTGCCGGACGAGGCGCCGGGCGAGGAGATCGCGCACCGGCTCGCCCAGGCCGTCGCCGCGCCGGTGGCGCTGGACCAGGGCATCGTCAACGTCCGAGCCAGCATCGGGCACGCCTCGACCGACGACCCCGACCTGCCGCCGGCCCGGCTGCTCGGCGCCGCCGACGCGGACATGTACCGGGTCAAGCAGGCCGTGCAGCGACACGAGCAGAAGCTGGCCCGCGAGGCGTCCGGCCTCCGCGCGGTCAAATAGAGCGAGCGCGAGCGCTCGCAGCGCGAGCGGGGAGTGACGAGGGCTGCCCGGCCGGCGGTGACGCGTGCCGGACCGGCCGAGAGCGGGGCACAGCTAGACCGCGCCGGCGACCTCCGGCTCGGCGTCCTCCACCGACCGGCGCAGCGCGGCGTGCAGCGACTCCGGGGTGAGCACCCCGAGGAACCGGGATCCGTCCAGCACCGCGACCCAGCCGGCGTCCTCCTGCAGCATCACCGAGAACGCCTGCTTCAGCGTGGCGCTGACCGGCACCCAGGCCTCCATCCGGCGCACCAGGGCGCCGACCGTGCCCCCGGCGGCCTCGGCCTGCTCGGCGGAGATCCAGCCGCGCAGCTCGTCGGAGGCGTCGAGGGCGACGGCCCAGCGCGCGCCGGCGGCGTCCAGCGCCCGCCGCGCGTCGGCGACCCGGTCGGCCAGCCGCACCACCGGCGGCTGCTCCAGGTCCTCGACACTGATCGGGGTGACCGCGAGCCGCTTCAGCCCCCGGTCCGCGCCGACGAAGTCGGCCACGAAGCTGGATGCCGGCGAGCCGAGCAGGGTGGCCGGGTCGTCGTACTGCTCCAGCTTGCCGCCTTGGGACAGCACGGCGATCCGGTCGCCGACCCGTACCGCCTCCTCGATGTCGTGGGTGACGAACACGACCGTCTTGCCGACCTCGGCCTGCAGGCGCAGGAACTCGGCCTGCAACCGGTCCCGGGCGATCGGGTCGATCGCGCTGAACGGCTCGTCCATCAGCAGCACGAGCGGGTCGGCGGCGAGCGCGCGGGCAACCCCGACCCGCTGCCGCTGGCCGCCGGACAGCTGCTGCGGGTACCGGCGGGCGAACACAGCCGGGTCCAGGCCGACGAGCTCGAGCAGCTCCTCGACCCGGCTCCGGGTCCGGCGCTTATCCCAGCCGATCAGCCCGGGCACGGTGCCGACGTTCTCCGCGATCGTGCGATGCGGGAAGAGGCCGACCTGCTGGATCACGTACCCCATCCGGCGGCGGAGCTGGACGGGGTCGACCCGGGTGACGTCCTCGCCGTCGAGCACGATGCGACCCGAGGTCGGCTCGATCAGCCGGTTGATCATCTTCAGGGTGGTGGTCTTGCCGCAGCCGGACGGGCCAACGAGCATGACCACCTCGCCGGGCGGCACGTCCAGGGAAAGATCGCCCACGGCGACGGTGCCGTCCGGATAACGCTTGCCGAGCGCGTCGAGCCGGATCACCGGCTCGGCGGTAGCGTTCACGGGGTGCAGCTCCTTGCTGTCGGTGGGTCGGCGGGGCCGCCGCTCGCGGCGAACGACGCCGACTCGCTCATCTGGTGGGACTGGGTGGGCCGGCACCTGGACGACATCGGCGTCGCGCTCGGCCAGCACATCCAGCTCACCGCGATCGCCGTCGGGGTCGGCCTGCTGGTGTCCGCGCCACTCGCCCTCCTTGCCCGGCGTTACCGGGTGCTCCAGGCGCCCATCCTCGCAGTGTCCGGCGTGCTCTACACCATCCCCTCGATCGCCCTGCTCTACCTGCTCGGCCCGATCACGGGCTTCACCACCCTGCTCACGGTGGAGATCGCGCTTGTCACGTACACGCTGCTGATCCTGATCCGGAACATCGTGACCGGGCTCGACTCGGTCAGCGAGGACGTCCGGGAGGCGGCCCGCGGGATGGGCTACACCCGGCGGGGGCTGCTGTGGCGGGTGGAGGTGCCGCTCGCGCTGCCGAGCATCGTGGCCGGCATCCGGATCGCCACGGTCACCACGATCGGCCTGGTCACCATCGCCGCCCTGCTCACCCAGGGCGGGCTCGGCGGGCTCATCCTGGACGGCATCAACCGCCGCTTCCCGACCCCGCTGATGGTCGGCTCGCTGCTCGCGATCGCCCTCGCGGTAGCGGCCGACGTACTGCTGCTTGGCGTACAGCGGCTGGTCTCGCCGTGGGCGCGCAGCCAAAGCAGGGTCAGCCCATGAGCTTCTTCTTCGACGCGGACAACTGGAGCGGCCCTGACGGCATCCCGGTCCGGGTGGCCGAGCACCTCTACCTCACCGGGATGGCGATGCTGATCTCGGTGCTGCTCGCGGTGCCGCTCGCGCTGTCGCTGGGCCACCTGGGCCGGGGCGGCTTCCTCGCGGTCAACACCTCGAACATTGGCCGCGCTCTGCCGTCGCTTGCCCTGCTCGGCATCTTCGCCGAGGTGCTGCCCCGCGGGTACGACAGCGCCTGGGCTTCGATCATCGCGCTGGTCGCGCTCGGCGTCCCGCCGCTGGTCACGAACACGTACGTGGGCGTGCGCGGGGTGGACCGTGAGGTCATCGAGGCGGCGCAGGGGATGGGACTGTCCGGCAGCCAGGTGCTGCGCCGCGTCGAGCTGCCGCTCGCGCTGCCGCTGATCCTGGCCGGGCTGCGCACCTCGACGACGAACGTGCTGGCCACCGCGACGCTCGCGGCCCTGTTCGCGCAGGGCGGGTTGGGCCGGTACATCATCGACGGGCAGGCGACCAACGACAAGGCGCAGATGTTCGCGGGCGCCGTGCTGGTGGCGCTGCTGGCGATCGCGGTGGACCTGCTGATCGCGGTGGTGGCCCGGCGGGCGAGCCCGCTGGAGCGGTCCCGGCGCGGGTCGCCGCTGGTACGGGCCGAGAAGCAGGCGATTCGGGCAGAGAGCCGCATTCCTGCCGAGATCGCTTCGTGATGTGTCTTTGTCGGTGACCCGTGATTGGCTTGCTTGATCAGGGGCGCTCCTCTGCCCGACACGCGGCCGGCTGCCCGGCCGGGACACAGAAGGCGGTTCCGCACCATGCGCACAGCCCGATTCCCCCGCCTCGGCGGCCTCCTCGCGGCCGTTGCCGCGGTGGCGCTCGTCGCCACCGCATGCGGTGACGACGACGACGGCGGCTCGGCCGGTGGCGAGCCGAAGGGAAGCATCACGGTCGGCTCTGCCAACTTCGGCGAGGCCGAGATCATCGCGAACATGTACTCGATCGCCCTGTCCGACGCCGGTTACCAGGTCACGGACAAGTTCAACGTGGGCTCGCGCGAGGTGTACATCAAGGCGATGGAGAACGGGGAGATCGACGTCGTCCCCGAGTACATCGGCACCCTCACCGAATACCTCAACGCGCAGGTCAACGGCGCGGACGCGGCCGAGAAGAACCCGCTGGCCAGCGGCGATGTGGACGCCACGTTCACCGCGCTGAAGGAGCTGGCGACCCAGCAGAGCTTCGTCGTGCTGGAGCCGTCCGACGCCGCCGACCAGAACGCGTTCGCGGTGACGAAGGAGTTCGCCGACAGCAACTCGCTCGCGAAGCTGTCCGACCTGACGAAGCTGAACGGGCAGCTCGTGCTCGGCGGCCCGCCGGAGTGCGACGAGCGGCCGTTCTGCCGGCCGGGCCTGGAGAAGACGTACGGCCTTCAGTTCAAGGGCGAGACGAAGAAGCTCGACGCCGGCGGTCCGAAGACGATCGGAGCGCTCAAGGACGGCAGCATCCAGGTCGGCCTGGTCTTCTCCTCCGACGGCGCGGTCGTCGCGGAGAACCTCGTGGTCCTGGAGGACGACAAGGGCCTGCAGACCGCGGACAACATCACCGGCCTGTGCCGCGACAACGTGCCGGCCGAGGCCCAGGACATCGTCAACAAGGTCAACCAGGCGCTCACCACCGAGAAGCTCCAGGAGCTGAACAAGTCGTTCAGCATCGACAAGGAGGACGCGAAGGACCTCGCCGAGCAGTTCCTCACCGACGCCGGCCTCATGTAGGAGCCGCTCGCGGACACCCGGATCCGCGACTCGCAGGGACCGCTCGACGAGGCAGAGCGCATCGTCGAAGCCTTCGACGAGCCTGCGGGTGGTCCGCACCCGGTTCGGCAGGCCGGCGCTGCGACCGATGTCGCTGGCCGACGCCGCGCTGACGGTGTCGGACTGAGTCGCCGGGCCCGTGTCGTCCCCAGGTCGCGAGCGGGCGCGCGTTTCGTCGTACTGTGACGCACATGGCGCGCGCCGCAGACTCCGATTCACGGGGGAGTCGCGGTGGGGCGCTGCGCCTTGTCGGCCTCGGGTTGGCCCTGTGCCTGGCGGCGGCATCGACCGTGGCGGTGGTGCTGAGCCAGGACCTGCGGGTGCTCCGGCTGGCGGTGATCGGCGCGCTGTGGGCGTTCGTGCTCGCGGCGTTGGCTGCACCGCGGCGTCGATCGGCCACAGAGAGCGAGCAAGGGCTGTCGCCGGCCGGCGAGGTCGAGCTCCGCCGCAAATATGAGCTGGAGCTGGAACGCGAGGTCTCCGCCCGCCGCGAGTACGAGATGCAGCTCGAGGTGTACCTGCGCCGGGAGATGGAGCGCGGCGTGCAGGAGAACGTCGACTCGCTGCGCGAGGAGGTGCAGCGGCTGCGCGGCGAGGTGCTGGACCGGCTCGACGGCGAGCTGCGGATGGAGCGGATCGAGACCACGCGGCTCATCGGCGGCAGCCTCCGCGCGCTGCAGGACGAGGCACGCCGGCTCGGACTGTCGCTCCAGGCCGCCGGCGACGACAACAGCTCGCTGGACGAGCCGGCGTTCACGGTCAACGAACCGCCCGACCGCCGGGAGCTGCCGCCCGCATCGTCCGACGCGCCGTTTGCCGAACCGGCGCCCTCCGTCTCGGCGCTCTTCGACGCCACCCCGCACGAGCCGGCCCCCCAGCAGCCGGCTCCGTTCGAGCCGGCCGGCGTCGGAGCGTCCGGGTTCGAGCCGTTCGAGCCGGCCCCGTTCAAGCCGGCCCGGTCCGAGACAGGCCGGTTCGAGAGCGGCCGGTTCGAGACAGGCCGGTTCGAGAGCGGCCGGTTCGAGCTGCCGCCGCCGCACGAGGCGGCCGCGCCGGAGCCGGCGCCCTTCGAGCCGCCGCGCTACGTGCCGCCACCGCCCGGCCCGGCACCGGCGCCCTGGCCGTCCGAGCCGTACGAGCCACCGCCGCGGTATCCGGCGGACAACCCGTACGAGTCGACCGGACGGCACGAGCCGGTGAAGCCGCACGAGCCGCCCACCCCGTACGACACGGCAGCGCGGCGCGAGCTGGCGAGCCGACACGAGCCGGCGGCTTCGTACGAGGGTGATGCCCCGCCGCGCCCCCCGGCCGCGTACGAGCCGGCGACATCGTACGAGTCGGTCGCCCCGCCGCGCCCCCCGGCCGCGTACGCGCCGGCGGATCTGCACGAGCGGGGTCCCCTGCCGCCGTCCGGCGCGTACGAGCCGCCAGTGGACGGGACCGACGAGCTGAGCCGAATCCTGGCCGGCACGCCGTCGCCGCCCACCCCGCGGGCGCCGCAGCCGGGCGAGGATCGCGGCGCGGGCACCGGTCGCCGGCACCGCTACCGGGACGACGGCGAACCCAACGATGTGATGTCCCGACTGCTCGGTCGCAGCTGACCGCGGCCGCGCGGGGAGGGGCGACGCTTGCTGCCCGCAGCCGCGCGTGCACTAAGGTATGCGCACGGGGACTACGGTGGGGAGTCGATCAGACACTCCGCCAGCGTGTACAGATGCCGGAACGGCCTGCTGGGGCGGCCATGGCGTTCCAGCGGGCCCGTGTCCGTGCCCGGACGGAAGGGGCCCAACCCGCGTGCCGTCCAACCCTCCCGCGCCCGCCCGGTATGTCCGGGCTGTTCGGTCCGTCGAGGTGCGGGTGGACATGCACCCAGTCGCATGTCGTACGGTCGTCAGCCGCAACAATCGTCCGAGCGGCGCGTTGGGCTCGGCCGGACCGGCGCACGGGCCATAGTCCGCGCGGAGCCGGGCCCAGCCGGCTGGCTCAACTGCCAGCGGTCGACAGGTCACACGGGAGAGGACTCGAGGTGCTGCCAGGGACAGCGACTCCCGCCCTCACCTTCGCCGGGGTGGGCAAGTGGTTCAAGGACGGCACGGTGGCGCTGTCCGGTGTGGATCTCACGGTGGACCGCGGCGAGTTCGTCAGCGTCGTCGGACCGTCCGGCTGCGGCAAGAGCACGCTGCTGCGGCTGGCCGCCGGGCTCGCCAAACAGTCGACGGGGAAGCTGACCGTGCAGGCATCGAAGGTCGGCTACGTCTTCCAGGATCCGACCCTGTTGCCCTGGCGCACCGTGCGGAAGAACGTGGAGCTGCTGGCCGAGTTGGATGGGCTGCCCAAGGCCGAGCGACGTACCCGCGTCGCGGAGGCGATCACGATGGTCGGGCTGTCCGGCTTCGAGCGGCATCGGCCGCTCGCGCTGTCCGGCGGCATGCGGATGCGGGTGTCGCTGGCCCGGTCTCTGGTGCTCGAGCCTGACCTTTTCCTGTTCGACGAGCCGTTCGGCGCGCTGGACGAGATCAGCCGCCAGCGATTGAACGACGAACTGCTGCAACTGTTCCAGGCCCGCCGGTTTGCTGCGCTGTTCGTGACGCACTCGGTGCCGGAGGCGGTCTTCCTGGCGAACCGGGTGATCGTGATGTCCGGCCGGCCCGGCCGGGTGCTCGACGACTTCGTCGTGCCGTTCGACTACCCGCGGGATCCGCAGCTGCGGTTCTCGGACGAGTTCGCGCATGTCGCGGGCGCGGTCTCCAAGTGCCTGAGGGATGCGGACGCGTGAGCGCGCGAGCATCGAGGCGCGATGGCGCCGAGGAGCACAGCGAGCTGGGCGATGAGCGCTTGCGCGAAGAGCAGGCAAGATTGAGCGCCTGCCGAAGCGGAGGGGAGCAGAAGGCCCTGCCATGACCGTCGACGCCGAGATGTCTGCCGCCGTCGAGCGGACGCCGGCGGCCGGCGCGACGCCACCGACCCGCCGCCGCCGCTGGCGAGGCGACTGGGTCGCGCTGGTCGGCTCGCTGGTCGTCTTCCTCGCCTTCCTCGGGATCTGGTACCTGTTCAGTTTTGTGGTGCTGGACGAGGACCGAAGGTGGCTGCTCCCGCCACCGCACGAGGTCGTCCGGGTCGCGTTCTTCGACGCCGAGAGCCTGCAGCAGCTCCTGCGGGCCCTCGGCCTGACCGCCGAGGTGGCGATGCTCGGGCTCGCGCTGGCCATCGCGATCGGCATGTCGATCGCGATCGTGATGAGCCAGGCGAAGTGGCTGGAGAAGTCGCTGTACCCGTACGCGGTGATCCTGCAGACCATCCCGATCCTCGCGATGGTGCCGCTGATCGCGTACTGGTTCGGCTTCGGCTTCAACGCCCGCGTCCTGGTCTGCGTGCTCATCGCGCTGTTCCCGATCATCAACAACACGCTGTTCGGCCTGCAGTCCGTCGAGCCGGGGCAGCACGACCTGTTCAGGCTGCACGGCGCGGGTCGGGCCACCCGGTTGTGGAAGCTGCAGCTGCCGGCGGCCATGCCGGCGATCTTCGCCGGCTTCCGCATCTCTGCGGGCCTGGCCGTCATCGGCGCGGTCGTCGGCGACTTCTTCTTCAAGCAGGGTGAGCCGGGCATCGGCGTGCTGATCGACCTTTACCGATCCCGGATACAGTCGGAGCTGCTCATCGCCGCCGTGATCCTGGCGTCCCTGCTCGGTGTCGTCGTCTTCTGGTTGTTCGGCTTCCTCTCCAACCGGGTCGTCGGTCGCTGGCACGCGTCCGGCTACGACCCCACGTCGACGTAGTGACGACGGACCCGGCGCTGGTGCTGACCGCTGCGACGCTGCGCGGCGGCGAGGTCGTCGACGTGCGGATCGCAGGCGGGCGCGTCGAGGCGGTCGGTCCGCCAGGAACGGTGGACACCTCGGGCGAGACGCTCGACCTGGCGGGCTACCTGCTGCTCCCGGCGCCGGCGGAGCCGCACGCCCACTACGACACGGCGCTGACCGCCGACGTGGTCACCAACACCGTCGGCGACCTCCCGAGCGCCATCGACGCCTGGATGGCGCACGCGAAGAGCGTCGAGCGGCGCGACTACGTCGACCGGGCGCGACGGGCGGCACTGACCGCCCTGAGCAACGGAGCCACCGCCATCCGGACCCACGTCGGCCTCTACCGGGAGAGCGGGCTGACACCGGTCGAGGCGCTGCTGCAGGTACGCGACGAGCTGCGTGGGTTGGTCGATCTCCAGATCGCCGCGTTGACCATCGACGTCATCGGGCCCGACTTCGCCGACATGCGCGACCTGCTTCGCGCCGCGATGTCGATGGGTGTCGACATCGTCGGCGGCTGCCCGCACATCGGCCATGACCCGGCGGCGAGCACCGAGTTCTACCTCACGCTCGCCGCGGAACTCGGCAAGCCGCTCGACCTGCACACCGACGAGACGCTCGAGCCGGACGTGCTGTACCTGCGGCAGCTGGCGCGCAGGGTCACCGAGACCGGCTTCGACCACGGGGTCACGGCAAGCCACTGCGTGAGCCTGGGCGTGCAGCCGCCGGAAGTGTCCGCGGAGGTCGCGGCGGAGGTGGCCGCCGCCGGCGTTGCGGTGGTCTGCAACCCGCAGACCAACCTCTTCCTGCAGGCGCGCGGTGAGATCTCGGCACCGCCACGCGGCCTGACCGCGGTTCGGCCACTGCTGGATGCCGGCGCGACGGTGGCCGGCGGGGCCGACAACCTGCGTGATCCGTTCAACGTGCTGGGTCGCGCGGATCCGCTGGAGACCGGCTCGCTCCTGGTCACGGCCGGCCACCTGACGCCCGACGAGGCCTACGACGCGGTCAGCGCCGGGTCGCGCGCGGCGATGGGGCTTCCGGCCGTTACGGTCGAGGCCGGGTATCCGGCTGAGCTGCTCGCCGTGGAGGCGAGTTCGATTGCCGAGGCGCTCGCGAACGTGTCGAGCCGCCTCGTGCTGCACGAAGGGCGGGTGGTGAGCCGCACGAGGGTGGTCCGTGAATTTCCTGGCCTGCCAGCGGCCGTGATCGCCTGATCGCGGTCCACGAAATCGGGGTTCGTACAGAAGAAGGAGACTCATGCGAGGAAGGTCCGCCCGGTCCCGCGCCGTGACAGCGGCAGCGGCCGGCATCACCATCCTGCTCGCCCTCACGGCGTGCAGCGACGACGAGAACGGTGGCGACCAGGCAGCGCCGGCAACGACGGCCGGCTCCGGAGGCGCTCAGGATCTCAAGGGCGTGTGCCCGGACCCGATCGTCATCCAGAAGGACTGGCAGCCCGAGTCCGAGCACGGTGCGATCTACAACCTCGTCGGGCCTGGATACAAGATCGACACCAATGCCAAGAAGGTGACCGGGCCGCTCGTCGCCGACGGCGTCGACACCGGGGTGAAGATCGAGGTCCGGAGCGGCGGGCCGGCCGTCGGCTTCCAACCGGTCCCGGCTGTCATGTATACCGACAAGTCGATCCACATTGGCTTCGTCGCCACCGACGAGACCGTGCAGTACTCGGACAAGCAGCCGGTCATGACCGTCATGACGCCGCTGGAGATCAGCCCGCTCGCGATCATCTGGGACCCGAAGCAGCACCCCGAGTTCAACACGATCTCGGACATCGGGCAGACCGACACGACGGTGCTCTATACGCAGGGCCTGGCGTACATGGACTACCTGACCGGTTCCGGCATCCTGCGGCGCTCGCAGCTCAACGGCTCGTATACCGGCGCGCCCGACCTCTTCCTGCAAAGCGGCGGCAAGGCCGCGCTGCAGGGCTTCGGCACGTCGGAGCCGTACCTGTACGAGAAGGAGATCAAGGCGTGGGGTAAGCCGATGGACTTCCAGCTCGTCAACGACACCGGCTACCCGCAATACTTCAGCACGCTGGCGATCCGCTCCGGCGAGAAGGAGCAGCTCGCGCCCTGCCTGGAGAAGCTGGTCCCGATCTTCCAGAAGTCGACGGTGCAGTTCGCGCAGAACCCGGAGGCCGCCATCAAGATCATCCTCGACCTGGTGCCGAAGTACAACACCGGCTGGCAGTACTCGCAGGGCCTCGCGGACTACTCGGCGCAGGCGATGCTCGACCTGGGCATCGTGGCGAACGGGCCGGACGACACGATCGGCAACGTCGACATGGCGCGGATCCAGAAGATCATCGACATCACGTCGCCGATCTTCACGAGCCAGAAGAAGGCGATCAAGGCCGACCTCAAGCCCGAGGACATCGCGACGAACGAGTTCATCGACGAGTCCATCGGACTGGAGGCAAGCGGCAGCAACTGAACCAGTGCCCAGCCACGGGGGCACTGGTGTGAGGCGGGTGGTCGCCCTGCGCAGGTGGGGCGACCGCCCGCATCGCTGTGTCCGTCCACACGCGACGACCGCACGGAGGGATGTACGTGAACACTCCGGCTGACCGGGACATCCGGCTAGTCCGCGCCCGGCACGTGCTGACGGCGGGGCCGGCCGGGCACCTCCGCGACGGTTCGGTCGCGGTGGCTGGCGGCCGGATCGTCGCGACCGGCGGCTGGACCGAGCTGCGTGCCACGTACCCGCGGGCGCAGGTCACCGGCGACGGGTCGGGGATCCTGGCACCGGGTTTCGTCAACTGTCACGGGCACTTCTCCGAGTCCCTGATCACCGGCATCGGGGAGACGCACACGCTGTGGGAGTGGCTCGCTCGCGTCATCGAGCCGGTGAAGCCGCATCTCACCAGGGAGATGGCCTATGTCGGCACGCTGCTGAAGGCGGCCGAGATGGCGATGTCCGGGGTCACGGCGACGGCGGACATGTTCGTCAATGCCCCCGGTCGCGAGCCGGTCAGCCCGGGCGTCGTCGAGGCTCTGGACCAGGTCGGTATCCGCGGCGATGTCTCTTATGGCGCGGCCGACCTGGTGAACCCGCGCCCGCTCGACGGATACCTCGCCGAGCACGAGGCGCTCGAGAAGGCCGCCGCCGCGTCCCGGCTGAGCCGCTTCCGGGTCGGCGTGGCGTCCGCGGTGGCCGCGCGCGAGGACCTCCTGGCCGCGACGACAGAGCTCGTCGGGCGGGTCGGCGGGCTGCACGTGCACTTCCACGAGGTGCGCGAGGAGGTGACCGAGTGCCGCGCCCGGCGCGGGGTCAGCTCGATCGAGTACGCCGAGCGGCTCGGCTGGCTCGACGCCGACGTACTGGCCGCGCACTGCGTGTGGCTGGACGCCGGGGACGTCGCGGCACTGCGCCGGCACGACGTCCGGGTTGCGCACTGCCCGGTGTCGAACATGATCCTCGCGTCCGGGGTCTGCCCGGTGCCGTGGCTGCTCCGCGAGGGCGTCACGGTCGGCCTCGGCGTGGACGGCCCGGCCAGCAACGACAGCCAGAGCATGCTGGAGACGGTGAAGGCCGCGGCACTGCTGCAGAAGGTGCACCACCTGCAGGCCACCGCGATGACGGCGCCCGAGGTGTTCGAGATGGCCACCATCGGCGGGGCCCGTGCGCTGGGCATCGACGACGAGGTGGGCAGCCTGGAGCCGGGCAAGAGCGCCGACCTGGTGCTGTTTACCGAGCGCGGGCCGTCGCTGGCCAACATCCACGACCCGTACCAGGAACTCGTCTACTGCGCCTCGGTGCGGGACGTGACCGAGGTCTGGGTGGGCGGCGAGCCGGTGGTGGCCGACGGCCGGCTTCGCACCCTCGACGTCGCCGAGCTGCTGCCGCACGCCCGCGAGCTGGCCGTCAAGCTGGCCACCGACGCGGGCCTCGATTCCGAGCTCGCCCGCGCCTCCGCCTGACCGCGCGGCACGTCGCCGCCGTTACGTGGTCGTCAGGCGGCGGCCGACGCCGGCCACACGAGGTGCTTGCCCCGGGCAGCGGCGTCGACGGGGAAGACGACCCGGAATGCACCGCCGACGAACTGCTCGACGACCGATGCGGCCCGCTCGTTCTGATGCGTCTCGTCGAACCGGATGCCCTCCCAGGGCATGATCGTCTCCTCGCCCGGCACGTCGAGGCCGAGCAGCGCCGTGCGGACCTGCCGGGGGTCGGTCGAGCCGGCGTCGTTGACCGCCTGCGCGAGCGTGAGCACGGCGGTGAACGTGCTCGCCGCGGCCTCCGTCATCTGCTTGTTGTACTTGCGGCGGTAGAGGCTCGTGACCGCGCGCGCGGCCTCGTTCCGCTCGGCCAGGTCCAGCGACCACGCGCCCTCCCGGCACAGCCCGGACACGGCCCGACCGGCCCGCTTGAGCATCTCGGTGTCGATGAAGCCGGAACCGAACGCCATCACCGCGTCCGGCTTGTAGGACCGCTCGGCGAACGCCTGGATCAACCCGGGCACTGTCTGCGGCGACGGTGAGACGAAGACCACGTCCGGATGCTCCGACCGGACTGTATCCACGATGCGGCCCAGGTCTGCCGTGCCCGGCGGGTACGTCAGGTGCATCATCATGAAGCCGCCCTCTTCGGCCAGACTCTCGATCACCTTCCCGGCGTCGTTTCCGGTCTTGTCCTCGCTGTGCAGCACGAGCAGTCGGTCGATCTTCGCGCCTGCCGTTTGCTGCCGCTTGAGCAGCGAGAAGAACGCCTCGCCAGCGGTGCGCACCGACGGCCCGGTACGGAAGAACCAATCCAGCCCGCGTTCGGTGAGGAAGCTGACCGACGTGTCGCCGTTGACAAAGGGGATCGGGATCCGCTCCGCCCGCTGGCTCGCGGTGAGCGTCACCTCGGGGTCGTACGCGCCGACAAGGCCGACTACCCCTTCGCCGGCCGCCAGCCGGGTGGTCTCGTTCGCGGCGACCTGCGTGTCGCCCTTGGTGTCGGCATCCACGATCCTGACCCGCGCGTTGCCGAGGTTGACGAGGCCGGAGTCCTCGGCGAGCGGGAGCGGCACGTTGAGGTTGACCCCGTTGATGACGTCCGCGGCGAGGGCGGCGCCACGCTTGGCCTCGATGCCGGCACCGCGGTTCGGCCCCGACTGCGGGGCCAGCAGCCCGATGCGGACCTCTGCCGGATCGTCCCCGCTGTCGTCGTCGGAGCCGGTGGACATGCATCCACTGGTGGCGAGAGCGGTCACAACGATGGCGGAAACGGCCGGGACGACGCGACGGCGCCAGGAAGTCATCTCACGCATTCTCTCTTCGGGGCCCACGGATCGGGGTGAGGTTGCTCTCGCGCCTCGAAACTGTCAACGCCCGCAGCCGGCGTGCGGCAGCAAGCCGGCGAAACGAGCGCCGAGGCGCCCGCACACTCTCTCACGCCCCGACCGCGGCCGATCGGCGTACCCGGCCACTGCGCGTACGCCCGTCACAACAGACGGATGCAGCCGTTGCCGAATGTAATTGCTTGATTACTTCTCGCGATAATCACGGGCTGCAGAACGCTCATGCGCATTCCGCGCGCAGCCCGTTCACGCCTGAGCTTCGACTGGCCCTATAGTGCCCCAGGTATGCCCGGCACGCGTCGCGGTTGTGAAAGGTAGCGAGGGCTGGTGGACAGACTACCCACGGAGCACCCTTCTCATCCGGCGCCTCCGTCTGTTGAGGGCGCCATGGCACGGGGGCGACACCGTGGGGTCGGTGAGGAGAGCCCTCCCGGTGCGGAGGGCCCCCGCCCCCTCGATGCGCCGCACGTAGGTGCCAGCGCACCGCACCCAGGACTCGGCGCGGACGGTCATCTCGGGCCAGGGGACGGCGGCCCGCCACCAGACACGGGCCCGGCCGCGCGGCCGGACTCGTCCCGCCCGAGCGGCCTGCGCATGCTGGCGCCGCGCAACTGGCGGGTGCGATCGAAGCTGATCGCCGTACTGGTCGTTCCCGCTGTTGCGTTCCTCGTCCTGGCCAGCATCAACATGGCCGGCTCCATCCAAAGCGCGCAGGACTACGGCCAGGGCGCGACAGTGGCGGAGTTCGGGCGCCAGGTCACCGCGCTGGTCCACGAGGTGCAGGCCGAGCGCGACCTGTCGGCCGGGTACATCGCCGAGAACCGGCCGGCGCCGATCGACGTCAGCCCGGAAGCGATCGAGGCGGCCCAGAAGGCGCAGCAGCCGCCACCACAGCCGAACTCGGCGAACTCGCTCACCACCCAGCGCGACAACGTCGACTCGGCGGTGGCGAGCTACCGCTCGGCCGAGGAGGCGCTCGGGTCGGACCCCGGGCCGCAGGCGCAACTGAAGATGGACCGGGTGCGCGCCGACCTCGACCGGCTCGGCGCGCTCCGCAACGCGGTGAGCAAGGCGCTGCTGACTCAAGGCGCCATCCTGGCGCAGTACGCGGGCCTCCTCTCAAGCCTGCTCGATGTCGACCTCGAGATCGGGCAGCGCAGCGGTGACCGCGAGCTGAGCCAGAGCGTGACCGCGCTGAACGACCTGTCCCGCGCCAAGGACGCGGCGTCGGAGGTGCGGGGGCAGCTCTACGCGATCGGCTACGCGAACAGCTTCCAGTTCGGCGAGTTCCAGGAGCTGTCCGGGTCGCTGGCGCGCCAGCAGGCGGCGGTCGACCGGTTCCGTACGGTCGCCACCGACGAGCAGCGCGCGCTCTACGACGAGACGGTGATCGGCCAGGCGGTGCTCGCGGTCAAGCGGATCGAGGAGACCGCGGTCAACCGCCAGCAGCTGGCCGAGCTCGACCTCGACCCGCTGCAGTGGTACGCGGCAAGCACGACGCGGATCGAGCTGATGCGCACGGTCGAGTCCCGGCTGCTCGACTCCGTCATCGATCAGGCGCGCACGCTGCGGGCCGACGCACAGCAGTCGGCGATTTCCACCGGCGTGATCATCGCGGCGATCCTGCTGATCGCGTTCCTCACCTCGCTGCTGATCGCCCGGTCGATGATCCAGCCGCTGCGGCGGCTGCGCACGAGCGCACTCGACGTCGCGGAGAACCGGCTGCCCGAGGCGATCGAGCGGCTGCGCAGCTCCGACAGCGGTCCACCGGACATGCGGGTCGAACCCATCGACGTGGATTCCCGCGACGAGATCGGGGAGGTGGCGCGGACGTTCGACGCGATCCACCGGGAGGCGGTGCGGCTGGCGACCGAGCAGGCCGCGCTGCGCAGCAACGTCAACTCGATGTTCGTCAACCTCTCCCGGCGCAGCCAGGGCCTGGTCGAGCGGCAGCTCAAGCTGATCGACGAGCTGGAGACCGGCGAGCAGGACCCGGACCAGCTGTCGAACCTGTTCAAGCTCGACCACCTCGCCACCCGCATGCGCCGCAACTCGGAGAACCTGCTGGTTCTCGCGGGCGAGGACGCCGGCCGCCGGTGGGGGCGCCCGATCCCGCTGGTCGACGTGCTGCGGGCCGCCACCTCCGAGGTCGAGCAGTACCACCGCATCCAGCTGACCGGCGTGCCCGACGTGGACGTGATGGGCGGCGCGGTCAACCACGTGGTGCACCTCGTCGCCGAGCTGCTCGAGAACGCGACGGTCTTCTCCTCGCCCGAGTCGAAGGTGCTGGTGCACAGCCAGCGCCTGTCCGACGGCGGCGCGATGGTCGAGATCGAGGACCGCGGCATCGGCATGACCGCGCAGGAAATCGCCGACGCCAACGAGCGGCTGGCCAACCCGCCGGTGTTCGACGTGTCGATCTCTCGGATGATGGGCCTGTACGTGGTCGGCCGGCTGGCCAGCCGGCACGGCATCACGGTCCGGCTGCGCCAGTCCGAGCTCGGTGGCATCAGCGCCTTCGTCCGGCTCTCGGCCGACGTGCTCGCCAGCCGGTTCGACCCGCGGGCCGCCGAGGGCGCCGGGCCGGACGCGATCCGCGGCCCGAGCCGGCCGGGCAGTTCCGTCCTTCCCGCCCCCGGCCAGCCCGGGCGGCCTGCGATCGCCGACGTGCCGCGCCGCCAGCTGCCCGCTCCTC
>JBKOXW010000224.1:0-13973 GCA_046744115.1 Actinomycetota bacterium | reverse complement strand
CCTGCGCGGCACGCTGGACCCGATCGGCGCGGTGGCGGCCGCGCTGGGCGGGCTCGGCTGGGGCGTCACCCCCGAGATGCCGCTGCGCTCGCGTGGCCGGCTCGCGGTCGCGCTGCTCGCCGGCCCGCTTGCCGTCGCCGCGCTTGGCGCGGTCGTGCTGGTCGGCTACGTCGCCGTTGGCGGGTCCGCGGCGAGCCTGGCCGGCGCCGGACCCGGCTCCGTGATCGGCGGCGTCGAGTTGCCGGCGGCGCAGCAGTTCCTGGTCTGCTGGGGGCTGGAGTCGCTCGGTCTGGCGGTGCTGGCGCTGGTGCCGCTGCCTCCGCTGCCCGGGTGGCGGCTGCTGGAACTGGCGTCGACCGGCTCGCCGGGCTGGCAGCGCGCACGGCATTACCTGGTCGAGAACAACCTCGGCGTGCTGGCGTTGCTCATCCTCCTGGTGCTCCCGCTCGGGGGCGAGCGCCCGCTGCTGCTGGCTATCGTGGACGGAGCGGTCGGGTCGGTGCTCGAGGCGTTCTCCTGACCGTCTCCTGCCGACTCTCGACTGCCCGTCTCATCAACATGACGGCCTTGTCGACATAGCGCTGAACGGTCGTGCGTGGCGGGCCTGCGCTACCGTCCGATGGTGACCTCGTCGGCGCCCTCCCGGGGCGGCGAGCAGTTCGACGCCGTCGAGCGCCCGCCGGCGTTCGAGGTGCGCCTGGACAACTTCGAGGGCCCGTTCGACCTGCTGCTGTCGCTGATCTCGCGCCACCAGCTGGATGTGACCGAGGTCGCTCTGTCCCAGGTCACCGACGAGTTCATCGCCCACATCCGGGCGCTCGGCCCGTCCTGGGACCTCGGCCAGGCGACGGAGTTCCTGGTCGTCGCGGCGACCCTGCTCGACCTGAAGGCGGCCCGGTTGCTGCCCGCGGCCGAAGTGGAGGATGAGGAGGACCTGGCCCTGCTGGAGGCGCGGGACCTACTCTTCGCCCGGCTGCTGCAGTACCGCGCCTACAAGCAGGCCGCGGCTCACCTCGGCGCGTTGGAACGCGCCCAGGCACGCCGCTTTCCCCGGGACGTGTCGCTGGAGCCGCCCTTCGCGGCGCTGATGCCCGACGTGCTGCTCGCCGTGACGCCGGAGCAGCTCGCCCGGATCGCGGCGGCCGCGCTGGCGCCCAAGCCGCCGCCGATCGTGCCGACCGACCACATCTACGTGCCGCGGGTCAGCGTTCGCGAGCACGCTTCCATCCTGCGGGAGCGACTGGCGCGGGTGGGTCGCGCCACGTTCCGCACGCTCACCCAGGACTGCCAGCACACGGTGGAGCTGGTGGCCAGGTTCCTCGCGGTGCTGGAGCTCTACCGGGAGGGCGCGGTCGCGTTCGACCAGATAGCCCCGCTCGGCGAGCTGCACGTACGGTGGACGGGTCCGGCCGACGGCGCCGCGCCACCGGAGGACGCGGACATCGACGAGGAGTACGGGTGAGGCTGGGCGAGGGATCCGACCACTCGGAGGCGGCTGTGCCGGACGCGGCTGAACCGGCTGCTGGGGAGCTGGAGGACAGCGGGTCACCGGTGCTTGACGCGAGCCCGGCGGACCCGGAGGCGGAGCCGGGCGCTGGCGGCGCGGAGCGGCTGCGGGCAGCCGACGGGCCGACCGGCGCGGGCCCGGCCGTCGGTGCCGACCTGGACGCCCCGAGGCGGCTGCGTGCGGCGCTCGAGGCCGTTCTCCTGGTCGTCGACACGCCGGCGAGCGCCGTCGTGCTGGCTCAGGCCCTCGGTCGGCCGATGGGGGAGGTGGAGTCGGGCCTGGCGGCGCTGCGGGACGAGTACGGCCGCGAGGGCCGGGGGTTCGATCTGCGTGAGGTCGCCGGCGGCTGGCGGCTCTACTCGCGCGAGGACTTCGCGGATCACGTCGAGCGGTTCGTCCTCGACGGGCAGCAGGCGCGGCTCACCCAGGCGGCGCTGGAGACGCTCGCGGTGGTCGCGTACCGGCAGCCGGTCACCCGATCGAGGGTCTCGGCGATTCGTGGCGTGAGCGTCGACGGGGTCATGCGTACGCTTCTCAGTCGGGGCCTCGTGGAGGAATGCGGCACCGACCCGGATACGAGCGGCGGGCTTTACCGCACGACGCCGCTGTTTCTGGAGAAGCTCGGAATCGCCTCGATTGCCGAACTGCCGTCTCTCGCTCCACTTCTCCCCGATACGTCGCAGCTGGATGATGTCACACTCTCAAGTTGAGAATCAGACCGGAGTCCGGCTCCAAAAGGTTCTCGCCGCCGCGGGCATTGGCTCGCGGCGCGCGTGCGAGGAACTGATCGCGGCGGGCAGGGTCGCGGTCGACGGCGAGGTGGTCCGCGAGCAGGGCCGCCGAGTGCACCCCGCCACGGCGGTTGTCACGGTCGACGGCGAGCGCGTGAACGTCCGCGAGGACCTGGTCTACCTCGCCCTGCACAAGCCACGCGGCGTGCTGAGCGCCATGACGGACGCCCGCGGCCGGCCGACCGTCGGGGACTACGTCGCCGGTCGCCCCGAGCGGCTGTTCCACATCGGGCGGCTCGATTCCGACAGCGAGGGTCTGCTACTGCTGACGAACGACGGCGAGCTCGCACACCGGCTGGCACACCCGTCGTACGGCGTCTCGAAGACCTACCTGGCGCAGGTGCCCGGGCCGATCCCGCGCGACCTGGACAAGCGCCTACGCCGCGGAGTAGAGCTCGACGACGGGCTTGTCGCGGTCGACGGCTTTCGCGTGGTGGAGGCCGCGGGCGGCCGCGCCCTGGTGGAAGTGGTCCTGCACGAGGGCCGCAAGCACGTCGTGCGCCGGCTGCTTGCCGCGGTCGGCCATCCGGTGTCGAGCCTCGCGCGCACCGCCTTCGGCCCGGTGCGTCTGGGTCACCTGCGCCCGGGCACGGTCCGCCGGCTCGACCGGCGGGAGCTGGGGGAGCTATATCGGCTCGCCGGCTTGACGCGTTAGCACGAGAGCGCCTTGTCCCTGAAGTGTTGTAGCGCTTTGGAGGGTTCATCCTCTACCGGTCCATCTGTTCATCAGTCAAGTTATGAACCTCTATATCGATATGGCGTTTGATCACTCAGACGGTCGGACCGATGAGTTTTCGCTCGTGCGGATACGAGGAGTCGACAAATGTCCCCATCGACTTCTCTGCTGATCTCATATGCAGAAGGGTCGAGTCCCGCCGAGCAGACTTGTCGACAATTGGGCCGCGTGCTACGGCGGGCCGGAGGTGGCGTCGGCAGCGACTTCTGCACGCGACCTCAGCCGGCTTAACTGTTGACTGACTTGTCGACACAGCGCTACAGCGATGAGAAGTTACACCGGTGTAGTACTGTACCGATCAGTTGATGTGCCGTTGGGTCGCCGAGTCGGATGGGAGGGCCGCCGGCATGCCTGTTCGTGCCGTTCGCGGCGCCATCCAGGTTGACCGCGACGACCGGGAAGCGATCCTCGCCGCGGCGGCCGAGCTCGTCCGCGCCGTCCTCGACCGCAACGGCATCGCACCCGCGGACGTGATCAGCATCATCTTCACCGCGACCCCCGATCTCACCGCGGAGTTCCCGGCGTACGCGGCGCGCCAGCTGGGGCTGACCGACGTGCCCCTGCTCTGCGCGACGGAGATGAACGTGCCCGGCGCCATGCCCCGCGTGCTCCGAGTGCTCGCCCACGTCACGACGGGCCGCGCGCGGGCCGACGTCCGGCACGTCTACCTCCGCGGCGCCGCCGCCCTCCGCACGGACCTGCCGCGATGAGGCGGCCGCCGCCCCGGCGCTCGACACACCCGGTGGGCGATCCCGAGCCGGCCGGACCAGTGCCGCCGCCCCTGCGCACGGACCTGCCGCGATGAGGCGGCCGCCACCCCGGCGCTCGACACACCCGGTGGGCGATCCCGAGCCGGCCGGACCAGTGCCGCCGCCCCTGCGCACGGACGCGCGTCGATGGGACCGACCGGGGCCAGCAGGGCACCCGGTCACGCCAGCGGCCCATCCTCGGCCGGCAGGCACGCGCTCCGGTGCCGACTCCTGCGCGCGGACCCGCCTCGACAGGACCCGCGACACCAGCGAGGCGGTGTACACCCCGGAGTCCGCCCCGGGGCCGGCACGCCGGCATCCCGTGTCGCCGCCTGCCTCACCACGGAGGGCCGGCCTCTGCGACCCGCCTCTGCCAGCAGGGGCCTTACACCCAGTGGCCGTGCACGGCCGGCGAGCAGGTGTCGTGTGTCGCCCTCTCAGGGCCGGCCGTGCGACCCGCCTACGCGGCTCCGCACGCGCGCCGGTGGCCCGACGTGTTCTGACGCCCGGGCGGAGGATCCGAGCGTCTTCGGCCGACGACGTGGCGGCGCGCCTGCCACCACACAGTCGCTCGACGATCCAGGTCGTGACGACTCGGCCTGCCCACGATAGTACGTCTGATCGGGTTGCCATCGCCTTGACCTCCACCGGACGGTACGTCCGATGAGGCCACGATGTCGCTGAGCAGACCGGGCAGAATGGAGGCCGCGCCGGCGTGGTCGAGGTGGCCCCGGCGCGAGGTCTTTGACCTGTAGCCCAGACGAGGAAGCGAGGAAGGCTGGCGTGCGGCTCCGTGACGTAGTCGCGCTGGACGGCCCGTCGGGCACCGGCAAGTCGACCGTCGCCCGCGCGCTGGCGCGGCGGCTCGGCCTCCGCTACCTGGACACGGGCGCGATGTACCGCGCGGTGACCTGGGCGGTGCTCGCCGCCGGCATCGACCCGGCCGACGCCGAGGCGGTGGCTCAGCTCGTCGACCGCATCGACGTGGACATCACGACCGACACCGCCGAGCAGCACGTCGCCGTGGATGGTCGCAGGGTCGACCGGGAGATCCGGTCGGCGCCGGTGACCTCGGCGGTCAGCGCGGTGTCCGCGGTGCCCCGGGTCCGCGAGCGCCTGGTGGCCCAGCAACGCCGGCTGATCGGCGACGGCGGCATCGTGGTGGAGGGGCGCGACATCGGCACGGTGGTGGCCCCGGACGCACCGCTCAAGGTCTTCCTCACCGCCACCCGGGACGAGCGGGCGACGCGGCGCGCACGCCAGGACGGGCTGGCCGACGGCGCCGAGGTCGCGGCCACCGCCGAGGACCTCCACCGCCGCGACTCCTACGACAGCTCGAGGCAGCTCAGCCCGCTGCGGCCGGCCGACGACGCGGTGCGCTTGGATACGACCACGCTCGCGGTCGACGAGGTTGTTCAGCGACTTGTCGACATGGCGCGAAGTCGAGGAATCGCCGCTGCCGCCACGAACGGCCGCACCGGGGAGCGGGCGTGAAATTCGGGGCTCCGCGGTCGGCGTGGCCGCACCGAGCGGGCCGCGCACGCCGGGAGCTGCCGCCCGATCGGCGAGCGGGCGGCACGGTCCTGATGACGTTGACCAGGCGGACCGCCGCCGCGCTGGGCCGCGGCCTGTATCGGCTCGATGTCGTCGGACAGCCCGCTGTGCCGCCAACCGGCTCCGTGCTCCTGGCCGTCAACCACAGCGCGTTCGTCGACGGACCGCTGGTGTACGGCCTCGTCGGCCGGCCGGCGGTCTTCCTCGTCAAGTCGGAGATGTTCGGCGGCGCGGTCGGCGCGGGGCTGCGCCGGCTCGGCCAGATCCCGGTGCGCCGTGGCGTCGCGGAGCGCGGACCGCTGCTGGCCGCGCTCGACACCCTCGCCGCCGGCGGTGTCGTCGGCGTCTTCCCGGAGGGCACCCGCGGCACGGGCGTCGTGGAGAGCATCCAGCACGGCGTCGCCTACCTCGCGATGCGGTCCGGGGCGCCGGTGCTGCCGGTCGCCTGTCACGGCACGGTTGACCTGCTGCCGCCCGGCCGGCGGCTGCCGCGCTGGCGTCCGCGCGCGCGGGTCTCGTTCGGCGAGCCGATCGTGTTACCCGCCAGCTCGACCGTCTCCCGTCGGGCCGTCGCCGCCGCCGCGGAGCAGATCCGGCTCGCCCTCGCCGCGCACGTCCGGGCCACCGGGCCCGAGTCACCCGTTCGGCCGGCCCGGACGGGGACAGGGGAGCCGGCATGACGACGCCGCCGCAGACCGGCGGCGAGGACGCCGCCGACGCCCCGCCCGAGACCGTTCCGACGCCGGTCCTCGCCGTCGTCGGCCGGCCGAACGTGGGCAAGTCCACGCTGGTCAACCGCATACTCGGCCGGCGCGAGGCGGTCGTCCAGGACGTTCCGGGCGTCACCCGGGACCGGGTCGCCTACGACGCGCTGTGGAGCGGCCGGCGGTTCACCGTCGTGGACACCGGCGGCTGGGAGCCGGACGCGCGCGGGTTCGCGGCGCGGGTGACGGCGCAGGCCGAGCGCGCGGTCGCGGCGGCCGACGCCGTCCTGCTGGTGGTCGACGCGACGGTGGGGGCGACCGAGACCGACGACGCCGTCGCGCGCGTGCTCCGGCGCGGCGATAAGCCGGTCGTCCTCGCCGCGAACAAGGTCGACGACGAGCGGGCGGAGTCCGACGCGGCCGCGCTCTGGTCGCTCGGCCTCGGCCAGCCGTACGCGGTGAGCGCCCTGCACGGTCGTGGCAGCGGCGATCTGCTCGACGCCGTGCTCGAGGCGCTGCCGGAGGCGCCGGGCGAGACGGCGACGACCGGTCCGCGCCGGGTCGCCCTCGTCGGCCGGCAGAACGTCGGCAAGTCCAGCCTGCTCAACCGGCTGACCGGCGAGGATCGTGCGGTCGTCGACCCGGTCGGGGGCACCACCGTGGACCCGGTGGACAGCCTGGTCGAACTCGATCAAGAGGTTTGGCGCTTTGTCGACACGGCAGGGATCAGACGCCGGGTCAAGCAGGCCAGCGGCGCGGAGTACTACGCCAGCCTGCGCACCGCCGCGGCGATCGAGGCGGCCGAGGTGGCCGTCGTCCTGCTCGACGCGAGCGAGCCGATCAGCGAGCAGGACCAGCGGGTGATCAGCACCGTCGTCGACACCGGGCGTGCCCTCGTGCTCGCGTTCAACAAGTGGGACCTGCTCGACGAGGACCGGCGGACCCGGCTGGAGAAGGAGGTCGACCGCGACCTGCGCAGGGTCCGGTGGGCACCCCGGGTCAACGTGTCCGCCCGCACCGGCCGCGGCCTGGACCGGCTGCCGGCCGCGCTGCGCACCGCGCTCGCCTCGTGGGAGCAGCGGGTGCCCACCGGGCAGCTGAACGCCTGGCTCGGCGACATCGTCGCGGCCACCCCGCCACCGGTGCGCGGCGGGCGGCAACCGCGGATCCTGTTCGCTACCCAGGCCGGCACCCGGCCGCCGCGCTTCGTCCTGTTCACGACCGGGTTCCTGGAGCCGGCGTACCGCCGGTTCGTGGAGCGCCGGCTGCGGGAGGAGTTCGGCTTCACCGGCAGCCCGGTCGAGGTCAGCGTCCGGGTCCGCGAGCGGCGCCGGCGCTCCGGCTGAGACCCCGCCGGGCGCGCCGGGGCGCACCCGCTGCTGCGGTAGGGTGAACGAGGCGCACCGGCGCACGGGACGTGGCGCAGTTTGGCAGCGCACCTGACTGGGGGTCAGGGGGTCGTGGGTTCAAATCCCGCCGTCCCGACAAGCTTCGCGCGACGGCATCGCGTGGCTAGGCCAGCGCACGGCGAGGAGGACGGGTGCCGCCGACAATCGGGGAGCCGACCGTGACCGTCGCCGGACCCGGCCCGGCTGACCGCGTTCTGACCTTGCCCAACCTGCTGAGCCTGCTCCGGCTCCTCGGCGTCCCGGTCTTCCTGTGGCTGCTGCTCGGGCCACACGCCGACATCGCCGCCCTCGTCGTGCTCGCCCTGGCCGGTGCCTCCGACTGGCTCGACGGCAAGCTCGCTCGCTGGCTCGGCCAGACCAGCCGCCTCGGCGTGCTGCTCGACCCGGCCGCCGACCGGCTCTACATCCTGGCGACCCTGTTCGCGTTCGTGGTGCGGGACATCATCCCGTGGTGGCTGGCCGCGCTCATCGTCGGCCGCGATGTCGTGCTCGGCCTGTGCCTGCCGGTGCTGCGCCGGCATGGGTACGGCCCGCCGCCCGTGCACTACCTCGGCAAGGCGGCGACCTTCAACCTGCTGTACGCGTTCCCGCTGCTGCTCCTGGCCACCGGCGACGGCACCGCCGCCGACGTGGCCCGGCCGATCGCGTGGGCGTTCACGATCTGGGGCACCGCGCTCTACCTCTGGTCGGGGTTGCTCTACCTCGTCCAGGTGATCCAGCTGGTGCGGGCCCACTCCGCCCCGGCCGCGCCGGCGGCGCCGGGGGATGGCGGATGAGCGGCGAGCACGCGGTCGGGCCGCGCGAGCGCGCCACCGACGCGCAGCGGGCCCGGGACGCGGCCGGCATCCGGCCGACACGGCACCGGCAGCAATTCAGCGCTATGTCGACATCTCTGCTGAACGACTTACTGGCAAATCCGCTCGACAAGGGGTACGCCGAGGCGGCGCGCCGCCGAGCCGAGCGCGGTGATTCGGCCGCTGCGCGGCCCCGCAACGGGCGAGCCGCGCAGATCCTGCTCGCGATCGGCCTGCTGCTGGTGGGCCT
Organism: Actinomycetota bacterium; assembly: GCA_046744115.1. GTDB lineage: Bacteria > Actinomycetota > Actinomycetes > Mycobacteriales > CADCTP01 > JBKOXW01. The sequence goes on along the minus strand of JBKOXW010000224.1, from coordinate 5,479 downwards.
CCTGCTGGCCGCGGCGTACCGGACCACCACCCAGCAGGCGCCGGCATCCGAACGGGCGCGGCAGGCGCTGGTGCGCGACGTCGAGCTCGGCACGACCCGCAGCGACCAACTGCAGCGGCAAGCCGAGGAGCTCAGCGCGCGCCTGGTGGCCGAGCGCGACGCCGCGCTCACCGCGAGCGAGGCTGGCGACGAGGTCGCTGACCAGGTACGCCGGCTGGAGGGCGCGGCCGCGCAGGTCCCGGTGCGCGGACCGGGCATCGTCGTCGAGTTCGGTGACGCGGCCCCGAGCGAGCAGCTCGACCCGACCACCGGCGACCCGCAGACCGTGCCACCGGGCGACAGCGGCCGGCTGCGCGACCGCGACCTGCAAAGCGTCGTCAACGGGCTCTGGACGGCCGGTGCGGAAGCCGTATCCATCGACGGCAAGCGGCTCGCGCCGACGACCACGATCCGCGCCGCCGGCGAGGCGATCCTCGTCGACCTGGTCCCGGTCTCCAGCCCGTACACGATCGAGGCCATCGGCGACCCGGACACGCTGCTGCCGCGGTTCGCCGACAGCGACGCGGCGCGCCGGTACCAGTCGTACGTCGGGCTGTACGGCATCCGCTTCACCGTCGGCCGAGCGGCCGACCTGCGGCTGCGCGCCGCGACCGACGCCGAGCTGCGCTACGCCGAGCCGCTGCCCGGGACGCTGACGCTGCCACCGGGTTCCGGCGGGTCAACCGGCGGGCCAAGCGGAGCGTCCACCGAGTCGCCGCCCCGGCCGGGAACCGCGGGACCCGGCTCGGGCGGACCATCCGCGGGAGGAGGACCGTGATCGCCGCGGTGGCGCTGGCCATCGGCGTCATGCTCGGCCTGCTGCTCGAGCCGACCGTGCCGCTCTGGCTGCAGCCGTACCTGCCGATCGCGGTCGTCGCCGCGCTCGACGCGGTCTTCGGCGGGGTGCGGGCGCGCCTCGACGGGATCTTCGACTCGAAGGTGTTCGTCGTGTCGTTCGTGTCGAACGTGCTCGTGGCCGCGCTGATCGTGTTCCTGGGCGACCAGCTCGGCGTCGGCGCGCAGCTGTCCACGGGCGTGGTCGTCGTACTCGGTATCCGCATCTTCGGCAACGCCGCCGCGATCCGGCGGCACCTGTTCCGGGCATGAGCGGGGTGAGCGGCCAGGACCGGCGCTTGCCGGACGAAGAGACCGGGCCTCAAGGCGAGGTCGAGACTCCAGATGGAGAGACGGAACGCGTGACGCCGAGTCCGGACGGCCCGCCGTCGGCGGACGAGCACGAGACGGCCCACCAGGCGGCCGATCCCAGAGCCTCCGACCTCGCGTTACCGGACCCGACGGCCGACGAGTCGTTGCCCACCGCGCGGCGGGTCGCGCGCAAACCGGCCGCTGCGGAAGGGCAGCGGGCCGACGCCGACGCCGACGCGCCGAGCGCTGCGGTCAGCGACGGTGCGCCGGGGGCCGAGGCCGGCGGTGACGCGACGGCGGAGGCGGAGGGCGAGGCGCGGCCGCCGATGCCGCGGCGGGCGCCGGAGTTGGCGGACGGCGACGAGGCGACCCCGGCAACGCGGCCAGCGGCGGCGAGCCGCCTCGGCGTTGGGCTGAGCGGCGTGCTGCCGCCGCCGTTGGCCCCGCCAGAGGGTGCGCCGGGCACCGGCGATCAACCGTCCGATGTGGACTCGGCCAGGACCGGACCGCGCCGATCGATCCTCGCCCGGACGCTCGGCGTCACGCCGGCCGGCCTGCTCATCGGCCTGCTCGTCGGCCTGCTCGGCTTCGGGCTCGTCGTCCAGCTGCGCAGCAACACCGCGTCCAACGGCCTGGCCGCCGCCCGGCAGGAGGACCTCGTCCGCATCCTGGACGACCTGTCGTCCCGGGAGGAGCGGCTGCGGCGGCAGATCGCGCTGCTCGAGGCGGCGCGCAACCGGCTCAGCACGACCGGGGACCGCGACGCTGCCGCCCTGGAAGAGGCGATGTCCCGGTCGACCGCGCTCGGCATCCTCGCCGGCACGCTCCCCGCCCAGGGCCCCGGCATCGAGCTGCGGATGACCGACCCGGGCGGGCGGCTGCGCGCCGAGGACATGCTGGACGCGGTCGAGGAGCTGCGCGCGGCGGGCGCCGAGGCGATCCAGGTCGGCTCGGTCCGCATCGGGCTGGACTCCGCGTTCACCGACTCCGACGAGGGCCTGCGGGTGGACGGGCGGGCGTTGCAGTCGCCGTACGTGGTGCTCGCGATCGGCGATCCGGCCACCCTGGCCACCGCGCTGAACATCCCGGGCGGCGTGGTGGACTCCACTCGCGCCGCCGGCGGCGAGGCGACCATCGCGCAGCGGCACCGGCTGGTGATCCGCGCGTTGCGGCCGCTCCCCGGGCATGACTACGCTCGGCCGGCCGACGACGGGGACTAGACGACGGGGACCTGCGGACAGCCTCCGAGAACAGGGGAAGACCGCCCGTGACGCCCGAACACCTGAAGTACACCTCCGAGCACGAGTGGACGCAGCTCGAGGAGAGTGGGGACGTCGTCCGGGTCGGCATCACGGACTACGCCCAGCAGGCACTCGGTGACATCGTGTTCGTGTCGTTGCCGGCGGTCGGCGATGCGGTCACCGCCGGTGAGCCTCTCGGCGAGGTCGAGTCGACGAAGAGCGTGTCGGACCTGTACGCGCCGGTGACCGGCACCGTCATCGCGCGCAACGAGGCCCTGGAGGACCAGCCCGAGCTGGTGAACGCGGACCCGTACGGCGAGGGCTGGATCGTCGAGATCCAGGTCGAGGACCCGACGACGCTGGACTCGCTGCTGGACGCGGCCGCATACCAGGGCATGCTGGACGGCTCGTAGAGGCCTGGAACCCCAAGTCTCGACTCTCGGTTGACCCTTCTCCGCCGCGCTGACTAGGCTCGCCGCACGCCGGAGGGGCGGTGGGGGGCAGGTCGGGGAGACGTGGGAGGCGAGCCCAGCGGTGTTCTGCACCCGGTGCGGTCACGAGAATCCCGACGACGCCCGCTTCTGCGCGCAGTGCGGCGCCGCGCTAGGCCGCGGCGACCAAGCCGGCTCGCCCGAGGCAACGTCGATCATCTCTGGCGCGTTCGACGACCTGGCCGGGCCTGAGGTGTCCGACGACGCGCACGCCGGCGCGGTGGACACGCTGCCGCCGGGCTCGGCCCTGCTGGTGGTCAAGCGCGGACCGAACGCGGGCAGCCGGTTCCTGCTGGACCAGGACGTCACCACCGCCGGCCGGCACCCGGACAGCGACATCTTCCTCGACGATGTCACGGTCTCCCGGCGCCACGCCGAGTTCCGCCGCGAGGGCGGGACCTACGTGGTGCACGATGTAGGCAGCCTGAACGGCACGTACGTGAACCGGCAGCGGATCGACGTGGCAGCACTCAGCGGGGGAGATGAGGTGCAGATCGGGAAGTTCCGGCTGCTCTACCTGACCGGCGCACGCAGCGCCGGCGGCGACGAGCCGGCAGGCTACGCCACCCGGTGACGGCGGGGGTCGGCCGATGAGCGCTGCCGGGATCCCCGCGCGGGCGTTCATGAGCATCGGCGAGGTCCTGGCGCAGCTGCGCCCGGAGTTCCCGGACATCACGATCTCCAAGATCCGGTTCCTGGAGGCCGAGGGGCTGATCCACCCGGAGCGCACGCCCTCCGGCTACCGCAAGTTCTCCCGCGACGACATGGCGCGGCTCCGGTTCGTCCTCGCCCAGCAGCGGGACAACTACCTGCCGCTACGGGTGATCAAGGATCACCTGGACGCGATCGATCACGGCCTGGAACCGCCCGGCCGCGCCGGCGGGTCGCGCGCGCCGCGGGCGCTGGTCGCGGCCGAGGGCCTGCCCGGACCGGAGGAGTTCCTGCGCGAGCCCGCGGACATCCGGCTATCCCGGGACGAGCTGCTGACCGCCGCCGGCCTGCAGCCCGAGCAGCTCGAGGCGCTGGAGCAGTACGGCCTGCTCGGCGCCCGCGGCAAGGGCGGGCACTACGACGGCGACGCGCTCGCGGTGGCGAAGACGGTCGCCGAGATGGCCCGGTTCGGCATCGAGCCGCGGCACCTGCGCGCGTACAAGGCCGCCGCCGACCGGGAGATCGGCCTGTTCGAGCAGGTCGTCACGCCGCTGATGCGGCAGCGCAGTCCGGAGGCGCGGGCCCGGGCCGAGGAGGCCGTCCGCGAGCTGGCCGCGCTGTCGGTCCGGCTGCACGCGGCGCTGGTCAAGGCTGGGCTGCGCGCCGAGCTCGGCGGCTAGCCCCGCAACCGTCCGGATCCGGCCCTTGTTGCAGGGCCCGTGTCCCAGGGACAGGGCCTCCTGCCAGCGTGTAGCGTCGATAGGGCGAGTCCGGGGTCGGGAGGCGTTTGGCCGTGAACGAGCTGCGTGTTGTCGGGGTACGCGTCGAGCTGCCCGTCAACCAGCCGATCGTGCTGCTGAAGGAGGCCGAGGGCGACCGCTACCTGCCGATCTGGATTGGCGCGGTGGAGGCGTCGGCGATCGCGTTCGAGCAGCAGGGCGTCCGGCCCGCCCGCCCGCTCACCCACGACCTGCTCCGCGACGTGATCTCCGCGCTCGGCGCCCGGCTGGAGGCGGTGCACATCACCGACCTGCGCGACGGCGTCTTCTACGCCGAGCTCGTCTTCGCCGGCGGCGCCCGGGTCAGCGCTCGCCCGTCGGACGCGATCGCGCTGGCGCTGCGGATCGGCACCACGATCTACGGCGAGGAGGCGGTGCTCGCCGAGGCGGGCATCGCGATCGCGGACGAGCAGGAGGACGAGGTCGAACGGTTCCGGGAGTTCCTGGATACGATCTCGCCGGACGACTTCGCCGGGCAGTGAGCCGACAGCGAGTGAGCATCGCAGGGCCGGCAGGCCCGAGGAGCGGAGCGAGCGCGGAGGCGAACCGTGGACGCAGTGAGCCGACAGCGAGTGAGCATCGCAGGGCCGGCAGGCCCGAGGAGCGGAGCGAGCGCGGAGGCGAACCGTGGACGCAGTGACCCGCCCCGATCCGTCTCAATGCCAGGTTGAGGGTTACGACACGCTGGCTGGTTGCGTTGACCCGGGCCGGCATGCGGCCTAACGTCCGAATCCCCAGCGTGTGACTTGCCGGAGGCATCGTGAGCGAGCAGGACCGCACCTCCGAGCCGCGGCAGGGCGTGCTGTTCACCGACGGGCTGGACCCCGTGCCGGACGAGCTGGTCGGCTACCGCGGCCCGACGGCGTGCCACGCGGCGGGCATCACGTACCGGCAGCTCGACTACTGGGCGCGCACCGGGCTGGTCGAGCCGTCGATCCGGAGCGCGGCCGGCTCGGGCACCCAGCGGCTCTACTCGTTCAAGGACATCCTTGTCCTCAAGGTGGTCAAGCGGCTGCTCGACACCGGCGTCTCGCTGCAGAACATCCGCACCGCCGTCGAGCACCTGCGCGCCCGCGGCGTTCGCGACCTGGCCCAGATCACCCTGCTCTCCGACGGCACCACGGTGTACGAG
>JBKOXW010000127.1:0-11954 GCA_046744115.1 Actinomycetota bacterium | reverse complement strand
GAGGGGGTGATGGTCGACGCCGTGGCCCGGGCGGCCGGCCTGCCGGGCCGCGACATCCGGCGGGCGCTGATGCTCCGGGGCGACCTCGGCGCGGTGGCCGCCGCCGCGCTGGCCGGCGGGTCGGCGGGGCTCGCCGCGTTCCGGCTGCGGGTCGGTCAGCCCCTGCTGCCGATGCTGGCCCAGACCGCGGAGAGCGTCGAGGCGGCGCTGGACCGGGTGCACCCGGCGGCGGTGGAGTGGAAGCTCGACGGCGCCCGCATCCAGGTCCACCGCGACGGCGCCGAGGTGCGCGTCTTCACCCGCAGCCGGGACGACATCACCACCCGGGTGCCCGAGGTCGTGCAGGCCGCGCTGCGGCTTCCGGTCCGCACGGTGGTGCTCGACGGCGAGGTGATCGCGCTGCGCCCGGACGGCCGCCCGCAGCCGTTCCAGGTCACCGCGAGCCGGGTCGGCACCCGGGCGGGCTCGCCTCAGCTGCGCGCGACGGTGCCGCTCACCCCGGTCCTGTTCGACGTTCTGCACGCCGAAGGCGAGGACGTGCTCGACCTGCCCGGGGCGGACCGGTTCGACGTGCTGGCCCGGATCGTGCCGACCGAGCTGCGGGTGCCGCGGGAGGTGGTGTCCGACGCCGAGGGGGCGACCGACTTCCTGGCCGGTGCGCTGGCCCTCGGCCACGAGGGGATCATGGTCAAGTCGCTGGTGACGCCGTACGAGGCGGGCCGCCGAGGGGCCGGCTGGCTGAAGGTGAAGCCGCGGCACACGCTCGACCTCGTCGTGCTCGCCGCCGAGTGGGGCCACGGCCGGCGCCGCGGCTGGCTGTCGAACCTGCACCTCGGCGCGCTCGACCCGACCACCGGCGACTTCGTCATGCTCGGCAAGACGTTCAAGGGCCTGACCGACGACATGCTGGCCTGGCAGACCGAGCGGCTGCGCCCGCTCGCCGTGGACGAGAACGACTGGGTCGTCCGGGTGCGGCCCGAGCTCGTCGTGGAGATCGCCTTCGACGGGGTGCAGACCAGCCCGCGCTACGCCGGCGGCGTGGCCCTGCGGTTCGCGCGGGTGCTGCGCTACCGGCCGGACAAGCGCGCCGCCGAGGCGGACACGATCCAGACCGTCCGAGACATCCACGCCGGCACGCGTGCCCCCGCCGGGTGACGGGGGCACGCTCCGGCTCAGATGCGCTCAGACGCCGCGGGTGACGCCCCGGCGCCGGCTCACCACCCGCCAGACGAGCAGCGCGATGATCGCGCCGATGATCGAGCCGATGATGCCGGAGGCCTGGAAGGCGCCCTCGTCGAGGTCGTTGCCGAAGATCAGCCAGCCCAGGAAACCGCCGATGAACGAGCCGATGACGCCGAGCAGGATAGTCGCCCCGATGCCCATCGGATCCCGGCCCGGCACCAGCAGGCGGGCCAGCGCGCCGGCGATGAGCCCGATGACGAGCAGCCAGATGATGAAGCCGACGACCTCCACGAGTCCTCCCGAACTCTTGCAGCCACTGGCGGCCGAACCGCCGCCGCGACGATCTCTACCCGCTGCCGGCGGAATCACTCCTCACCCACCCGCGCGGGTGCCCTCGGCGGCCGGTCAGCCCCGTACAGTTGGCCGGTGCAGCCCGATGGCCGTGCGGAGGACTATTCTGCTCGCGAGCCCGCCACGTGGGCACCGCGCTCGCCGCGAGCAGACGCCAGGAGGGCACCGTGACCGCCATCGCGCCGTCGCCGATCGTCAGCCGGCCGTACCCGGCGCGGCCGACGACGAAGGGCTCGCTGTTCCTGAGCCTGTTGCGGACGACCGACCACAAGATGATCGGCCAGCTGTACCTGGTCACGTCGTTCGTGTTCTTCCTGGCCGGCGGCATCATGGCGTTGATCATGCGGGCCGAGCTGGCCCGGCCCGGCCTGCAGGTGCTGAGCACGGAGCAGTACAACCAGCTGTTCACCATTCACGGCACGGTGATGCTGCTGCTGTTCGCGACGCCGATGCTGTTCGCGTTCGCCAACCTGGTGCTGCCGCTGCAGATCGGCTCGCCGGACGTCGCCTTCCCCCGGCTGAACGCGCTGTCCTATTGGCTGTTCCTGTTCGGCGCCCTGACGGTGATGGGTGGCTTCATCACCCCGGGCGGGGCTGCCGACTTTGGCTGGACCGGCTACGTGCCGCTCAGCACCGGGCAGCACTCGCCGGGTCTCGGCGGCGACCTGTGGGTGGTCGGCCTGATCATCGCCGGCCTGTCCACGATCCTCGGCTCGGTCAACATGATCACCACGGTGATCTGCCTGCGGGCACCCGGCATGACCATGTTCCGGATGCCGATCTTCACCTGGAACATCATGGTCACCAGCGTGATGGCGTTGCTGGCCTTCCCGATCCTCACCGCGGCGCTGTTCATGCTGCTGGCCGACCGGCACCTCGGGGCCCAGGTCTTCCAGGCGGAGAACGGGGGGCCGCTGCTCTGGCAGCACCTGTTCTGGTTCTTCGGCCATCCCGAGGTCTACATCGTCGCGCTGCCGTTCTTCGGCATCATCACCGAGGTCATCCCGGTGTTCAGCCGCAAGCCGCTGTTCGGCTACAAGGGACTGGTCGCGGCGACGCTGCTGATCGCGGTGCTGTCGATGACCGTGTGGGCGCACCACATGTTCGTCACCGGCGCGGTGCTGCTGCCCTTCTTCTCCATCCTGTCGTTCCTCATCGCGGTGCCGACCGGAATCAAGTTCTTCAACTGGATCGGCACGATGTGGCGGGGCTCGATCTCGTTCGAGACGCCGATGCTGTTCGCGCTCGGCTTCCTCACCACGTTCCTGTTCGGCGGCCTGTCCGGCGTCATCTTGGCCGCGCCGCCGCTGGACTTCCACGTCTCAGACACGTACTTCGTGGTCGCGCACTTCCACTACGTGCTGTTCGGCACGATCGTGTTCGCGGTGTTCGCCGGGATCTACTTCTGGTTCCCCAAGTTCACCGGGCGCTACCTGGACGACCGGTTCGGCAAGCTGCACTTCTGGACCACGTTCGTGGGCTTCCACACGACGTTCCTGGTGCAGCACTGGCTGGGCACCGAGGGCATGCCCCGGCGGTACGCGGACTACCTGCCCACCGACGGCTTCACGACGCTGAACATGATCTCCACGATCGGCGCGTTCCTGCTCGGCATCTCGATGCTGCCGTTCCTGTGGAACGTCTACAAGTCCTACCGGTACGGCGAGGTGGTCACCGCCGAGGACCCGTGGGGGTACGGGAACTCGCTCGAGTGGGCCACGTCCTGCCCGCCGCCGCGGCACAACTTCACCTCGCTGCCGCGGATCCGGTCCGAGCGACCCGCGTTCGAGTACCACTACCCGCACCTGGTCGAGCGGCTGCAGATGGAGACGCACGCCGCCGGCCAGCACGTCGCGCTGCCGGACCCCGAGCTGGTGGAGGGGAGCGGGCCGCGGCAGGGCCCAAAGGACACCGATCCGACCTGACCTCGGTCGCCCGCCCGCGGCGCGCGACGTTCCACCGGCTGGGGCATGTTACGTGGTGTGCCCGGCTGATACCGTACCGTGCCTGATCGGGGTCATCGGCCGGCGCGCGCACGGTGCCCGGCCGTCGACTCACGGAGCCAATGCAGCCACATAGCGTCCTCGTCACTGTGACCGGGTTCGATCGGCCGGGGGTCACCTCGGCCTTCTTCGCGGCGCTGGCCGCGCACGACGTCGAGGTGCTCGACGTGGAGCAGATCGTGGTCCGCGGCCGGCTGGTGCTCGGCGTCGTGCTCGCCCTGCACGGCGACCCCGGGCCGCTGCGCCGGGCCGCGGTGCACGCCGCGGAGGCACTCGGCGCCGAGGTCGAGGTCACCGTCAGTGACGAGATCGACGGCGGCATCGGCCGCTCGCTGCACCACCACGTCATCGTCGTCGGCCGGCCGATGCGGGCCGGCGCGGTCGGCGAGGTGGCCCGGCGGATCGCCGACCTGGGCGGCAACATCGACTCGATCTCCCGGCTGGCGCCGAGCCCCGCGGCCGCGCTGGAGCTGTTGGTCTCCGGCGCGGATCACGTCCGGCTCGGCGCGACGCTGGTCGCCGCCGCCCGCGAGACCGGCACCGACATCGCCGTCGAACGCGCCGAGCTGCGCCGCCGGCCCGGCCGGCTGCTGCTGCTCGACCTGGACGGGACCGTGCTGCGCGGCGACCCGCTGGCGGAGCTGGCCGCGCTCGCCGGCCGGCGGAACCACTCCAGCCAGCTACTGGCCCGCTCGGCCCCCGACCGCCCCGACCGTGCCGGGCTGCTGCGCGAGCGGGCGGCGCTCGCCGCCGGCCTACCCGAGTCGGCGTTCGGCACCGTCCGCGCGACGATGCGCTGCCTGCCGGAGGCCCGCTCGCTGCTGGACACGCTCAGGCGGGCCGGCTACCGGTGCGGCGTGGTCAGCTCCGGCGTCGCCCAGGTGGTGCTGCCGCTGACCGAGGGGCTGGGACTGGACCTGGTCGCGGCGAACACGCTCGAGGTCGCCGGCGGCACCCTCACCGGTCGCATCGTCGGGGAGCTCGTCGACGGTGCCGGCAAGGCGCGGGCGCTGGCCTGGTTCGCCGAGGCGTACAGGGTGCCGCTGAGCCAGACGGTCGCGGTCGGTGGCGCCGACGGCGACGAGGAGATGCTGTCCCTGGCCGGGCTCGCGGTCACGCTCACCTCGCCGGCCGCGGTCGACGACGCGGCCCTCGCGCGGGGGGAGGAGGCCCGCGGCGGGTACCTGGACCCGCTGCTGCTCATGCTCGGCCTCACCGACGACCTGAGCCGCACCGCCTCCGCGGAGACCGGGCACGGGCTGGCCACACCGAGACGCTAGACCGCCGGGGCGCGTCCCGCGCCGAAGAAGCAGCGGGGACTCAGCCGCCGTGCACCACCGGCTCGCCGACGAGCCGGACGCCCGCCGCCCGCATCTCGTCCAGCGCCCGCTCCGTCGTCTCCCGGGCCACCCCCGCGGTCAGGTCCAGCCGCACTGTCGTGGCGAAGCCGGCCCGCGCCGCGTCCACGGCGGTGGCCCGCACGCAGTGGTCGGTGGCGATGCCGACCACCTCGACCTCGTCCACGCCGTGCGAGCGAAGCCACCCGGGCAGCGACACCCCGCCCGGGCCGCCCTCGCGCGCCTCGAAACCGGAGTAGGCCGCGGCGTACTCGCCCTTGTCGAAGATCGCCTCCAGCCGGGACTGGTCCAGGGCTGGGTGCAGCTCGACCCCGGGCGTGCCGACCACGCAGTGCGGCGGCCAGGTGTCGACGTAGTCGGGCTCGTCGGAGAAGTGCGAGCCCGGGTCGATGTGGTGGTCACGGGTGGCAACCGCGTGGTCGTAGCCGCCCTCGGCGAGCCGGCCGGTGATCGCTCCGGCGACCGCCGCGCCGCCGGCCACGGCGAGCGATCCGCCCTCGGTGAAGTCGTTCTGCACATCGACCACCAGCAGCGCCTTTGTCATCGGCGCGACCCCCTCTCGGTCACGGTCGGGATGGCCGGGTCGCCCTTGGACAGCTTGAGACCCTCCCACGGCACGGTCACCATCGTCCGGCGCCGATGGTCCCGCGACTCGGCCAGCGTCGGCAGCCCGGGCACCCGCTCGCCGTCGCGCAGCAGCGGGATCTGGAGGGCGCGGTCGCCGTCCCGCGGGGCGGGCGGGCCGCCGGAGCAGACGACCTCCTCCGTCGCCGTGCCCGTCGGCTTGTGCCGGCGGATAGCGACTTTCCGGCCGCCGTGCGTCACCTTGTGCTCGGACCGTTTCGCCACCGGCCGGCCGTCGACCTCGACCAGCTTGTAGACCATGCCGGCGGTCGGGGCGCCGGACCCGGTCACCACCGCGGTGCCGACCCCGTACGCGTCCACCGGCGCGGCGGCCAGCGCGGCGAGCGCGTACTCGTCCAGGTCGCCGCTGAGCACGATCCGGGTCTTGTCCGCGCCCAGCGAGTCGAGCAGCTCGCGGGACTGCCGGGCCAGCTCGGCCAGATCCCCGGAGTCGATCCGGACGGCGCCGAGGCCGGTGCCGGCGACCTCGATCGCGGTCCGGATGCCCTGCGCGATGTCGTACGTGTCGACGAGCAGCGTGGTGCCGAGGCCGAGCGCGTCGACCTGGGCGCGGAACGCGGCCTCCTCCGAGTCGTGCAGCATGGTGTACGCGTGTGCGGCCGTGCCCGCGGTCGGCACCCCGTACCGCTGGCCGGCGGTGAGGTTCGAGGTGGCCGCGAATCCGGCGAGGTAGGCCGCCCGCGCGGCGGCCACCGCCGCCTCCTCGTGCGAGCGCCGGGAGCCCATCTCGATCAGCGGCCGGCCGGCCGCCGCGGTGACCATCCGGGCCGCGGCCGAGGCGATCGCGCAGTCGTGGTTCAGCACCGACAGCGTCAGCGTCTCCAGCACGACCGCCTCGGCGAACGGTGCCTCGACCGTGACCACCGGCGAGCCGGGGAAGTACAGCTCGCCCTCGCGGTAGCCGTCGATCCGGCCGGTGAACCGGTAGCCGGCCAGCCAGCGCCGGGTGTCGGTGTCGACGATGCCGGCGCCGGCGAGGAAGTCGAGCTGCTCGTCCGTGAACCGGAAGTCGGCCACCGCGTCGAGCAGCCTGCCGATGCCGGCCACCACGCCGTACCGGCGGCCCTCCGGCAGGCGGCGGGCGAAGACCTCGAATACGCACCGTCGCCGGGCGGTCCCGTCGCGCAGCGCGGAGGCGAGCATGGTCAGCTCGTAGTGGTCGGTCAGCAGCGCCGTGGACGTCACGGGTGCAACCATAGGAGCCGTGAGCGGCACTCTCGCACCGGAACGGATCGAGGGCACCGAGACCGATCAGGTCGCCGACGCCGCCCTGCCGTGGGTGACGATCGTCTGGAACGACCCGATCAACCTGATGTCCTACGTGACCCACGTGTTCCAGAAGCTCTTCGGCTACAGCAGGGAGAAGGCGACCCGGCTCATGCTCGACGTCCACCACAAGGGCCGGGCCGTGGTCTCGACCGGCTCCCGCGAGCAGATGGAGCACGACGTGGCCCGGCTGCACGCGTACGGGCTGTGGGCGACGTTGCAGCACCAGTAGTGTCCTCGTTCCGCCGCACCCGGCACGGCGTCGTCGTCAGCTTCGACGAGGTCGAGGCCTCGCTGCTGCGCCACCTCGTCGGCGAGGTACGCGGGCTGCTGAGCTCCGAAGACGAGGGCGCGGAGGGCGACGAGGGCGGAGCGATCGGGGACGGCGGCGGCGCACCGACCCCGGACCAGCTTGCGGCTCTCACCGGGCTCGGCGGGCTCGCCGGGCCCCCGCCCGCGACGCCGGAGGACCCGGTGCTGAGCCGGCTGCTGCCGGACGGCTACCGGGACGACAGCGAGGCGGCCGAGGAGTTCCGGCGGCTGACCGAGTCGACGCTGCGCCAGCAGAAGTGCGCGGCGGCCGACAGGGTGCTCGCCGACCTGGCCGAGTCCGGTGGCAGCGTGCGGCTGGACGCCGAGACGACCGAGACCTGGCTGGCGGCGCTGAACGACGTCCGGATCGCGCTCGGCACCCGGCTCGACGTCCAGGAAGACATGGCCGACCCCGACCCCGACGACCCGGACGCCGCTGCGTACGTGGTGTACGTCTGGCTCACCGAGCTGCAGGACGTGCTCGTCGAGGTCGCCGCCGAGAACGCCCCCTGAGCCCGCTGTTAGACGATCGACGAGCGGTGCGGGTCCCAGTACTCCAGGCCGGCCGTCTCGAACCGCTCCTCCAGCGCGTCCAGCCCGTACTGGGCGACGAACATTCGCTCCTCGAGGGTGATCGGGATCGTCCACAGGAACCGGATCTCGTGCCCGCCCAGGCGCAGGCTCCACATCTCGTCGGCGAGCAGGTAGGGCGCGCTGACCAGCAGGTAGCTGCAGGCCGAGCCGGGCAGCCACGGCTCGCCCACGGACACCGTGTGGCCGACGCCGAGTGGCTGCACGCCGTGGAAGTAGCCGACCATCGCGAGCAGCTCCACCGCCCGCAGCGTCTTGAACGGGGTGACCAGCACGAACTCGTGCCCGACCGGCTGCTGCGCCGACGCCCGCCAGGCACCGCTGGTGACGTGCAGCCACAGCCCGCCCCGACCCTCCGGGTCCACCCGCAGCACCCGCAGGTCCGGGTTGCTCTGCGCCAGCGCGCCGGTCTGCCAGCCCTGGGCGATCACGCGCTGGCCGGGAAAGCCGCGGCGCAGGTGAGCCTCGATGGCGCTGCGCGCGCCCAGGCCCGTCACCGCGTTCACCGGAGTCACTGTAACGAGAGATCGACCATGCCGGCGAAGGAATGGGCAGGCGACGGGACGGCGGGTGAAGGGACGGCGCTCCGGTAACCTGGACCGGTGCTGACGATGGACCAGGCGACCCACGACGCGATCGTCGCGCACGCCCGCCGCGACCATCCCGACGAGGCGTGTGGGGTCGTCGCCGGACCCGCCGGGTCGGAGCGGCCGGAGCGGTTCGTCCCGATGCTCAACGCGGCGCGCTCGCCCACGTTCTACGAGTTCGACTCGGCCGACTTGCTCCGGCTCTACCGCGAGATGGACGCCCGCGACGAGGAGCCGGTGGTGATCTACCACTCGCACACGGCGACCGAGGCCTACCCGTCGCGGACCGACGTCTCGCTGGCCCAGGAGCCGGGGGCGCACTACGTGCTGGTGTCCACTCGGGACTCGGAGCGGGCCGAGTTCCGCTCGTTCCGGATCGTGGACGGGACGGTGACCGAGGAGCCGGTACACGTCGTGCAGTCGTACAAGTTCGGCCACACGCCGACCTCGGTGGTCTACGACTGTCCCGCCTGACGGCCCGCTGGCGCGGAATCGCGCCGCAGCCCTGAGTAGTTGCCAGCAGAGGGCCGTTGCCGCTAGAGGTCCGACCACAGCCGTACGAGGAGCCACGTCATGGCAATCGAAGTCCGACTACCCACCATCCTCCGCTCCTACGCCGGCGGCGCGAAGGCGGTCGAGGCCAAGGGCGACACGCTCGGCGCCCTGATCGACGACCTGGACAGCCGGCACCCCGGCCTGAAGGCGCGGCTGGTCACCGAGGGCGGCGCCCTGCACCGGTTCGTGAACGTCTACGTCAACGACGAGGACGTGCGCTTCACCGGGGCGCTGGACACCACGGTCGCCGACGGCGACTCGGTGACGATCCTGCCGGCGGTGGCCGGCGGAGCTGCCGGAGGCTGACCGGCGATGGCGCGCTTCGACTCGCTGCTCGACTCCCTCGGCGGCACGCCGCTGGTCGGGTTGCCGCGCCTGTCGCCGTCGGCGGACGTCCGGCTGTGGGCGAAGCTGGAGGACCACAACCCGACCGGTTCGATCAAGGACCGCCCCGCCGCGTACATGGTGCAGGCCGCGGAGAAGGAGGGCCTGCTCCAGCCGGGGTCCACGATCCTCGAGCCGACCAGCGGTAACACCGGGATCTCCCTGGCCATGGTCGCCGCGCTGCGCGGCTACCGGCTGATCTGCGTGATGCCGGAGAACACGTCGACCGAGCGGCGGCAGCTGCTGCGGATGTACGGCGCGGAGATCGTTCTCTCGCCCGCCGCCGGCGGGTCGAACCAGGCGGTGGCGCTGGCGAAGGAGATGGCCGCCGCCCATCCGGACTGGGTGATGCTCTACCAGTACGGCAACCCGGCCAACGCGCAGGCGCACTACGAGACGACCGGGCCCGAGCTGCTCGCCGACCTGCCGTCGATCACCCACTTCGTGGCCGGCCTGGGCACCACCGGCACGCTCATGGGCATCGGCCGCTACCTGCGCGAGCGGGTGCCCGGCGTCCAGATCGTGGCCGCGGAGCCGCGCTACGGCGAGCTGGTGTACGGGCTGCGCAACATGGACGAGGGATTCGTGCCCGAGCTCTACGACCCGACCGTGCTCACCACCCGGTACTCGGTCGGCCCGAAGGAGGCGCTGCGCCGCACCCGGGAGCTCGTCGAGCGGGAGGGCATCTTCGCGGGCATCTCGTCCGGCGCGATCCTGCACGCGGCGCTCGCGGTCGCGGACAGGGCCGTGGCGGCCGGCGAGCGGGCCGACATCGCGTTCATCGTCGCCGACGGGGGCTGGAAGTACCTGTCGACCGGCGCCTACGACGGCACCCTGGAGCAGGCCGAGCGGGCCCTGGAGGGACATCTCTGGGCTTGACGGCCCCAGAAACCAACCGCCGAACGGAGCAGTGGTTGGTGGACAGGTGGGTGCGTGACAGGATGGCGCGGTGCGGTCGCGATGTGGCATTCGGTGCTCCTGGCAGGCCCGGCGTGGGTGGCGTCGAGCGTGACGGACATCAACGACCGGCTGCAGCGGCTCAATCGTCGTGACGAGCTGAACCGACGGGTGCGCGAGCGCGCCGTGGCGCCGCCCGTCGCCGGCGCCGGCGACGACTTCGCCGCGGTCGTGGACGCGGTGGCCGAGGTGGTGCGCCGGCGGCCAGGGCTGTCGGTCCTGGTGGCGCCGGGCGATGGCCGCCGGGGCAGCGCCGTGGTGCGGATCACCGAGCGGCTCGGCGACGTCGAGGTCGCGGTGGTGACAACCGGCGGGGGATCGCCGCCCGGGCCCCAACAGCCGTTCCAGCAGCCGATCCAGCAGCGAGCCCAGCCGGCACCGCAACCTCCATCGCAGCAGGCGCCGCAGCCGCCCGTGGGCGCCGGGGCCGGGGCCGACCCGCTGATGCCGCCGCGGCTGCCGGTCGAGAACGAGGCGACCGATCCCTGGAGTTCCTGGGCTCGCTGACCCAAGTCCGGACAAAGGGGTTGCGCCGAGCGCGCGAACCTGACCCAGGTATCGTTCGGGTTCGCTAGTCTCCGGTCACCTGAGCGAGCGGTCCAGCGCCGGTCCGGGCCCAACGCCGGCTGCCGCTCGCGGTCATGCGACATGCGAGCACGGGGGAGAGCAGAGAGGGCCCATGAGAGAGCCCACAGCGGCGGCGTCGAGCATCGGGCCGGCGCGGCGCGTCGCCGTCGCCGTCGGGCTGGCGGTCGTCCTGCTGGCGCCGCTGGTCTTCGTCTTCGCCCAGTTCTGGGCCGCCAAGAGCAGCGAGCTGGAGTTCAACCGGGACGAGCGCCGCGGGGTGCGGTACCTCGGGCCGATGACCGAGCTGGTCAGCGTCGTCACCGAGCAGCAGTCGGCCATGATCCGGGACCAGCCGGTCGACGGCGTCCGCGTGCAGCGGGCGATCACCGGAGTGGACGAGGCCGACGAGGAGCTGGGCGCGCAGCTGCGCACCACCGAGCTGTGGGCGCTGCTGCGGCAGCGGGTGCTCGACGTGACGGCGAACGACTTCGCCGATCGGGCCGAGGCGTTCACCGCGTACTCGGAGGTCGTCGACCTCGCGATGACCCTGGTCCGCAAGGTCGGGGACACGTCGAACCTGATCCTCGACCCGGTCCTCGACGCGTACTACGTGATGAACGCGACGCTGCTGCGGATTCCCGAGATCATCGTGGACTCCGGCCGGTATGCCGATCTCGCCTACATCACCACCCGCAGCGACGCCCCGGGCGGCGTGGCCACCACCGCTCAGCTGGCCACCGCGCGCAACCGCGTGGCCACCGCCGCCGAGGACCTCGGTGCCGGCCTGGAGAAGGCGTTCAACGACACCAGCAGCGACACGCTGGGGCCGGGCCTGCTCCGCCCGCTGGACGATTTCCGCACCGCGGTCGACGACCTCGCCCCGACCACGTCGCTGCTCGCCCCGGTGCCGTCGAGGCTCCAGGCGAGCGCCGTGGCCGACCAGCAGGACGGGGTGCAGCGGGCCACCATGACGCTCGACGCGATCGCCTTGCGCGAGCTTGACCTGCTGCTGGCCGACCGGGTGGCCGCCATTCGCCTCGTCCAGCTGACCGTGCTGGCCGCGCTGATCGTCGGGGTGGTCGTCGCGGCCGCGATCATCGTGCTGGCCGGGCCGGTGCGCCGGCCGACAGCCCCGGCGGCCCGGCGGGCGCGGCGGACCCGGCGCGGCCACATGGAGCAGCCGGGCCAGCCTGCCC
>JBKOXW010000322.1:0-7253 GCA_046744115.1 Actinomycetota bacterium | reverse complement strand
GCCGGGCCCCCAGCGAGTGGCCGGGCGGCGTGGCCGGCAGGACCCGCGGCGCGGCGGCTACTCCGGCGCCGGGGCGGACGAGCGAGACCCGCAGCGCCTCGGTGTGCTGGTCGGCCGGCTGCTCGCCGACCGCGGCTGGGAGTCGACCGCGGCGACCGCCGGCGTGCTGGCCCGCTGGGAGGCGATCGTCGGTGCCGGGGTCGCCACCCGCTGCCAGCCGGTCAGCCTGCACGACGGCGAGCTGACGCTGGCCGCCGAGTCGACCGCCTGGGCGACCCAGCTTCGGTCGCTGGTGCCGCGGCTGCTCGGCCGCATCCGAGCCGAGGTCGGGCCGGACGTGGTGACCCGGATCCGGGTGCACGGCCCGACGGGTCCGACCTGGGGCCGGGGCGCGCGCCGGGTCGCCGGCCGCGGCCCCCGGGACACGTACGGATGATCATCGGTCGAACGGAACCCCTCAGCGCGCCTCCGGGCCCCGCGGCACCCGCCCTCCGCGTAGGGGACTATCGACGCTTCGTGTTCGTTAGTCAGATGACACGTCAGGGCGCGTAATGCCCGACTCGGGGGCCAAGACCAGGTAGAATGAAGGTGACTTTCCCGCGTGCGGCGACCTGAGGGCGAGACTGAGTCCCGCGACGGTCAGGCGTTTGAGCCCGATCGGAGCCGGCCCCGCCCGGGAAGTCTAGCGAGACCTGTCGGACCTGCCGATGGGCAGGAGGGAGAGCGAGGCCGCGTGGCGCCCAAGGCAGAGCCGACCGATTACAACGCCAAATCCATCACCGTCCTCGAGGGCCTTGAAGCGGTCCGCAAGCGACCCAGCATGTACATCGGGTCGACCGGCGAGCGCGGGCTGCACCACCTGGTCTACGAGGTGGTGGACAACGCCGTCGACGAGGCGCTCGCCGGCTACTGCGACCAGATCGTCGTCACCCTGCTTGCCGACGGCGGCGTGCGGGTGAAGGACAACGGCCGGGGCATCCCGGTCGACCGGCACCCGGTCGAGCGCCGGCCGGGTGTGGAGGTCGTGCTGACCACCCTGCACGCCGGCGGCAAGTTCGACGGCAAGTCCTACGCGGTGTCCGGCGGCCTGCACGGGGTCGGCGTCAGCGTGGTCAACGCGCTGTCCACCCGGCTCGACGTGGAGATCCTGCGGGACGGTTTCGTCTGGACGCAGAGCTACGTGAACAGCCGGCCCACCGCGCCGCCGAAGCGGGGCGGGTCGACCCGCAAGCGCGGCACCACGGTGACGTTCTGGGCCGACCCGTCGATCTTCGAGACGACGTCGTACTCGTTTGAGACGCTGTCCCGGCGGCTGCAGGAGATGGCCTTCCTCAACCGTGGGCTGCAGATCACCCTGCGGGACGAGCGCGAGACCCCACCGGTCGAGGTCCACTACCAGTACAAGGGCGGGATCGAGGACTTCGTCCGGCATCTCAACGCGACCAAGGACCCGATCCACAAGTCGGTCATCGGCTTCGGCACCGAGGGCGACGGCATCGCGGTCGAGGTCGCGATGCAGTGGAACGCCACGTACGCCGAGTCGGTCTACACGTTCGCCAACACGATCAACACGCACGAGGGCGGCACCCATGAGGAGGGCTTCCGGGCGGCGCTGACCTCCGTGGTGAACCGGTACGCGGTGGACAAGAAGCTGCTCAAGGAGAAGGACGAGCGGCTCACCGGCGACGACATCCGGGAGGGGCTGGCCGCGATCGTCTCGGTCAAGCTGGCCAACCCGCAGTTCGAGGGGCAGACGAAGACCAAGCTCGGCAACACCGAGGCGAAGTTCTTCGTGCAGAAGGCCTGCAACGAGTGGCTGGCCGACTGGTTCGAGCGTAACCCCGGCGAGGCGAAGATCATCATCACCAAGGCGACCTCCGCCGCCCGCGCCCGCAAGGCCGCGCAGGAGGCGCGCAAGCTCGCCCGCCGCAAGGGGCTGCTCGACGTCGGCTCGCTGCCCGGCAAGCTCGCCGACTGCCGGTCCACCGACCCCGGCCAGTCCGAGCTGTACATTGTGGAGGGTGACAGCGCGGGCGGCTCCGCGAAGTCCGGCCGCGACTCGATGTTCCAGGCGATCCTGCCGATCCGCGGCAAGATCATCAACGTCGAGAAGGCCCGCATCGACCGGGTGCTGAAGAACGCCGAGGTCCAGTCGCTCATCACCGCGCTGGGCACCGGCATCCATGAGGACTTCGACATCACCAAGCTCCGCTACCACAAGATCGTCATCATGGCGGACGCCGATGTGGACGGTCAGCACATCCGCACACTCCTGCTCACCCTGCTGTTCCGGTTCATGCGCCCGCTCATCGAGGCCAACCACGTGTATCTGGCCCAGCCACCCCTGTACAAGATCAAATGGCTGCGCGAGCAGCCGGAGTACGCGTACTCCGACCGGGAGCGCGACGGACTGGTCGAGGCCGGGCTCCAGGCCGGCAAGAAGCTGCCCAAGGAGGGCGGGATCCAGCGCTACAAGGGCTTGGCCGAGATGGACGCCAAGGAGCTGTGGGAGACCACAATGGACCCGGCCACCCGGATCCTGCTCCAGGTCACCCTCGACGACGCGGCCACCGCCGACGAGCTCTTCAGCGTCCTGATGGGCGAGGACGTCGAGGCGCGCCGATCGTTCATCACCCGCAACGCCAAGGACGTCCGGTTCCTCGACATCTGATTCTGTCGCGTTCGGACAGTCCACGTACGACAAGGAGACGGCACTCGCGTGGTTGAGACCCTCCCGCCGCCGCCCGGCGATCGCATCGAGCCGGTCGACATCCAGCAGGAGATGCAGCGCTCGTACATCGACTACGCGATGTCGGTGATCGTCGGCCGCGCGCTGCCCGACGTGCGCGACGGGCTCAAGCCCGTGCACCGCCGGGTGCTCTACTCCATGTACGACAGCGGGTTCCGGCCCGACCGCGGGTTCGTCAAGTGCGCCCGGGTCATCGGCGACGTGATGGGCAACTACCACCCGCACGGCGACGCCCCGATCTACGACGCGCTGGTCCGCCTCGCCCAGTCGTGGTCGCTGCGCTACCCGCTGGTCGACCCGCAGGGCAACTTCGGCTCACCGGGCAACGACCCGCCGGGCGCCCCGCGCTACACCGAGTGCCGGCTGGACCAGCTGGCGATGGAAATGCTGCGGGACATCGACCAGGAGACGGTCGACTTCATCCCGAACTACGACGGCCGCAGCTCCGAGCCGCTGCTGCTGCCCAGCCGCATCCCGAACCTGCTCGTCAACGGCGGGTCGGGGATCGCGGTCGGGATGGCGACCAACATCCCGCCGCACAACCTGCGCGAGGTCGCCGCCGGCGTCACCTGGGCGCTGGAGCACCCGGACGCCACTGACGAGGAACTGCTCGAGGCGCTGATCGAGCGGATCAAGGGCCCGGACTTCCCGACCAGGGCGCTCGTCGTCGGCCGCGACGGTATCGAGGAGGCGTACCGGACCGGGCGCGGCGCGATCCGGATGCGCGCGGTGGTCAACGTCGAGGAGGACGCGAAGGGCCGCACGATCCTGGTCGTGACCGAGCTGCCGTACCAGGTCAACCCGGACAACGTCGCCGAGTCGATCGCCCAGCTGGTCCGCGACGGCCGGATGAACGGCATCGCCGACATCGCCGACGAGTCCTCCGATCGCGTCGGCCAGCGGTTGGTCATCACGCTCAAGCGGGATGCGGTGGCCAAGGTCGTGCTCAACAACCTGTACAAGCACACCCAGCTGCAGACCACGTTCGGGGCGAACATGCTGGCCCTCGTCGACGGGGTGCCGCGGACGCTGCGGCTGGACCAGTTCGTCCGGCACTACGTCACCCACCAGATCGACGTCATCGTCCGGCGCAGCCGCTACCAGCTGCGCAAGGCCGAGGAGCGGGCGCACATCCTGCGCGCGCTGCTCAAGGCGCTCGACCAGCTCGACGCGGTGATCGCGCTGATCCGGGCGAGCGAGTCGGCCGACGTGGCCCGCGTCGGCCTGATGGAGCTGCTCGACATCGACGAGGTGCAGGCCACCGCGATCCTGGACATGCAGCTGCGCCGGCTGGCCGCGCTGGAGCGGCAGCGGATCGTCGACGAGTACGCCGATCTGGAGGCGCGGATCGCCGAGCTGAACGCGATCCTCGCCAGCGAGCAGCGGCAGCGCGAGATCGTGCGCGACGAGCTCGCCGAGATCGTGGACAAGTACGGGGACGACCGGCGCACCCGGCTGATCCCGTACGACGGCGACGTCTCGGTGGAGGACCTCATCGCCGAGGAGGACGTCGTCGTCACGATCACCCGCACCGGGTACGCCAAGCGCACCCGGACCGACCTCTACCGGGCGCAGCGCCGCGGCGGCAAGGGCATCCAGGGCGCCGCGCTCAAGCAGGACGACATCGTCGCGCACTTCTTCGTCACGTCCACCCACGACTGGATCCTGTTCTTCACCAACAAGGGCCGGGTCTACCGGGCGAAGGCGTACGAGCTGCCGGAGGCGAACCGGGCGGCTCGCGGGCAGCACGTCGCCAACCTGCTCGCGTTCCAGCCGGACGAGCACATTGCGCAGGTCATCACGATCAAGGACTACCGGGTCGCGCCGTACCTCGTGCTCGCCACCAAGCGCGGGCTGGTGAAGAAGACTGCGCTGACCGACTTCGACTCCCCGCGCGCCGGCGGCATCGTTGCCATCAACCTGCGCGACGACGACGAGCTGATCGCGGCCGCGCTGATCAGCTCCACCGATGACCTGCTGCTGGTCAGCCGGCACGCGCAGGCGATCCGGTTCGAGGCCGACGACGAGTCGCTGCGGCCGATGGGCCGGGCCACCAGTGGCGTGATCGGCATGCGGTTCACCGGCGAGGACGAGTTGCTGGCGATGGAAGTGGTCCGCGAGGGTATGGAGGTTCTCGTGGCCACTGAGGGTGGCTACGCCAAGCGGACCAAGATCGACGAATACCCCGTCCAGGGCCGCGGAGGCAAGGGGGTGCTCACGGCGCGTATCGTGTCCACGCGAGGCGGGCTCGTCGGGGCGCTCGCGGTCCGGCCGGAGGACGAGATCTATGCGATCACGTCCAACGGTGGAGTCATCCGTACCAGCGCCCGCGAGGTCCGGCGGGCGCAGCGGCAGACGATGGGAGTCCGGCTCATGAACCTCCCCGACGGTGTCACGCTGGTTGCCGTGGCGCGCAACGCGGACGAGCCGGACGAGCAGAGGTAGTGGTATGACGGAGCCTCGGTATCACGCGAGTGTGACCGATCCCGACGAGACCGCGCCCATCTCCCCGGGCAAGTACGAGGGCATGCGGGACGAGCACGACCGGCGGCACGGCGACCCGGGCCGGGATCGGCCCAGGTCGGGTGACCGGCCGGCGACGCCACCACCGGCCGACGTGGAGGCCCGTGAGCGCGGCTACGCGGCGCGCTACCTCGATCCGTCGTACCCGCTGCCGTCCTCCGGCCCGCCGAGCCAACCCGGCCCGCAGTCGTCCCGTAGGCCCTTCGAGTCGTCCAGCCCACCCTCCTCGTCCGCGCCGTCTAGCGCGGCTGACCCGTTGGCCAGGCCCGATCCGTCCGGCCGGTCCGATGCGTCCGGCCGGTCCGATGTGTTCGGCCGGTCCGATCCGTCCGGCCGGTCCGATGCGTTCGGCCGGTCCGACCCGCTGAGCCGGCCTGATCCGGTGGCCCCGTCCGCTGGCCGGGCCGGTACGAACGGTCGGCCTCCGATCGGAGGTGAGCCGCCAGCGGCGCCGAACCTGTCGCAGGCGCTGAACGCCGGCCCGGCATCCCGCGCCGGCACGGACGCCGGCCGGCCGCCCGCGACGCCGTACACGCCCGATGCGTACCGCCCCGGCTCGGGCCAGCCGGGTCCGGGTCACCCGGGCGGCGGCGGGTACGGCCCGCCGCCGGGCTATGCGCCGAACTCGCCGTACCCTCCGCCGTCCGGCGTGGATCCCGATCCTACCGCGGTCACGGCCTACGGCGCCGCGCTCGCCGGCGCGGGCATGCCCGGCGGCGCCGGCATAGCGGGAGCGGGTCTCGCCGGAGCGGGCATGAGCCCGACTGGTGCCGCGCTCGGAGCACCCCCGATCGGTGCCCCACCGGTGGGCGCGCCGGGAGTCGGTGGCAGGCCCGGTACGTACGGCGGCGGGTCGACGCTCGGATCGGGACGTGCCGCCAGCCGGGCGGCCCGCTCCGGAGCGACGGGGCGACCCGCGCGCCGGGCGCGACTGACCGTTCGGCACATCGACCCGTGGTCGACGCTGAAGTTCTCGCTCGTGCTCTCGGTCGCGATGTTCTTCGTCTGGCTCGTCGCCGTCGGCGTGCTGTACGGCGTCCTGGACGGCATGGGCGTCTTCGAGAACGTCAACAACCTCTACGACGAGCTGGCCGGCAGCGGCGGCGAACGGCTGATCACCGGCGGCATGGTGCTCGGCACGGCGTTGCTGATCGGAGCGGTCAACATCGTGCTGTTCACCGCGCTCGCGACGGTCGGCGCGTTCGTTTACAACATCTGCTCCGACCTGGTCGGTGGCATCGAGGTGACCCTCGCCGAGCGGGAGTAGTCGGTTGGGCCGGTCCCGACCGATCGGCTATCCTCGGCCTTCGCGGCCCGGGCCTGTAGCTCAGTCGGTTAGAGCGCATCCCTGATAAGGATGAGGCCGCTGGTTCAAGTCCAGCCAGGCCCACCCCTCCCGCTGCGACCGCCCGGGATCACGACAGACAGGAGTTCGCCGTGCCGAAGAAGCTGCTGCTGCTGCTCGTCGTCGCCCTCTGCGGGCTGTTCTTCGCACTCAAGCGACGCAGCGCCCGCGCCGAGGCCGACCTCTGGCACGAGGCGACCGCCGCACCAGACCTTCGCTGAGCCCGCCGCCGGCCACCGGCGGCGCTCCCGGGGGGACGTAGCTCAACTGGCAGAGCACCGCCTTTGCAAGGCGGGGGTTGGGGGTTCAAGTCCCCCCGTCTCCACCAGCGCAAACGCGCACCGGACGACCTCACGACCCCTCTGGAGTCAGCAGATCGTCAGCAGCGAGCCGCGAGAAGACGGCCCGCACCCGCAGATCCGATCTTTTCGGCCGCCACCTCACCCGTCCACCGGACCGTTCCACTCGCGCAAGGAGTCCCGGAGCCGAAACATCTTGCCGCTGATCCCTGGACCCCGCCGCCGTCTCGACTGGTATCGGCATCTATCGGGTGAGGGGGAGGAATGGCGAGCCCTGCCTTGTCGCAGCGAACAGCTCGACCTTGCTCCGGGGCATGCTGCCACTCCCTCAGACAAG
>JBKOXW010000134.1:0-2069 GCA_046744115.1 Actinomycetota bacterium | reverse complement strand
CAGCCGGCCGTGGGCGGGAGGAGTCGGCGGCCCTCAGGCGAAGATGCCCTGGCCGGGGGTGAGCACGTGGCGCGGGTCGTAGCGGGCCTAGGCCGCGGCGAGCAGGGCATAGTCGACGCCGAAGTGGCCGACCCAGTCGGCACGGGAGAGCGGGATCGAGCCGGCCGGGTACTGCTTCCCGCCGATCGCGCGGGCGTGCTCGAACAGCATTCGGTTCGCCGCAGCCTGGCACGACCCGGTTAGGCGCGGGGAGTACCCGTTCGGTTACCGAGTGGCCGCGCTCGGTGGCCTCTCCGTGGTCTCGCCGAGCAGCGCGTCCACGAACGCCGCCGGCTCGAACGGAGCCAGGTCGTCCGGCCCCTCGCCGAGGCCGACCAGCTTGACCGGCACGCCGAGCTCGCGCTGCACGGCGATGACGATGCCGCCCTTCGCGGTGCCGTCCAGCTTGGTGAGCACGATGCCGGTCACGTCCACCGCCTCGGTGAACACGCGCGCCTGGACCACGCCGTTCTGCCCGGTCGTCGCGTCCAGCACGAGCAGCGTCTCGTCCACCGGCCCGTGCCGGGACACCACCCGCTTCACCTTGCCCAGCTCGTCCATGAGCCCGGTCTTCGTGTGCAGCCGTCCGGCGGTGTCCACCACCACCGTGTCCGCGCCGTCGTCGATGGCCTCCTTGACCGCGTCGAACGCGACCGCCGCCGGGTCGGCGCCCTCCGGTCCGCGCACCGTGTGCGCGCCCACCCGCGAACCCCAGGTCTGCAGCTGGTCGGCCGCGGCTGCGCGGAACGTGTCGGCCGCGGCGAGCACGACCGAGCGCCCGTCGGCGACCAGGACCCGGGCGAGCTTGCCGCAGGTGGTGGTCTTGCCGGTGCCGTTCACCCCGACCACGAGGAGGACCGCGGGCCGCCCGTCGTGCGGCGTCGCGTGCAGCGTCCGGTCCAGGTCCGGGCCCACGGCGGCGACCAGCTCGTCGGCGAGCAGGGCACGCAGCTCGGCCGGGGTGCGCGTGCCGAGCACCTTCGTCCGCGTGCGCAGCGCCTCGACGATCTCGCCGGTGGCGGCGACGCCGACGTCGGCCTGCAGCAGCAGGTCCTCGACCTCCTGCCAGGCGTCCTCGTCCAGCCGCTCGCGGGCCAGCAGCGCGAGCAGCCCGCGGCCGAGCGTGGACTGCGAGCGGGCCAGCCGGGCCCGGAGCCGGGTCAGCCGCCCGGCCGTCGGCGCCGGGACCTCGATCTCCGGGGCCTCGACGGCCGCCTCGGCGGGCGCCGGTGGCGCCTCGACGCGCTCCTCGACCGGCGTCGTCGGCACGGTCGGCGCCGTCGGCGCCGGCGCGGCCGGTGTCCCGCCCCGCCGCCGCGGCAGCACGAGACCGACCACGACGACGAGCAGCAGGACCACGATCGCGAGCCCGAGCAGCACGTACTCCATGCCGGCGATCCTCTCAGGCCGGCGCCTGCGTTCGCGGTGCCGGGCCGCAGTGCCGGTCGCAGGGCGGCGTCAGGCGGACTCGCGCTCGCGCAGCCGCTGGCTGATCACCGTGGTGATGCCGTCGCCGCGCATGCTCGTGCCGTACAGCGCGTCGCCGACCTCCATCGTCGGCTTCTGGTGGGTGATGATGATCAGCTGGCTGGAGTCACGGAGCTCGTCGAGCAGGCCGAGCAACCGGCGGAGGTTCACGTCGTCGAGGGCGGCCTCGACCTCGTCGAGGACGTAGAACGGCGACGGCCGCGCCCGGAAGATCGCGACCAGCAGGGCGACCGCGGTGAGCGAGCGTTCCCCACCGGACAGCAGGGACAGGCGCTTGATCCTCTTGCCGGGGGGACGGGCCTCGACCTCGACGCCCGTGTTCAGCATGTCGTCCGGGTCGGTGAGCAGCAGCCGGCCCTGCCCGCCGGGGAACAGCGTGCCGAAGACGACCTCGAACTCGCGGGCCGTGTCGGCGAACGCGGCCGCGAACACGTCGTGGATCCGCTCGTCCACCTCGCGCACGACGGTGAGCAGGTCGCGCCGGGTCGCCTTCAGGTCCTCCAGCTGCGCCGACAGGAACGCGTGCCGCTCCTCCAGCGCGG
>JBKOXW010000004.1:0-14858 GCA_046744115.1 Actinomycetota bacterium | reverse complement strand
CGCCGGTGCGGACGTGGCGGGCTTGCGCGGCGGCCGCGGCGTCGCGGTCGGCTCGCCGTCGGCGCCGCTGGACGCCACGCTGCCGGCCGGCTGCGTCGCCGGCGTGTCAGCGATGGCCGCGACGATGCCCCCGGTGCCGATCAGCGCACCCGCCGCCACACCCCCGGTCACGTGAGAAAGGCGCCGCAGCGCCCTGTCTCGACTGGACCTGTCTCGAGTGCGCGCCGGGGGGTGTGCCATCCGCCCTCTCTCCGGTCGGCCAGGCCCGCCCGTGGGCCGGGCACGTCACCCCCGTGGCGCCAGGCCCCCCGGCACCGGCGCGACGTTTGTATCAAGGAAAGGTAACGATGGCGAGTGGCATCACCGTAGGGCGTCAAGCGGCGACAATCCGCTACGCGGTCGCCGCCTCGTCGGCTCCCAGGTAGGCGTTCCAGCGCGGATCCGGAGACCGGCTGCCGATCACCCGCCACGTCGCGCTGCTCGGCGCGCGCGGCATGATCCGCAACCGCCAGCCGAGCTCGGCGATCGGCCGATCCGCCTTGGCGTGGTTGCACCGGGCGCACGACGCCACCACGTTGTCCCACACGTGCTCGCCGCCGCGACTGCGCGGCACGACGTGGTCGACGCTGGTCGCCGAGGCGCCGCAGTATGCGCACCGGCCGCCGTCGCGGGCGAAGACCGCCTTGCGGGTGAGCGGCACCTGCGCCCGGTACGGCACCCGCACGAATCGGGTGAGCCGCACGACGCTCGGCACCCGGACCGTGGTGGTCACGCTGTGAAAGCAGCCGTCGCCGTCCTCGACCGGGACGGCCTTCTGGGTGAGCACGAGCACGACCGCACGCCGCGAGGACACGACGCACAGCGGCTCGTACGTCGCGTTGAGCAGCAGCGTGACCGACGTCTGTGCCACGGCTCACCTCCGGCAGTGCCCACAGTCAACCTGAGACACGCCCCGCGCGCACGCGTTTACGGCTGTGATCTCGCTGCGTCACCCGGATCAGTCGCCCAGGTCGCCGATCGCGTCGAGCACGGCGCGGTGGAACGTCGGGTAGGCGTAGTGCATCGTGCGCAGTGCGGCGATCGGCACCTCGGCGTGCACCGCCAGGGTGAGCCCGGCGAGCACCTCGCCGCCGACCGGGCCGACCGCGGTCGCCCCAACCAGCACGTCCCGGTCGGCGTCCGCGACGATCTTGACGAGGCCGTCATTGCCGGGGCCGTGGATCCAGCCGCGCGCGTTGGCGGGCGTCGGCGCGCGGCCGACCCGCACCGCGATCCCCGCGTCGCGGGCCTGCCGCTCGGTCATGCCGGTGCGCCCGACCTCCGGCTCGGTGAACGTGACCCAGGCCAGCCCCCGGTATTCGGCCTCCGCCGGCTCGGCGCCGAGGATGTCGGCCGCGATGATCCGCGCGTGGTAGACGGCGACGTGGGTGAACATGCCGTGCCCCGCGACGTCGCCGAGCGCCCAGATGCCGCCGGCGACCCGCATCCGTCCGTCGTTCGGCAGCGAGTCCGCGTGCCCCTCCAGCCCGACCGTGGCCAGGCCGAGATCGGCGAGGTTTGGCCGCCGCCCCACCGCGACCAGGACGCGCTCGGCGGACAGGCGGCCGCCGTCGTCGAGCTCGAGCACGGCACCCTCGCCGCCCGCCGAGGTCGCGGTGACCCTCCGACCACTGTGGACTTCGACGCCGTCCCGGCGCAGCGCGTTCGCCACGGCGTCGCTGGCCTCCGGCTCCTCGGCCGGCAGGATACGGTCCATCGCCTCGATGACGCTGACCCGGCTGCCGAAGCGGGCGAACGCCTGGGCGAACTCGACGCCGACCGCACCGCCGCCCAGCACCGCCAGCGACGCCGGCGGCACGGTCGCGCGGACCGCGTCCCGGTTCGTCCACGGCTCGACGTCGGCGAGCCCGGGGATCGGCGGGATCAGCGGTGCCGAACCGGTGGCGATCACCACCCCCCGGCGCGCCAGGAACACATCGTCGCCGACGCGGACCCGTCCCGGTCCGTCGAATCGCCCGGTGCCGCGGACGAACCGCCCGCCCTTGCCGACGAACCGGTCGACCGCCACCCGGTCGTCCCAGTCGTCTGTCGCCTCGTCCCGGATCCGCCGCGCGACAGGCCCGAAGTCGGGCTCCACCCGCGCGGTGCCGGCCATCCCGTCGACGCGGCGTGCCTCGGCGACCAGCTCCGCGGCGCGCAGCATCATCTTGGTCGGCACGCAGGCGTAGTACGGGCACTCGCCGCCAACGAGGCGGTCCTCGACGCCGACCACCGACAGCCCGGCCTCGGCGAGCCGACCCGCGACCTCCTCACCGCCGACACCCATGCCCAGCACCACGACATCGACCTCGACCGGCTCGGGTTCCGCCATGCCCACCACCTCCGGCGGCGACCCTAGCCTGGCCGAGCGCGAACCCCTGCCCGGGCGCGGTGACCCCCGATGGCACAGTGGTGCCCGTGCTCTCCGCGCTGCCCGAGCTCATCGAGGAACACCTCGACGTCCTGGTGGTGAAGCCGGCCCGCATCCTGCTGATCGTTCTGATCGCGATCATCGTGCGGGCGCTGATCAACCGCGCGATCAACCGACTGACCCGCACCACGGTGGAGAGCGAGCTGCCCACCGTGCTGCGGCCGCTGAAGGAGCGGGTGGCCGGTAACACCCTGTTCGAGGGCAGCGGGCTGCTGTCCGAGCGCCGGCGGCAGCGCGCCGAGACGATCGGGTCGGTGCTGCGCAGCATCACGACGTTCGTCGTCCTCGGGCTCGCGGTCGTGCTGATCCTCGGCGAGCTCGAGTTCAACCTCGCGCCGCTCATCGCCGGCGCCGGGATCATCGGCGTGGCCGCCGGCTTCGGCGCCCAGAACCTGGTCAAGGATCTGCTCGCGGGGATCTTCATCATCCTCGAGGACCAGTTCGGCGTCGGCGACGTCATCGACGTCACCGAGGTGTCCGGCGCGGTCGAGGCGGTGGGCCTGCGGACCACCCGCCTGCGCGACATCGACGGCACGGTCTGGTACGTGCGCAACGGCGAGATCGTCAAGGTCGGCAACAAGAGCCAGGGTTACGCGCAGGTCGTGCTCGACCTGCCGCTGCCGCTCGCGACCGACATCGACGCGGTCGGTCGCGCCATGAAGGCCGTGGCCGACGAGCTCCGGCAGGACGACGACTGGACCGACGCGGTGATCGAGGAGCCGCAGCTGCTCGGCGTCGAGCGCATCGGCGAGGACGGCGTCGTGCTGCGGCTGACCGTGAAGACCCGCCCGCTGGAGCAGTGGCGGGTCGGCCGCGAGCTGCGCCGCCGGCTGAAGGAGCGGCTGGACGCCGAGGGCATCGCGTTGGCGTAGCGCGTGCTGTGCGCGCAAGGCCGGACCCTCTACTTGCCCCGGCGTGGGCCCTGTCGTACGGTATCGAACATACGTTCGAATCCCGAGGGCAGTGCGATGGGGACGATAGTAACGCTCGGCGGGCCGGCGTCCAGCGGGCGCGGCTACCTGAGCGAGCCGGCGGCGACCGGCCCCGGCGTGCTGGTCGTGCACGACTACCACGGCGCCCTGCCGCACGTCCGCGCGGCGGCGGACGCGCTCGCCGAGTCCGGGTTCGTCGCGCTGGCGCCCGATCTCTACGGCGGGCCGGCGAGCCGCAGCCCGGTCCAGGCGGCCCGGCTGCTGGAGGCGCTCGACGTCGGCAGGGCCCGGTCGATGCTCGCCGCGGCCGCGGCCCAGCTCCGCGCCCACCCCCGAGTGCGACCGAAGCGGCTCGGCGCGATCGGCTTCTCCATTGGCGGCTGGCTCGCGCTGCTCGTGGCGACAACCGGCGCGCTCGACGCGGTCGTGGCCTACTACGCCGCGCTGGACGCGGACGAGCGGGAGGAGATTCGCTGCCCGGTCCTGCTGCACCTCGCCGAGGTCGACGAGTGGGACCCGCCCGACCTGCCGGCCACCTTCATCGCCGAACTCCGCGCGGGCGGCGCGGTCGCCCTCGCCCACACCTGGCCGGGCACCCGGCACGCGTTCGCGAACGCCGACGTGTCGACCCACGACCCCGCAGCAGCCGGCGCGGCGTGGGCGGAGTCGGTCGACTTCCTCGCCCAGCACCTCCGCCGTGACTCGTCTGCGACCCGCGGGCCGACGAGCGCGGACGGGCATGGGTGAGAATCGTGGGGTGAGCAACCCGCATCAGGAGCCGACCTTCTACGAGCAGGTGGGCGGCGAGGAGACGTTCCGCCTGCTCGTCTCGAGGTTCTACGCCGCGGTCGCGACCGATCCGGTGCTGCGCCCGCTCTACCCGGGCGAGGATCTCGGCCCGGCGGAGGAGCGGCTGCGGATGTTCCTGGTGCAGTACTGGGGTGGCCCGCGGACGTACTCGGAGCGCCGGGGTCATCCCCGGCTGCGGATGCGCCACGCCCCGTTCGCGGTCGGCGAGCGCGAGCGGACGGCCTGGCTCGGCCACATGCGGGCCGCGCTCGACTCGCTGGAGCTGCCGCCCGAGCAGGCCGCGACCCTGTGGAACTACCTGGAGATGGCTGCCTTCAGCCTGCAGAACCGGTGACCGGCGACCCGACGGCCCGCCCTTGGTGGCGCGACGCCGTCTTCTACGAGATCTACGTCCGCAGCTTCGCCGACAGCAACGGCGACGGCGTGGGCGACCTGCACGGCGTACTGGCGCGGCTGGACTTCCTGCCGACGCTCGGCGTGGATGCGATCTGGCTCACCCCGTTCTACCCGTCGCCGATGGCCGACCATGGTTACGACGTCGCGGACCCGCGCGGCGTCGACCCGCATTTCGGCGACCTGGCTGCGTTCGACGCGGTCGTGGCCGGCGCCCATGAGCGCGGGCTGCGGATCACCGTCGACGTCGTGCCGAACCACTCGTCCATCGAGCACCCATGGTTCCGGGAGGCGCTGGCCGCGCCGCCGGGCAGCCCGGCCCGAGATCGCTACTACTTCCGCGACGGCCGCGGTCCTGGGGGCGCCCTGCCCCCGAACAACTGGCAGTCGACGTTCGGCGGGCCGGCCTGGACACCGGTGCCGGACGGGCAGTGGTACCTGCACCTGTTCGCCGCCGAGCAGCCCGACCTCAACTGGGACAACCCGGAGGTCGCCGCCGACCTGGTGAGGACGCTGCGGTTCTGGCTGGACCGCGACGTGGACGGCTTCCGCGTCGACGTGGCGCACGGCCTGGCCAAGCCGCCCGGGCTGCCGGACATGGAGGTCGAGGCCACCACGGGTGTGGCGACCGACTCCGGTGAGGGCGACATCCGGTTCGACGTCGACGGCGTGCACGAGGCGCATCGGATGATCCGCCGGGTGCTCGACGAGTACCCGGGCCGGGTCGTGGTCGGCGAGATCTGGGTGACCGACGACGCCCGGCTGGCTCGCTACGTGCGCTCGGACGAGCTGCACCTCGCGTTCAACTTCCGCCTGCTCGAGGCGCCGTGGGACGCGCCCGCGCTGCGCAGGGCGATCGCCAATTCGATCGCCGCGATGCACGACGTCGGCGCGCCGACCACCTGGGTGCTGTCCAACCACGACGTCGTGCGGCACGTGACCCGCTATGGCGGCGGCCGGGTCGGCACCCGGCGGGCCCGGGCGGCGGCGCTGATGCAGCTCGCCCTGCCCGGTGTCGCGTTCGTGTACTACGGCGACGAGCTGGGGCTGCCGAACGTCACGCTGCCCGACGACGCGCTGCAGGACCCGGTGTGGGAGCGCAGCGGCCACACTCAGCGCGGCCGGGACGGCGCGCGGATCCCGATGCCGTGGGGCGGGGAGAAGCCACCGTACGAGTTCACCTCGGGTCCGTCCACGTGGCTGCCGATGCCCGAGGGCTGGGCCGACCTGACGGTCGAGGCGGAGCTGGCGGACCCGGGGTCGATGCTGTCGCTCTACCGTCGCGCGCTGGACCTGCGCCGCAGCCACCCGGCGATCACCGGCGACGAGCTCGCCTGGCGCGACGCACCGGCCGGGTGTCTGGCGTTCCGCCGCCCCGGCGGCCTGCGCTGCCTGCTGAACGCGTCCACCTCCGCAGTACCTCTGCCGGCCGGCGAGATCGTGCTGGCCAGCAGTCCGGTCACCGGTCGCTCCCTCCCGCCGGACACCGCGGTCTGGCTGGTCTGACCGGCCGTACCGGGCACTGCGAGCGGTGGGCCGGCCTGCCCACCGACTGTCGACGTAATGCCCACGTCCTGTCATTGATCGACTACATGCGCGCTGGACGCCAACGTCGCCCAGCCCGGTGCGTACACCGCCGGGGTCGGCTTCAAGCAGGACTGCCCTACGCGGTGCCTCCGGTCGGCGTCACGATGAACGTCACTCCGCCGAGGGACTGGGGCAAGATCCTCGGCACCGTCCGGGGTGTGGCGTGTGATGGGACCAGGGCACCTCTCAGCGGCGCGCTGGTACAGATCAACGGCGGCGGGACGAGCGTCACGCTCACCACGAGAACCGACGGCACGTACGCGTGGTGGCTGAGCACCCGGAGCAACCCGCTGACCTTGATCGTCGCCAAGGACGGCTACATGCCGCAGACCCGCGAGGCCCAGATCAGGGCGGGGAGGTCGACCGTCCAGAACTTCGACCTCGCGAGGATCTGCTGACCCAGGAGGTGTGTGCCGCTAGCTGGCGAGAGCGGCCGGCAGCCACGATCATCGGCTGCCGGCCGCTCTCTCTCTTGCTGTCGCCCGCCCGCGGACTCAGTCTCGGGTCAGCCGGCGGTAGGTGACCCGGTGCGGGCGCGCCGCCTCGGCCCCGAGCCGCTCGACCTTGTTCGTCTCGTAGTCGGCGAAGTTGCCCTCGTACCAGAACCACCGGGCCGGGTCCGCGTCGGTCCCCTCCCAGGCCAGGATGTGCGTGGCGACCCGGTCCAGGAACCACCGGTCGTGCGAGATGACGACGGCGCAGCCCGGGAACTCCAGCAGCGCGTTCTCGAGCGACTGCAGGGTCTCCACGTCGAGGTCGTTCGTCGGCTCGTCGAGCAGCAGCAGGTTGCCGCCCTGCTTGAGGGTCATCGCCAGGTTCAGCCGGTTGCGCTCGCCGCCGGACAGGATGCCGGCCGGCTTCTGCTGGTCCGGTCCCTTGAACCCGAAGGAGCTCACGTACGCGCGCGAGGGCATCTCGATGCTGCCGACCTTGATGTGGTCCAGCCCGTCCGAGACGACCTGCCACACCGTGCGGTTCGGGTCGATGCCGGCGCGGCCCTGGTCCACATAGGCGATCTTGACGGTGTCGCCGATGCCGAGCGCGCCGTCGTCCGGCTTCTCCTCCCCCACGATCATGCGGACCAGCGTCGTCTTGCCCACCCCGTTCGGCCCGATGACGCCGACGATGCCGCCCCGCGGCAGGGTGAACGACAGGTCGTCGATCAGGACCCGGTCGCCGTAGCCCTTGGTGAGGCCCTCGGCCTCGACGACGAGGCTCCCCAGCCGCGGGCCGGGCGGGATCTGGATCTCCTCGAAGTCGAGCTTGCGGTACTTCTCGGCCTCGGTGGCGAGCTCCTCGTAGCGCTGCAGCCGGGCCTTGCTCTTGGCCTGGCGCGCCCGCGGGTTGCTGCGCACCCACGCCAGCTCCTGCTCGAGGATGCGCTTGCGCTTGGCGTCCTTCTGGCCCTCGACCCGCAGGCGGGCCTGCTTGGCCTCCAGGTAGGTCGAGTAGTTGCCCTCGTAGGGGTACGTGTGGCCGCGGTCGATCTCGAGGATCCACTGCGCCACGTTGTCCAGGAAGTATCGGTCGTGCGTGACGGC
This sequence comes from Actinomycetota bacterium, assembly GCA_046744115.1. GTDB lineage: Bacteria > Actinomycetota > Actinomycetes > Mycobacteriales > CADCTP01 > JBKOXW01. The sequence goes on along the minus strand of JBKOXW010000004.1, from coordinate 7,125 downwards.
GAGGACCGTGCCGGGGTACTTCGCCAGATGCTGCTCGAGCCACTGCACGCTCTCGGCGTCGAGGTGGTTGGTCGGCTCGTCGAGCAGCAGCAGGTCCGGCTGGCGCAGCAGCAGGCTGCACAGCGCCACCCGGCGCCGCTCCCCGCCGGACAGCGTGGAGACGTCGGCATCGCCGGGCGGGCAGCGCAGCGCGTCCATCGCCATCTCGATCGTGCTGTCCAGCTCCCAGCCGCCGACGTGCTCGATCTTCTCCATCAGCTCGCCCTGCTCGGCGAGGAGCGAGTCGAAGTCGGCGTCGGGCTCGCCCATCGCCGCGCTGACCTCGTCGAACCGACGCAGCAGCTCCCGGGTGCCGGCGACGGCCTCCTCGACGTTGCCGCGGACATCCTTGGTCTCGTCCAGCGGCGGCTCCTGGAGCAGCATCCCGACCGTGGCGCCCGGGGCGAGGATCGCGTCGCCGTTGGACGGCTGGTCCAGGCCGGCCATGATCCGGAGCACGCTCGACTTGCCCGCGCCGTTCGGACCCACCACGCCGATCTTCGCGCCCGGCAGGAACGCGAGCGTGACGTTGTCGAGGATCACCTTGTCGCCGTGCGCCTTGCGCACCTTGCGCATCGTGTAGATGTACTGCGCCATTGCCGTGTCCGAGCCTCCGAATAGCCGTCTGACCAGTGTCTCAGCCGATCCAGTGTCTCAGCCGCCGGGACAGCCGTGCCAATTCCGGCTCGCGGCGCCCGGTGAGCCACCTCACCCCCGCTCCTCCGGCTCCTCGGCCTCCGCCGATCCCACGGCCGCGACGGCGTCGGTCGGTGGACTCTCCGGGACCCCGGTGGCGTCGGTGGCGACGTGCGCCGACGGGACCGGGGCACGCGGCGTGCGCTGGAACGTCGCCCGCCCGCGGGCCAGGTCCGGCCCGACCGCGAGCGCCTCGAGGTCATAGCTCGTGCGGGTCTCGCCGTCCCGCTCGTAGGTGCGGGTGAACAGGCGGCCGGTGACGATCACCGGATCGCCCTTGCCGAGCGACGCGCCCACGTTCGCGGCGAGCGAGCGCCAGCACGACACGGGCAGGAACAGCGTGCCGGCGTCGACCCACCGCCCGGACTCCCGGTCGTAGCGGCGGGACGTCGAGGCGACCCGGAACCCGGCCACCTCCACCCCGCTCTCCGTCTGGCGCAGGGTGGGATCGTCGACCAGGTTGCCGACGACGGTCACGGTCGTCTCGTTCACAGCTGTTGTCCCTTCCCGACCGCTCCCGCGGCAGTCCTCCGGCGCACCGGGCGTGCGCTTCGTCGAGGCCCACGCTGCCCGGCCGCTGGAGTAAGCGGGAGGGCCGGCAGTACATCTGTGGACAACGGGGTCGCCTGTGGACGGACGTTCGCGCTTCCGGCGCGGGCGTGCTATACAGTCCGCCGCCCGGCGGCCGGCCTGATCGCACGCGCCTGCAGCCACGCCACCAGATCGACCCACAGTCCGCTCGGCACGAGCGTGGTGGGCGAGTCCGGGTCGACGCCCCGCTCACGGCAGAGGGCCCGCAGCGCGGGCGCCGGCACGAGGCCGGCGAGCCCTCGGCGCAGGCTGGTCCGCCGGCCGGCCCAGGCTGCGCGGGGCGGCCGCGGTCAGCCGGCGGGCGACGCCCCACTGCACCAGCAGGTCGGCGCCGACAAGCCGGCTGGCGGGCGGGTCGAGCAGGCGGGCCAGGACGGTCGCCGTGGCGCCGAACGGCGGGTTCGCCAGCACCCGGAACGGCGGTGCGGCAGCGGGATCCGGGCGATGTCGCCGGCGACGACCCGCACCGCGCCCGTCGAGGCGAACCGCCGCGCCAGCTTGCCGGCCAGGCCGGGGTCGCGGTGGGCGCGGATCAGGCGACCAGTCACCCGAATATCGCGGGGAAGGGCCCGTTCCCCGCCGGTCCTGACCTGTGGTTATCCCGAGCCGAGTTCGCCTGCTGCCGGGATCGCCGCCGCGCCCGCCGCTTCTCTACGGTTGCCTCGAGGCGATCAGGACCGGGGAGGCAGGCGGACATGGCAGCGACTGGGGTGGGCGCGATCCCGACGTCGCCGCTGCGCGCCCTCGTCTCACCCCAGACCTGGCTCAACACCATCCACCTGCTGTCCGACCTGTGGGTCGGGATCGTGACGTTCACCGCGGCCATCACCGGCCTGGCGGTGGCGACCAGCCTGCTGCCGGTGTTCCTGCTGGGCATCCCCGTGTGGGCGGCGACGATCGCGGTGTCCCGGTGGCTCGGCTCGTTCGAGCGCGGCCGGTACGCGCTGACGGTCGGCGTGCGCATCCCCGACCCGCGCGGCGGCGCCGTCCCGGAGGGTGGCTGGTGGCAGCGGCTGGGGCGGCGCACCACCGCCGGTTACACCTGGCGGGAGATCGGTTACCACCTCCTGCTCCTGCCGGTCGGGGGCATCACGTTCGCCCTGGCGGTGGCGATCTGGGCGGTGCCCCTGGTGCTGCTGACGCTGCCCGTCTACAACTGGGCGCTGCCCAACTCCGGCGCCGACTTCGGTTGGGTCACCGCCGGCAGCACGCTCGCGACCGTGCCCGGTGCGCTCGTCGGGCTGGCCCTGCTGCTGCTCGCCCCGTACCTCGTGCACGGCCTCGTCCGGCTCGACACCCTGTTCGCCCGGACCATGCTCGGCCCGTTCACCAAGAGGGAGCTGGCCACCCGCGTCGGGCAGCTCGAGCAGAGTCGGGCCCGGGTGGTCGACTCGGCCGAGGCCGAGCGCCGCCGGATCGAGCGCGACCTGCACGACGGCGCCCAGCAGCGACTGGTCGCGCTTGCCATGAACCTCGGCCGGGCCAGGGCCCGGTACGACGACGACCCGGAGACCGCCCGGGCCCTGCTCGACGAGGCGCACACGGACGCGAAGCAGGCCCTGACGGAGCTGCGCGACCTCGCCCGCGGCCTGCACCCGGCCGTGCTCACCGACCGGGGTCTGGACGCCGCCCTCAGCGGGCTCGCCGGCCGGTCGCCGGTCCCGGTCACGGTGGAGGTCGATGTCGGCACCCGTCCATCGCGGACGGTCGAGGCGATCGCGTACTTCGTCGTCGCCGAGGCCTTGACGAACGTCGCCCGCCATTCCCGGGCTAGCCAGGCGTCAGTCGAGGTCCGCCGGCTGGACGGCACGCTGCGCGTCGTCGTCCGCGACAACGGGGTCGGCGGCGCCAGTCCGGCTCGCGGCAGCGGCCTGGCCGGGCTCGCCGACCGGGTGTCCGGAGTGGATGGCCAGCTGTCGGTCTCCAGCCCACCGGGCGGCCCGACCGTGCTTACCGTGGAGTTGCCATGCGCGTCGTGATCGCCGAAGACTCGGTACTGCTGCGAGAGGGTCTGACCCGGCTGCTGGCCGAGGGCGGGTTCGACATCGTCGACGCGGTCGGCGACGCCGAGCTGCTGCTGCGCTCGGTCGGCACGCACCGTCCCGACGTCGTCGTGGCCGACGTGCGGATGCCCCCGACGTTCTCCGACGAAGGGATCCGCGCCGCTCTGGTCATCCGGCAGACCTGGCCGGAGACCGCGGTGCTGGTGCTGTCCCAGTACGTCGAGGAGCGGTATGCGACCGAGCTGCTCGCCGGCAACACCCGCGGTGTCGGCTACCTGCTCAAGGACCGGGTCGCCGACGTGGAGGAGTTCGTCGAGGCGCTGCGGCGCGTCGGCGAGGGCGGCACGGCGCTCGACCCCGAGGTGGTCGCGCAGCTGCTCGCGCGCAGCCGGCGAGCGCACCCGCTGGAGGCGCTCACCGCGCGGGAGCGGCAGGTCCTGCAGCTCATGGCGGAGGGCCGGTCGAACGCCGCGATCGCGGCCGGCCTGGTGGTGACCGAGGGCGCCGTCGAAAAGCACGTGAGCAGCATCTTTACCAAGCTCGACCTGGCCCCGACCGAGAGCGACCACCGCCGGGTGCTCGCCGTGCTGCGTTACCTGGAGAACTGATGAGTCTGACCGCAGAGCGTCCGGCCGACACGCCGACCCTGCCGAAGTTGACCCCCGCCCGTAGGTGGGTGCTCGCCGTCGGCCTGGTCTTCGTCGTCGCATTCGTCGGCTACGCCGCGCTGCAGCTGGTCAGCGTCCTCGGCCGTACCTCGTACGAGCGGGACCTGTCGTTCACGCCCACCACCGACCGGCTCACCATCGACACCAACCATGGGGACATCCGGATCGTCGCCGGGTCGAGTCCCGAGGTCCGCGTGACCAAGCGAGTCCGGTACGGCCTGCGCGAGCCGCGGACCGTGGAGAGCACGGGCCCGGATGGGTTGCTGCTCCGGTCCACATGCGACTGGCTCACGCCGTGCTCGGTCGACTACGTGATCGCCCTGCCACCAGGGTTCGCCGTCGACGCCCGCAGCTCGTCCGGCGACATCCGGCTGGACGGGATCGGCGGGCCGCTGCGGATCGATACGTCCGCCGGTGACGTGCGGGCCAACGACCTGCGCAGCCCGGCGGTGACCGCCGAGTCGTCGGCCGGCGACGTGAGTCTGGACTTCGCCACTCCGCCCGAGATGGTGAGTGTCAACTCCAACGCTGGCGACGTGCGGGTCACGCTGCCTGCGGTGACCGGCGGCTACCGGGTGGACGTCGACACCAGCGCCGGGGATACCAGGGTCACCGTTCCGACTGACCCGGCCTCGACCCACCGGATCCGGGCCGAGACCAGTGCGGGCGACGTCGAGGTCCGGCTGGCGGAGTAGCTCGGCGGCTTCGGCTGGCAGAGCCCCGGGCCGGCGGGCCCCGTGGTCCCGCCGGGCCCGAGGGCTGTCCACGTGGCAGGAGGCCTATCGGAATAGTCCGGAATAGGTCACGCAGTGTCAAGCCTGATTGCGGCAAGTATCGTACAGCTGCTGAACTCTCCGTGATGGCCTCCGGACCGTACGTGCCTCGTTGACGCGGGACCCAGAACGGGTGAATAGTCCGCTCGTTTCAAGATCGACGACCGGCCCGCCGGGCCGGTCGCAACGGTGACGGGGTCGAGGCCAGATCAGGGAGGAGGTTCGGGTGAGGCTGACCCAGGTGGCGGTGGCGTGCGCGGACGCCGGGTGTCCGACCGTCTACAGCACCGACCGGGATACCGTGGTGGTTCAGGGCTACGCCGTGCCGTCCGCCGAAGCGGAGATCGATGTTCCCGCGGGCGAGTTGCTCGTGGAGGTCCCGCGGTCGCTGCTCATCGACTGTGCGGCGGCGCTACACCGGTGATCGCGGCGGGCGGGCCCGGGTACTGCGAGCAATGACCGGTCCCGCCCCTGCCCCCGATATCGCACCGGACGGATGATCCCGATGACGCCGGAGACGCCCGACGATCCGCCGCGGCGCTCGCCGACCGACGCCGCCCGCCTCACCCTCGGCGCCACCCTCGCCAAGCTGCGCCGGCAGCGCGGGCTCACCGGCAACGAGCTCGGCCGGCTCGCCGGCATGAGCCAGGCCAAGGTGTCCAAGATCGAGAATGCCAGCGTGGTCCCCACGCCGCGCGACATCACCCGCCTCGCCCGCGCGCTGGAGGCGCCCGAGGACGTCGTCCTCGAGCTGGCCGAGCAGGCCGAGCGGCTGCACGACCGGTTCACCGACTGGCGACTGGCCGCCCGCCGGCTGGCGGCGAACCAGGCCCGGGCGGCCCGGGACGAGGAGCGGGCGCGGGTGGTCCGCTCGTTCCAGCCGGCGGTCGTGCCCGGTCTGCTGCAGACCACCGAGTACGCGCGCGCCATCCTGAGCGACTATGCGAGCGCGCTGACCGGTGAGTCCCTTGTGGACGAGGCCGCGGCGGGGGGCTCGCATGCCGGCGAGGCGCAGGCCGAGGTGCCGTCCGCGGTGTCGGCCCGGCTGAGCCGGCAGGAGGTGCTCGCCGACACGAGCAAGCAGTTCCTCGTCGTGATCACCGAGCATGTCCTGCAGAACCGGGTGTGCTCGCCGGCCTGCCTGCTCGACCAGATCCAGCGCCTCGCCGAGGTCGCCCGCCGGGCGAACGTGACGCTGCGCATCCTGCGCTCCGACGCCCCGCTGACCTACCCGCCGCTGCACGGGTTCCACCTGTTCGACGACCAGGCCGTGCTGATCGACATGATGAACACCTCGGTGACCTCGCGGGGACAGGCGGACGTGCACGTCTACCGCACCGTCTTCGACCACTTCTACGAGCGGGCGACGCCCGACATCGAGCCCCTCTTCGACCAGTACGGTCGCCTCTACCGGGACCTCGCCGCCGGAACCGGCTGAGGCTCACCGGACACATGAACAAGCGGTGACGGTCTCGCTTAGACCGCTCCAGCGGAGCAGGCTTATAGCAAGACCCGGCACTGCGACCCGGAGGAGTGGAGCCGATGGACGAAGCGAACCGCGGCCGCATCGTGGTCGGTGTCGATGGAACCTCCCGCTCGATCGCGGCGCTGCGCTGGGCCGCCTCGGAGGCGGCGATCCGGGGCGCCGACGTGCAGGTCGTGCACGCCTGGGGCAGCGCGCTGCGCCCGGCGTCCTACGCCCCGGCGGCTGCGGCGCAGCCGAGCCCGGCCGAGTCGGCTCAGCTCGCGGAGAAGACCCTGGCCGAGTCGGTGCACCTGGCCTTCGGCGATCAGCCGCCGGTGTCGCTGCGCGGGATGGTCGACGCCCGGCCGCCGGTGCCCGCGCTGCTGGACCACGGGCAGGGTGCGGCGCTGCTCGTGCTCGCCGCCCGCGGCGACGCCTCGCCCGCCGACGTGGGCCTCGGCTCGACCGCGCTGGCCTGCCTGCGGAACGCGCCCTGCCCGATCGTCGTGCTGCCGACCTCGGATGCGGAGGCTCCGTGACGACCCCCGATGCCATGACGCGTACGGACGAGGAGCCGCTGTCCGCCGAGGAGGTCCGCCTGGTCGACGCCTACTGGCGCGCGGCCAACTACCTGTCGGTCGGCCAGATCTACCTCCTGGACAACCCGTTGCTGCGCGAGCCGCTGCGGCTGGACCATGTCAAGCCGCGGCTGCTGGGCCATTGGGGCACCACGCCGGGGCTCAACTTCATCTGGGTCCACCTCAACCGGCTGATCGTGGCGAACGACCTCGACGCGATGTACGTGACCGGCCCCGGCCACGGCGGGCCGGCCGTCGTCGCCCAGGCATACCTGGAGGGCACCTACAGCGAGCTGTACCCGGGCGTCACCG
>JBKOXW010000238.1:0-7682 GCA_046744115.1 Actinomycetota bacterium | reverse complement strand
GCGAGGCGGCGGTCTCGATGCTGTGCGGGTCTTCACCGATCGAGGCCTCCTCCGGCCAGACCACCCGGCATCGCCTGAACCGCGGTGGGATCGGCAGGCCAACGCGGCGCTGTATCGGATCGTCATCATCCGGCTGCGCTGGCACCAGCCCACCCGGGACTACCTGGCCCGGCGCACCAAGCAGGGCAAGTCCAAGCCCGAGATCATCCGGTGCCTGAAGCGCTACGTGGCCCGCGAGGCCTTCGCCGTGCTCACCAACATGACCCGGCAAGACTCGACCCAGGCCGCTCGACATGTATAGGAGCGTCAGTGCCTCAACGGGTTCAGGTCGTTAGCCCCGGAGAGAAGCGCGAGGACAGCGGTGGAGTTATAGCCGGTCACCCGGTGAGAAGCGCCGGTGCGCCTCACGGGCACGAGCGTCGGCCGCGGAGGCGCCATAGCGGCGCAGCATGGCCTCGGAGCGCCAGCCGGCGAGGCGCATGAGGTCGGTACCTTCGCCGCCGGCGGCGCGCCAGAGGTGGGCGAAGGTGTGGCGGAACTGGTGGGGATGCAGGCCCTCGATGCCGGCCTGGCGGCCGCGGCGGCGGACGAGCTGGGCGATGCCGGAGTCGGTGATGGGGCCCTTGGGGCCGATCCAGAGGGCTTCTGAGGCGGCCTGTCGGTGGCGGGCGCGAGCCCGGAGGTACCGGTCGAGCGCTTGGGCGGTCTTGCGGCCAAACGGCACGGCGCGGTCCCGGCTGCCCTTGCCGCGTACCCAGATGACGTTGTAGCTGAAGTCCACGTCCTCTAGGCGCATCGCGGCGACCTCTGCGCGGCGGGGGCCAGCGTCGAGCAGCACCAGGATCAGGGCCGTGTCGCGGCGGGCCTCGAAGTCACGGCCCGCGCAGGCATCCAGCAGCCGGTGGAGCGCTGCTTCGTCGAGGACCGGAACGGGCTGCTCGGGGACTGCCGGCGGCTTGAGCTTCGCCATGGGGTTCGTGCCGATCTCGCCCTCGTCCTCCAGCCAGTTGTAGAAGACGCGCAGACTGCGGTAGCGGTTGGCGGCGGTGCCGGGCTTGCAGCGGGCGAGCAGCGCGCCCAGGAAGTCTTCGATATCTTTCGTGCGGGCGCTGGCAAGGCCGTCTCGCTCGGCGGCCTGGAGGTGCGCGGCGAGCTGACCGAGCGCCTCCAGGTAGGTGTGGATGGTGCGCTCGGCCTTGTTCTCGGCCCGCAGATGTCGTTCGAAGGACCGGGCGAGAGGGTCTATGCTGTCGCCCATGGCTGGATGGTAGCACGGGTAGTCATGTGCTCTCGCAATGTTGTGCTACACTACCGGCCGCCGTCACCGGAGGTGAAAGCGCAGGTCAACCGCCATATCACAGGCGCCGCTAGCTCAATTGGCAGAGCAGCTGACTCTTAATCAGCGGGTTCGGGGTTCGAGTCCCTGGCGGCGCACCCCCTCTGATGCGATGAAGGGGCGGGGCCTCCGCTCCTCGTGGGTCCCAGGCTGATCCTGGGGTTCTCACGTCAACACGACGAAGGAGGCCCCTGGGATGGGAGCGTACGACGGGCGGCAGTACGTCGGGATCGACCTGCATCGCCGCCGCAGCGTGATCGTGCGGATCACCGAGTCCGGGCAACGGCTGGAGACGGTACGAATCGTCAACGACCCGGAACGGCTGGCGGCGGTGCTGGCCCGGGCCGGGGAAGCGCCGGAGGTGGTGCTGGAGGCGACGTACGGCTGGTACTGGGCCGCCGATTTGCTGCAGCGGCTGGGTGCGCGGGTGCACTTGGCGCATCCGCTGGGAGTCAAGGCGTTCGAGTACCGGCGGGTGAAGACCGACGCGCAGGACGCCGCGGATCTGGCTGACCTGCTCCGGATGGGTCGGCTGCCGGAGGCGTGGATCGCCCCGCCGGCGACCCGGGAGCTGCGTGAGCTGGTCCGGCACCGGGGCAGGCTGGTCGCGTTGCGCTCCGCCTGCAAGAACGAGGTGCATGCGGTGCTGGCCAAGTGCGGAGTTCCGGTGCCGATGGCCGACCTGTTCGGACTGGCTGGCGGCAAGCTGCTGGACCGGGTCGAGCTGCCCGCCCCGTACCGGGCCCGGATCGACTCGCTGCGCCGGCTGATCGAAACGGTCGACTTCGAGATCGACCTGTTCGCTGGCGTGCTGCGTGGGCGGCTGGCCACCGACCCGGGATACACCTCGATCCTGGCCATCCCCGGTATCGGCCCAGCGCTGGCCGCGGTGTTCGTCGCCGAGATCGGTGAGGTGCACCGGTTCCCCGGGCCGGCGCAGCTGTGTTCGTGGGCCGGGCTGACCCCGCGGCACCACGAGTCGGATACCACGGTCCACCGCGGCCGGATCACCAAGCAGGGCTCCCGGCTGGTCCGCTGGGCTGCGGTGGAGTCGGTGCAGCTGCTGCCCAAGACCACCCGGATCGGGGCGGTGCGGGAGCGGGTCGCCGCCCGCCGTGGCCGCAACATCGGCGTGGTCGCCGCCGCCCGCGAACAACTTGCGCTGGTCTACTACGGGCTGCGCGACCACCACATCCGCGCCCTGCACGCGGCGTGAGCCGCCACCCCAGCTCGGTCGGCGCGGGTCGCACAGGTCATGAGTCCCGGTCCCGGCGAACTCGCCCCTTCTGATTGACCCCCAACCGGCCGTTGCAGGTCCAACCGCTTCATGCCCCGAACCCGGGGCGAAGGGATGACCGGCAGCCTCACACCTGCCCAGCACGCCGGAACAGCGGCGATGAAGACGGCTTCGCCCCAGCTCGCCACGGCAAGGAGGAGCCCAACCCCGCTCTCCCAGCACCCACAGCATGCGCCGGGCGGCGCCGGCGTCAAGGTCCTTCGGCCCGCTGCGCGGTCGGGCTACGCCCGAACCTTGACCCCGACGCCTAATCCCGACGCGTCAAGCAGCTGCCGGAGAACGAGCCCCCACAACCAAGCCAGCCCTTGACCGGCCCCGCCCCTTCAGGGATGACCTGCACAAACACCGCCGCAGATGATCTTGCCGGCCAGGCGCCTCGCCGACTGTACCCATACATGTACCCATTGCCCACGGCCGTCTCAGCCCCGCCCCGGCGGGAGCCACCCGCGATGAGCATCGCTCACGTGTGGCGGCTCATCGAGGTTCCACCACGTCGTCGCGAGCTGTTCCCCTTCCAGGCCCAGGACGTCGGTGAGAAATGCGCCGCGAACATACGCCCCGTCCAGTTGCGCGTCGCGTAGCAAGGCGCCCTGCAACTGCGCGTCACCCAGTCGCCTCCTGAAGGCTCGCTTTCGATGTCTCCGGCCGCGCTGCCCACGAGATCGCGTATGTCGGCGACCGCCTTGACAACGACATAGTGCCCGCGAGAGCAGCCGGCCTCCACGCTATCTGGATTCGACGCGGGCCCTGGGCGTACGCGGCTGTCGACGAGGCGGGCGGGCTACCGGCGCCCGCTCTGTCGCTAATCGATGTCGCAACCAGCCTGATCGATGTCCATCCGACCTGACTTGGCTCGCGGTGTCGGGCTTCTCGGGGGCGTGTGGCGATGACCTGCGGTGATGCGTCGTGCCGCGGCTGATCTCACGCACTAACCAGGTAGGGGGGCCTCACGACTGGCGAAGGGTTCTGCCGCAGGGCGACGAGGAGACTCTTGTGCCGACGATGGGGCCGCGGTGTCGTCGCAGACAGAGCGCCACGGATGAAGGCCAGTGGGCTGGTCGCGACCGGCGGTGAGCGCCGACACGCGAAGCGCCACCGTTCGTCTGGAACGTCGACGCAGCGAGGAAGACTCATGTCCGGCTACCAGACGATGCCGAGTGGCTCGGATTGCGGCATGGGGTCGCCTCGCCCTGTCATGGCCGGGGTCGGTGGCTAGGAGGGGAAGTGCTTCCACTGCCCTTCCGACACGACCCTGACCGTGCCCTCGACCACCTCGATGGCGGTCTCGTCGTCGATGGCGTACGCCGGCCCCGAGATGTGGGCCGCCCATTTCTCCGCCTCGGCCATGGAGTTGCCCGGCATGCCATCTGGAGCCAGGTGCGGACAGATCGAGAAGTCAACGATGCCCAACGTGCTGTCGTCGCCGGTCGGCGGTGTCCATTGGACGAACTCCTGGCCGACCCGGGGGGTCATCACCATGCTCCCTGCGCTCAGTCCCACCCAGACCGTCTCGTCCAGCGACGCAAGCAGGTCCGCCAGCCCGGACTGCCGCATCCAGTGGCACAGGTAGAGGGCGTCGCCGCCGGCCACGAGCAGGACGTCTGTCTCCTGGACGAGGGGCACCCAGCGCTCGTCTTCGATGCTGGGCAGGGCGGTGAGTTCCAGCACGCCGACGGACTTCCAGCCCAGGTCGACCATCGGATTCTCGGACCTGCCGCTGATGAACCTCCAGGGCCCGACACCGGGGCCGACCATGGGGTGGGCGTACGCCGCGGTGGGGATGCACAGCGCGCTTGAGTCGGCGATCGGCTTGCCCAGGAGGTCGACCAAGGCGTTGCGGATGCTGACGTTCTTGACGCCCGCGGACGTGAGAAGAAGTCTCAAGATGCCTCCCGGCTCGAATCAGATGGAACGGTAACTCATCGCTGTGAGTCCGGCGGACCCGCTGCACAGACGCGCGCCGCGCAGAACGTTTGGCCTCCTCCCGGATTCATGTGGCCTCGGCTTCACAGACACATGGCTAACTAGCTAAGGGCCGGGTTCTAGGCTCGCTGGGTGGTGTTCATTCGGCGGGTGCGGACGGCGTCGGGAGCAACGGCCGTGCAGATCGCCGAGTACGTCGATGGGCGCCAGCGGATCGTGCAGCACGTCGGGTCGGCGCATTCGGAGGCCGAGCTCGGGGTGCTCCTGGCCCGGGCGCAGCAGTTGCTCGAGCCGTCCGGGCAGGAGGTCCTCGACCTGGTGTCGAGCCGTTCCCGGTCGTGACACCGTTGCTGGCGTCGCCTGCCGCGCAGCCGGAACTGTTCACTCCCGCCGAGGAGGCACACCGGGCCGGCGATCCCCAGACCGGTGCGCGCCAGCGCCGCCCGAGTGGTCTCCACGGACGCCCGGGTGCTGTTCGACGCATTCGCGGCCTTGTACTCCTCGCTGGGGTTCGACGCGTCGACGACGAGGTGTTCCGTGACCTGGTGATCGCCAGGGCGGTCGAGCCGACCTCGCTGCTGGACACCGCTCGGGTCCTGACCGATCTGGGCCGGACGCCGGCCAGCTACGCCACCATGAAGAGGACCTTGACCCGCGCCGTTGCCACCAGCGACACCGGTTCTGCCGCCGGCGAGGTCGCTGGGTCCGTCGGATCGGCGGGGTCGTACCGGGACCGGATCGCGGCGTTGTGCTTCTCGCACGCCCTAACCAGCGGAGATATCTCGCTGGTCCTCTACGACACCACGACGTTGTACTTCGAGGCCGAGAACGAGGACGACCTACGCAAGGTCGGCTACTCCAAGGAACGACGCGTCGACCCGCAGATCGTGGTCGGGCTGCTCGTCGACCGGCAGGGGTTCCCGCTCGAGGTCGGCTGCTTCGAAGGCAACCGGGCCGAGACCACCACGATCGTGCCGGTCGTCAAGGCGTTCGCCGACCGGCATCAGGTCGCCAAGATGGTCGTGGTCGCCGACGCCGGGATGCTGTCGGCGAAGAACCTGGCCGAGCTGGACCAGGCGAACCTGCGGTTCATCGTCGGCTCGAAGGTGACCAAGGCGCCGATGGACCTGGCGTCGCACTTCCGCTGGCACGGCGACGCATTCACCGACGGGCAGGTCATCGACAGCCTCACGCCCCGGATCGCTCCCCGCGCCGGCGCCCGCAGCGAGAACGACCCCGCCCTGCGCGCCGAACCTGTCTGGGACAGCTCGCAGCATCCCGACTCCTGGCGCGCGGTGTGGTCCTACTCGGCCAGGCGAGCCGCCCGGGACGGCAGAACCCTGACCGCGCAGGAGAACCGGGCCAGGGCCGTGGTCGCCGGGGAAGACCGCCCGCACCCCACGGTTCCACGACCTGTGGCACATCGAGCAGTCCTTCCGGATGTCCAAAACCGACCTGCGTGCCAGGCCGATGTTCCACCGCACCAGGGACGCGATCGAGGCTCACCTGACGATCGTGTTCACCGCCCTGGCCCTGACCCGTGAGGCCCAGAACCGCACCCGCCTGGCGATCCGCAACCTCGTGCGCCAGCTCCGCCCTCTGCGCTCAGCGACGATCGCGATCAACGGCGCGGTCCAGACCATCCACGCCGCCATCCCCGATCAGCAACAGGCCCTGCTCGACGCCCTCAAAAAGCCACGCACTCACGCACTAAGCGATTGAGCCAAGTCGGGTAGGAAGCAGACCGAAATAGTGAACGCTAGCAATAGACCGAGTGTCTCGCGCCGCGCTTCGGCGCGCTCTAGCCGCTGTCTGTGAGTCGCCTGCTCGCGTACGGCGCTGGTGATCGCTTGGGAAAGGCCAGGGGTGACTCGTTCATATTCTGCGAGAGTTGCGGGGTCTGGTAGAAAGTCCCACGGTGACGAAGTGCCGGCCGCCTGGTTTCGCATCGGGACGTTGTTTGCGTCACCAGGAGTAGTCACGCGTTCACCGCCGCATGCCTGCTGGCAGTGCGCGCAAGTCCTCCAACACAGCGCTCGGCACTTCGGTCCTCTCCTGGTCTTCGATTAGGTCCAGCAGCTCTACAAGGTATTGGTCGTCTTTGTCCACCTCCTCCCATAGTTTGAGACTGTCCGCCCACGAACGTGTTAGCGTGTAGTCGAGGTAGGTCGTAAATACGTACAGCAGCGCGCTTTCGGAGTCTCACGCAGTAAAGTGCAGCCTTCTATTCCGACCTACACGCTGACTCTCATGCGTCGCAGTCCACACGAGCCACATCTCTACGGCATGAGACGTCGTAAGCGAATCGATATGACCAGCGAGACGCATGAAGGCGTTCTGCACTACGTCGGCAGTCTCAGCGTCCTCTAGGTGGTGCGCGCGGGCGACGACCAGGTCAACCTCGCATAACGATCGACGATCGTGTCCCAGGCAGATTGCTCGCCCTCCGCCGCACGACGAATGAGGGCCGCAGTGTCTCCATGCCGCCGAGCGAGTCCCCCGAGATTCAGAGACTCGATCGCCTTCCCAAAGTCGTCGGCAACGCTCCGGAAGTCCTCGCTGATGGCACGCAAGTCAGAGTCTGAGCCGCCAGCGCGGCGCGTATTTGATGTACCGGAAATGTTCATCAACCGACCGACACGTGGCGCCCAGCGAAGCAACCAACGCCGGAGCGCCGGCCAGCGATCGAGCGCGTTTCGACGTTGCTTCACGCAGCCCATGCTAGACGAAGGCCATGGCGACCGCCGACGCGAGCAGTGCTGCACACCCCTAGCAGCCAAGTCATTGTGACGCTACTCCCTGGCGTCCCAAGGGTCCGGCTGCCGCTGTCCGGACAGGCTGTCCGGCTGCCGCACACTGTCCGGCTGCCGCTGTCGTACTCCACTTGATCCGTGACAGATCGGCTTCACTTGATGGGTGGCACGTCGCTCCCGGCCCCGGTCACTGTCCGTGTCAGGATGTCGGTGCCCGGAGCGGCGTCTGCGATCCGCTCAGGACTGTCGCTCATGCCGATGACAGCTCACCTGATCATGGTGAAAGCATCACGAGCAGGGAACCGTCGTCGATGAGCGGCCATTGCGGTGCGAGGAGTCGGGTCGGTGGGTTGTAGCAGGTCAAGCTGCCCGA
>JBKOXW010000254.1:0-8375 GCA_046744115.1 Actinomycetota bacterium | reverse complement strand
TGACCTGCTGACTTGCGCACAGCATACCGAGTAGGCATACTCAGTAGCTATGTCGGTCAAGCACGGTCTGCTCGCCCTTCTCGAACGCGGCCCCATGCACGGGTACCAGCTGCGGGCCGGGTTCGAGGAGTCCACCGGCGGCACCTGGCCGCTGAACATCGGGCAGGTCTACACGACGCTGTCGCGCCTGGAGCGGGACGGGCTGGTCCGGCCGCTGCCGGCGAGCGACGGGGGGCAGCGGCCGTACGAGATCACCGACGCCGGTCGGGCCGACCTGGCGGCCTGGTTCGCCACCCCGATCAGCCGCACCGACCGCCCGCGCGACGAGCTGGCGATCAAGCTGGCGCTCGCGCTGACCACGCCGGGCGTCGACGTGCGGGCCGTGGTGCAGACCCAGCGCACCGCCACGATGCGCACCCTGCAGGAGTACACCCGGTTGAAGGGGCACGCCGATCTGCCGGGCGACTTGTCCTGGGTGCTCGTCCTCGACGCGATGCTGTTCCAGGCCGAGGCCGAGGTGCGCTGGCTGGACCACTGCGAGGCGGCCCTGGCCCGGTACTCCCCGCCGCCGGTCGCGGTTCCGCACGCCGTGCCCGACCCGACCGCGCCCGCTGCGAGCGTGCCCGATCCCACCGTGCCCGAGGCGACCGTGAAGGCGAGCCGGCGATGAGCATCCTGGACATATCCGACGTGCACCGCGTGCACGGCACCGGTGAGACCGCGGTGCACGCGCTGCGCGGGGTGACGCTGACCGTGGGGGTGGGCGAGCTGGTCGCGGTGATGGGGCCGTCCGGCTCGGGCAAGTCCACCCTGCTCAACCTCGCCGGCGGCCTGGACCGTCCGACGCGGGGCGAGGTCAGCGTGGACGGGACCGCGCTCGGCCGGTGCAGCCGGCGGGCGCTGGCCGCGCTGCGCCGGCGCCGGGTCGGCTACGTCTTCCAGGACCTGAACCTGCTGGCGAGCCTGACCGCGGTCGAGAACGTCGCGCTCCCGCTGGAGCTCGACGGGATGAGTGTCCGGCGGGCGCGCGCGCTCGCGCTCGCCGCACTGTCCGAGGTGGACCTCGACGGGTACGGCCCGCGGTTCCCCGACGAGATGTCCGGCGGTCAGCAGCAGCGCGTGGCGATCGCCCGCGCGCTGGTCGGCCAGCGGGTGCTCGTGCTCGCCGACGAGCCGACCGGCGCGCTGGATTCGCAGACCGGCGAGGCCGTGCTCCGCCTGCTCAGGTCCAAGGTGGACGGTGGCGCGGCTGGCGTGTTGGTCACCCACGAGGCGCGGCACGCGGCGTGGGCCGACCGGGTGGTGTTCCTGCGCGACGGCGTCATCGTCGACACGTCCGGCCCGCTGGACCAGCCGGACGAGCTGCTGCCCGCCCCGGGTGGTGTTCGGTGACCGGATGGCGCACCGCCCTGCGGATGGCCCGCCGCGAGGGGCGGCGGGCCAAGGGCCGCTCGGCGCTCGTCCTGGCGATGATCGCGCTGCCGGTCGCCGGGGTGGCGTTCGGGGCAGTCACCCACGCCACGTTCACCCTCACGCCCGAGGAGCAGGCCGACCGGCTGATGGGCTCGGCCCAGATGGCGGCCATCTGGCCGTACGACGGCCCGGTGAACCAGCACCCGACCGACTCGTTCTTCATCTCCGACGCCTTCGTACCCGCGCCGGACGCGGCGCCGGCACCCGAGCCGAGCCTGGACCGGCTGCTGGCACTGCTGCCGCCCGGCACGACGGCCATCCCCGACCAGGCGGGTCAGCTCCGCATGCGCACGGCGGGCGGCGTCGGCACGCTCGCCGCGCGGATGCTGAACTACACCGACCCGCTCGCACGCGGCATCTACCGCCAGCTGTCCGGCCGGGCGCCGGCGGCCGTGAACGAGGTGGCGCTGACCTCGGCCGCGGCCCGGCGGCTGGGTGCCGACGTGGGCGACGAGGTGCGGCCGGTCGAGGGCGACCGCGCGTTCCGCGTCACGGGCATCGTGGAGGAGCTCGACGACATCGACGCGAGCACGATCGTCCTCCGTAGCGGGGCGCTGCCGCCGGATGAGCTGTCGACCGAGCGGCGGGACCTGACCTATCTGGTGGCCACGCCGGAGCCGGTGACCTGGGACCAGGTCAAGCAGCTCAACACGCACGGCGTCGTCGCGCTGTCCCGGCACGTGCTTGCGAACCCACCCAGCCCAGACCAGGTCGCCCTCCCGGTGGACGGCGGCGAAGGCGACAGCGATGCGGCGATCGCCCTCGGCCTGGCGGCGGGCGTGGCGATGCTCGAGATCGTCCTGCTCGCCGGACCGGCGTTCGCGGTGGGCGCCCGACGCCGGCGGCGCGACCTGGCGCTGGTCGCGGCGGCGGGGGGCACGCCGGCGCACGTCCGCCGGATGGTGCTCGCCGACGGCGTGGTGCTGGGATGCGTGGCGGCCGTGGTGGGGGTCGCCCTGGGCGTCGGTGTCGCCGCCGCCGTCCGCCCGCTGATCGAGGACCTGTCCGGCATCCGGTCCGGTGCCTTCCGGGTCTTCCCGGTGGCGCTGGCGATCATCGCCGTGCTCGCCGTCGTGACCGGCGTCCTGGCCGCGCTGGTTCCCGCCTGGATCGCGTCTAGGCAGGACGTGGTGGCCGCGCTGGCCGGGAGGCGGGGCATCACCCGGTCCCGGCGGCGCTGGGTGCTGCTCGGCGCGGTGCTCGGCGTGGCCGGCGCGGCGGTGGCCGGGGCCGGCGCATGGAACATCAGCTGGCCGGCCATCCTGCTCGGCCTGGTCATCGTCGAGCTGGGTCTGGTCCTGTGCACCCCCGCGCTCGTGGGCCTGGTGGCCAGGCTCGGCCGCTCGCTGTCGCCCGCGCCGCGGATCGCGCTGCGGGACACCTCGCGCAACCGTACGGCCGCCGCCCCGGCCATCTCCGCCGTCATGGCGGTGGTCGTCGCCAGCCTCGCCATCAGCGTGATCCTCCGCGCGACCGACGCGCGCGAGGACGCCGAGAACCGCTCCGCCTCGCTGCCGGGGCAGGTCTCGGTGGCCACATTCGATCCCGTTGGGAAGTTCACGGGGGACAGCGAGCAGGGGTTCCCACCCGAGGTGGCGGAGGCACTGCGCAGCACCCTGCCGGTCGAGGAGCTCCATGAGATCGGCCTGCCCGGGTGTGCCGAGGAGTGTTTCGTCGAGGCGAGGATGCCGCCGGCCCGCGCGTGCCCGTACGCCCGCCGCGAGGACGAGCTGACCGCGGCGCAGCAGCGGGCCGCGCGGCGGGACCCGCGCTGCGACGGCGCGGGCACCAGCTACCGCTGGTTCGGCGGGTTCAGCGCCCCCCACCCGACCTTCGTCATCGACGACGCCGCCGCCGGCGCCGTTCTCGGTCTCTCGGCCGCCGACGCCGAGCCGGTGGCCGCGGCTCTGCGCGGTGGGGCCGTGGTCGTCGACGATCCCCGCTACCTGGACAACGGCCGGGTCACGTTCGCGCTGCTGAAGATCGGTCCGGGCCTCGTCCCCAAGGGAAGCCGGACCGTGACCGCGCCCGGCGTGGCGCTGCCGGAGCGCGCGCGGGCCCCCGTCGCCCTGATGACCGAGGAGACCGCCCGCTCGCTGGGCCTGACCGTCACGCCGAGGTTCATTCTGGCGACCACGAGCCGGATGCCGACGGTCGAGGAGGCGGACCGGGCCCAGGCCGCGCTCGGACAGCGCCTGATCGTCACCGTCGAGCGCGAGCCGGGGTCGAGCAGCGCCGGCCTGCTGGTGATCGCGATCGTGGCCGGCGTCATCGCCCTTGTCGCCGCGGCGGTGGCGACCGGGCTGGCCGCCACCGACGGCCGAGCCGACCTCGGTACGCTCGCCGCGGTCGGCGCGTCTCCTCGGGTGCGCCGGGCGCTGTCGCTGAGCCAGTCCGGCGTGATCGCCGGGCTCGGCTCGCTGATCGGCGTGATCGCCGGCGTGGGCGCCTCGCTCGCCGTGCTGTTCGCCCTCAACCAGCGCTACGCCGACGTCTGGCCCGCCCCCGCGGAGTACCCGCTCACCGTGCCCTGGCTGAACGTCGCCATCGCCCTGATCGTCGTTCCGCTGATCGCGATGCTCGGCGCCGGCCTGCTGACCCGCTCCCGCCTCCCGATCGAACGCCGCACTACCTAACCCCGACCGGGCAGCCCCGAAGCAGAAACTGCTGCCATCACGGCAGTTTCGGCTGCAGAGTTCGGAGAGTGGAGCGGGCGACGGGAATCGAACCCGCACCACCAGCTTGGAAGGCTGGAGCTCTGCCATTGAGCTACGCCCGCGGCGGGCACCCGGGCCGGTGCCGTGACCAGCGTAGCGGCGCGGCGGGCGGCGCGCGGGCACGACTACACTCGCAGCGGCCGCCGGGGTGTGGCGCAGCTTGGTAGCGCACTCGCTTTGGGAGCGAGGGGCCGTGGGTTCAAATCCCGCCACCCCGACCGAGGACAGGACCAGCAACCGTGCAAGCATCCGGCGCCGGCCGGCACAGCCCGAGGAGCAATCGCGTGAAGAGCACGGTCGAGACCATCAGCCCTACGCGGGTCCGGCTCGCCGTCGAGGTGCCCTTCGACGAGCTGACGTCGAGCCTGGACCGGGCGTACAAGAGCATCGCCCGGCAGGTGCGGGTGCCAGGATTCCGCCCGGGCAAGGCGCCGGCCCGGATCATCGACCAGCGGGTCGGCCGCGCGGTGGTGTTGGACGAGGCGGTGCAGGAGGCCATCCCGAAGGCGTACGCGGAAGCGGTTCGGGACAACGCCGTCCGTGCCGTCGGCCAGCCCGAGATCGAACTGACCCGGCTCGACGACGGCGACAGCCTTGCGTTCACCGCGGAGGTCGACGTGCGGCCGGAGGTGACCGTGCCGGACCTGTCGGCCATCAGCGTCACGGTCGACGACGTGGTCGTGGCCGAGGACGAGGTGGACCAGCAGGTGGACGCGCTGCGGGAGCGGTTCGCCGTGCTCACCGGTGCGGACCGGCCGGCCGGGCCCGGCGACTACGTGGCGATCGACCTGACCGCGACAGTGGACGGCGAGGAGGTGCCCGGCGGCACCACGACCGGGCTGTCGTACGAGGTCGGCAGCGGCGACCTGCTCGACGGGCTGGACGAGGCGCTGACCGGCATGTCGGCCGGGGAGACGAAGGAGTTCCAGACCACGCTGGCGGCGGGCGAGTTCGCCGGCCGGACCGCTGATGTCGCGGTGACCGTGCGGTCGGTCAAGGTGAAGGAATTGCCGGAGCTCGATGACGAGTTCGCCCAGACCGCGAGCGAGTTCGACACGCTGGCCGAGCTGCGGGCCGACCTGGCCGAGCGGCTCACCCGGGTCAAGGCCATGGAGCAGGGCGTGCAGGCCAGGGACAAGGTGCTGGACGAACTGCTCGCGGCCACCGACATCCCGCTGCCCGAGTCCGCCGTCCAATCCGAGCGCGAGTGGCGCGAGCACGAGATCGGCCACCAGCTGGAGGGCGCCGGGATCGGGCTGGACGACTATCTGGCCACCGAGGATCGTAGCCGCGCCGATTTCAACGCCGAGATGCAGCGAAACGCCGAGACCGCGGTGCGCACCCAGCTCGTCCTGGACGCGATCGCGGAGCGGGAGCAGATCGGGGTCTCCGACGCCGACCTGACCGAGCACGTGGTGATGCAGTCCCGCCGGTTCGGCGTCAGCCCGCAGGAGTTCGCCAGCCGGATGTCCGAGGCGGGCACCCTCGCCTCGCTGGTCGCCGACGTACGCCGGAACAAGGCGGTGGCGTACGTGCTGGACCAGGCGACCGTCACCGACGCCTCGGGCCGCCCGGTCGACCTGGCCGCGCTGCGCCGGGCGACCGCGCCGGAGCAGGACGCCGCGGACGAGGCGGCGCTCACCGACGAGACCGGCGACGACGAGCCCTCGCCCCAGCCCACGGCGGCCGCGGCACCGCCGCCGGCGTGAGCGGCGCCCGCCGGCACGCTGTGCTGTCAGCGAACAGCGTCCGCCGCCGGGACTGGGCCGGCGGCGGCCCGCGTTAGTGTCGGCGTGGCAGGACAGAGTCAGTTGGCCGCCGGAGACGGCGGCAGCCGCGACGGCTATCGTCGCAGGAGAGGCAGGAGCGCCGTGAGCACGATTGACCCCGCGATGCCGATCCGCATGGTGCCCGAGATGCGGGTGCCCGGCGCCGGCATGAACCTCAACGACGCCGTGCAGGACCGGTTGCTCCGCGAGCGGATCATCTTCCTCGGCCAGCCCGTCGATGACGCGATCGCGAACCAGATCTGCGCCCAGCTGCTGCTGCTCGCCGCCGAGGAGCCGAAGCGCGACATCAACCTCTACATCAACTCCCCGGGCGGCTCGGTGACCGCCGGCATGGCCATCTTCGACACGATGGAGCTGATCGAGCCCGACGTGGCCACCTGGGCGATGGGCCTTGCCGCGTCGATGGGCCAGTTCCTGCTCTCCGCCGGCGCCCGCGGCAAGCGGTACGCGCTGCCGCACGCCCGGGTCCTGATGCACCAGGGGTCGGCCGGCATCGGCGGCACCGCGTCGGACATCGCGATCCAGGCCGAGCAGTGGAACCTGACGAAGCGGGAGATGGCCGAGCTGATCGCCGAGCACACCGGCCAGCCGGTCGAGCAGATCGAGCGCGACTCCGACCGCGACCGGTGGTTCACTGCACAGCAGGCACTCGACTACGGCTTCATCGACCAGGTCGTCCGGCGCGCCGCCCAGGTGCCCTCGGGCGACGTGTCCCCGGCATGACCCCTCCGGCCCGCCACCGGTCCCCGACCACCAGACCCATCCCGGAGGCCCCAGCTATGAGCGACCCAGCCATGAGCGAGTTGCTTCGCCCGTCCGCCCGTTACGTGCTGCCGTCGTTCATCGAGCGGACGAACTACGGCATCAAGGAGTCCAACCCGTACAACAAGCTGTTCGAGGAGCGGATCATCTTCCTCGGCGTGCAGATCGACGACGCGTCCGCCAACGACGTCATGGCGCAGCTGCTCTGCCTCGAGTCCGCCGACCCGGACCGCGACATCGTGATGTACATCAACTCGCCCGGCGGCTCGTTCACCGCGCTGACCGCGATCTACGACACGATGATGTTCGTCCGGCCGGACATCCAGACCGTGTGCATGGGCCAGGCGGCCTCGGCCGCGGCGGTGCTGCTGGCCGCCGGCACCCCCGGCAAGCGGATGGCGCTGGAGCACGCCCGCATCCTCATCCACCAGCCTTCCGGCGAGGGGCAGGGCCAGATCAGCGACCTGGACATCCAGGCAAAGGAGATCCTGCGGATGCGCCGGCAGCTGGAGGAGGTGCTCGCCCGGCACACGGGCAAGACCGAGGACCAGATCAAGGCCGACATCGAGCGGGACACGATCCTCACCGCCGAGCAGGCCAAGGAGTACGGCATCGTCGACGAGGTCATCGCCTCGCGGAAGCTGAACGTCGTCGGCGCAGCCGCCGCGAGCCGCTAACGGCGGTGCTCCGTTCGGCGGACACCGCCGTTCGGGTCACGGGCCGCGACGCGGCGCCAAAGGGGGGTACATAGCGCGTCGGACGAGGTACCGTCTGCAAATGCACCGGCTGTCCGGCCGCCCGGTGCCGAGGGAGAGGGTCGTAGGTTGGCACGCATCGGCGACGGCGGGGACCTGCTGAAGTGCTCGTTCTGCGGCAAGTCGCAGAAGCAGGTGAAAAAGCTCATCGCTGGGCCGGGCGTGTACATCTGCGACGAGTGCATCGACCTCTGCAACGAGATCATCGAGGAGGAGCTCTCCGAGTCCTCGGAGCTGAAGTTCGACGAGCTGCCCAAGCCGGCGGAGATCTACGACTTCCTCAACCAGTACGTGGTGGGCCAGGAGACGGCCAAGAAGACGCTGGCCGTCGCTGTCTACAACCACTACAAGCGGGTGCAGGCCGGCGGCGAGGGTGCGCACCGCGGCACGGACGGGGCGGTCGAGCTCGCCAAGTCCAACATCCTGCTGCTCGGCCCGACCGGCTGCGGCAAGACGCTGCTGGCCCAGACGCTGGCCAAGATGCTCAACGTGCCGTTCGCGATCGCCGACGCCACCGCGCTCACCGAGGCGGGGTACGTCGGCGAGGACGTGGAGAACATCCTGCTCAAGCTCATCCAGGCCGCGGACTACGACGTCAAGCGCGCGGAGACGGGCATCATCTACATCGACGAGGTCGACAAGATCGCCCGCAAGAGCGAGAACCCGTCGATCACCCGGGACGTCTCCGGCGAGGGCGTCCAGCAGGCGCTGTTGAAGATCCTGGAGGGCACGACGGCGTCGGTGCCGCCGCAGGGCGGCCGCAAGCACCCGCACCAGGAGTTCATCCAGATCGACACGACGAACGTGCTGTTCATCGTCGGCGGCGCGTTCGCCGGCCTGGAGAAGATCATCGAGTCCCGCGTCGGCCGGAAGGGCAT
>JBKOXW010000186.1:0-4694 GCA_046744115.1 Actinomycetota bacterium | reverse complement strand
ACCGTCACCGGGACGACCCTGTTCCGGTCGTCGAAGACCTGGGTCATGCCGAGCTTCTCGCCCAGCACCCCCCGGATCTCGGCAGGCCCCCTGCTCTCGGAAGGCATGATGGTGCTTCTCCTCCGCCGGTCTACTGGATGTTGACGTCGACGCTGGCCGGCAGGTCGATGCGCATGAGCGCGTCGACCGTCTTCGGCGTCGGGTCGAGGATGTCGATGAGCCGCTTGTGGGTGCGCATCTCGAAGTGCTCGCGGCTGTCCTTGTACTTATGCGGCGAGCGAATGACCGTGTAGACGTTCTTCTCGGTCGGCAGCGGCACCGGGCCCACGACCCGGGCACCCGTGCGGGTGACGGTGTCCACGATCTTCCGCGCGCTCGCGTCGATCGCCTCGTGGTCGTACGCCTTGAGCCGGATGCGGATCTTCTGTCCCGCCATCAATCCTTCTCGATTCGGTGCGCTGCTGGCTGATTGTCGGTGTCGTGCCGGTGGGCCGGGCTTGGCGACCCGGCCCACCGGCCTTGCGGTCTACTTGATGATCTTGGTGACGCGACCGGCGCCGACCGTCCGGCCACCCTCCCGGATCGCGAACCGGAGGCCCTCCTCCATCGCGATCGGCTGGATGAGCGCCACCGACATCAGCGTGTTGTCGCCGGGCATGACCATCTCGGTGCCCTCGGGGAGGGTCACCACGCCGGTCACGTCCGTGGTCCGGAAGTAGAACTGCGGCCGGTAGTTGTTGAAGAACGGCGTGTGCCGGCCACCCTCGTCCTTGGACAGCACGTAGACCTGCGCCTCGAACTCGGTGTGCGGGGTGGTCGTGCCCGGCTTGATGACGACCTGGCCGCGCTCGACCTCCTCGCGCTTGATGCCCCGCAGCAGCAGGCCGACGTTGTCACCGGCCTGGCCCTCGTCGAGCAGCTTGCGGAACATCTCGACGCCGGTGACCGTGGTGGTCATCTTCTTCTCGTGGATGCCGACGATGTCGACGGTCTCGTTGACGTGGATCTTGCCCCGCTCGATCCGGCCGGTGACCACGGTGCCGCGGCCGGTGATCGTGAAGACGTCCTCGATCGGCATCAGGAACGGCTTCTCGATCTCCCGCACCGGCTCCGGGATCGACTCGTCGCAGGCGGCCAGGAGCTCGAGGAGCTTGTCGCTCCACTCCTTGTCGCCCTCCAGCGCCTTGAGCGCGGAGACCCGCACGATCGGCACGTCATCGCCGGGGAACTCGTACTGGCTGAGCAGATCCCGGACCTCGAGCTCGACCAGCTCCAGGATCTCCTCGTCGTCGACCATGTCGGCCTTGTTGAGCGCGACCACGATGTACGGGACGCCGACCTGACGGGCGAGCAGGACGTGCTCCTTCGTCTGTGGCATCGGGCCGTCGGTCGCCGATACGACGAGGATCGCGCCGTCCATCTGGGCCGCGCCGGTGATCATGTTCTTGATGTAGTCGGCGTGCCCCGGGCAGTCGACGTGCGCGTAGTGCCGCTTCTCGGTCTGGTACTCGACGTGCGCGATCGAGATCGTGATCCCGCGCTGCTTCTCCTCCGGCGCCTTGTCGATCTGGTCGAACGGCATGAAGGGGTTGATGTCGGGGTGCGCGTCATGCAGCACCTTGGTAATCGCCGCGGTCAGCGTTGTCTTGCCGTGGTCGATGTGGCCGATGGTGCCGATGTTGACGTGGGGCTTGGTCCGCTCGAACTTCGCCTTCGCCACTGTGGGGTCCTCCTGTGGACTGGTACGTGCCGGGATGGCCGCGGCGGCCTACTCGCCGGTTGCCTTCGCGATGATCTCCTTGGCCACGTTCGTCGGAACCTCGGCATAGGAGTCGAACTGCATGGTGTAACTGGCCCGGCCCTGCGTCCTCGACCGGAGGTCGCCGACGTAGCCGAACATCTCCGAGAGCGGGACAAGGGCGCGCACGACGCGCGCACCGCCCCGCTCCTCCATCGCCTGGATGCTGCCGCGGCGGGAGTTGAGGTCGCCGATGACGTCACCCATGTAGTCCTCGGGCGTGACGACCTCGACGGCCATCATCGGCTCGAGGAGGGCCGGATCAGCCCGGCGGGCGGCCTCCTTGAGCACCATCGAGCCGGCGATCTTGAACGCTATCTCCGACGAGTCGACCTCGTGGTACGCGCCGTCGACGAGCGTGACCTTGATGCCGGTCAGCGGGTAGCCCGCGAGGATGCCGTACTGCATGGCCTCCTGCGCGCCCTGGTCGACCGAGGGGATGTACTCCTTCGGCACCCGGCCGCCGGTCACCTTGTTGTCGAACTCGTACGTCGCGCCGTCGCCGGTGGTGCCCAGCGGCTCCACCGTGACGATCACCCGGGCGAACTGGCCGGAGCCACCGGTCTGCTTCCGGTGCGTGTAGTCGACCTTCTCGACCTTGCGCCGGATCGTCTCCCGGTAGGCGACCTGCGGCTTGCCGACGTTCGCCTCGACCTTGAACTCCCGGCGCATCCGGTCGATCAGCACCTCGAGGTGCAGCTCGCCCATCCCGGAGATGATCGTCTGCCCGGTCTCCTCGTCGTTGCGGACCTGGAAGGTCGGGTCCTCCTCGGCGAGCTTCTGGATGGCCGTGGACAGCTTCTCCTGGTCGCTCTTCGTCCGCGGCTCGATCGCCACCGAGATGACCGGCTCTGGGAACGTCATCGACTCCAGGATCACCGGCTTGTTCGAGTCGCTGAGCGTGTCGCCGGTGGTGGTCTGCTTCAGGCCGACCACGGCGACGATCTCGCCGGCGCCGACGCCGCTGCGCTCCTCACGCTTGTTCGCGTGCATCTGGTAGATCTTGCCGATCCGCTCCTTGCGGTCCCTTGTGGAGTTGAGGACCGCGGAGCCGGAGTCCAGCTTGCCGGAGTAGACCCGGATGTAGGTGAGCTTGCCCAGGTGCTGGTCGGTCTGGATCTTGAAGGCCAGTGCCGAGAACGGCTCGGCCTGGCTGGCCTTGCGGACCACGTCGGTCTCGCCGTCGAGCGCGGTGCCGACGACGGCGGCGATGTCCAGCGGGCTGGGCAGGAAGTCGACGACCGCGTCGAGCATGGGCTGCACGCCCTTGTTCTTGAACGCCGAGCCGGCCAGCACCGGGGTCAGCTTGCCCGCGATCGTGGCTCGGCGGATGCCGGCCTTGAGCGCGTCCGGGGACAGGTCGCGGTCCTCCAGGTACGCCAGCATGACCGCGTCGTCGGCGTCGGCCAGCGTCTCCAGCAGCCGGGCGTGCCACTCGGCGGCCTGCCCGGCGAGCTCGGCCGGGATCTCGGCCGTCTCGTAGGAGGCGCCCTTGTCCTCGGTGTTCCACCGCAGCCCCCGCATCGCGACGAGGTCGATGATGCCGACGAAGTCGGCCTCGGTGCCCCAGGGCAGCTGGATCACCAGCGGCGTGGCGTTGAGCCGCTCGTGGATCATCGTGACGGTGCGGAAGAAGTTCGCCCCGGTGCGGTCCATCTTGTTGACGAAGCAGATGCGCGGCACGCCGTACTTGTCGGCCTGCCGCCAGACCTGCTCGGTCTGTGGCTCGACGCCGGCGACCGCGTCGTAGATCGCCACCGCGCCGTCGAGCACCCGCAGCGACCGCTCCACCTCGACGGTGAAGTCGACGTGGCCGGGCGTGTCGATGATGTTGAGCGTGTGGCCGTTCCACTCGGTCTTGGTCGCCGCCGACGTGATGGTGATGCCGCGCTCCTGCTCCTGCGGCATCCAGTCCATCGTCGCAGCGCCCTCGTGCACCTCACCGATCTTGTAGTTGATGCCGGTGTAATACAGGATCCGCTCCGTCGTCGTCGTCTTGCCCGCGTCGATATGGGCCATGATCCCGATGTTGCGGACCTTGGCCAGGGCGGCGTCGGCGGTAGCCACTGTGCTCAGCTCTCTTCGCAGTGTCACGTCTGTCTCGTGTGGACGCCCGCTACCAGCGGTAGTGGGCGAAGGCCTTGTTGGACTCGGCCATCTTGTGGGTGTCCTCGCGCCGCTTGACGCTGGCGCCGAGGCCGTTGCTCGCGTCGAGCAGCTCGTTCATCAGCCGCTCGGTCATCGTCTTCTCCCGGCGGGCCCGGCTGTACTGGATGAGCCAGCGCAGCGCGAGCGTGGTGCTGCGGCCGGGCCGCACCTCGACCGGCACCTGGTACGTCGCGCCGCCGACCCGCCGGCTCTTCACCTCGATCGTCGGCTTCACGTTGTCCAGGGCACGCTTGAGCGTGATCACCGGGTCGTTGCCGGTCTTGTCCCGGCACCCCTCCAGGGCGCCGTACACGATCCGCTCGGCGACCGACCGCTTGCCGCCCAGCAGCACCTTGTTCACCAGCTGGGTCACCAGTGGGGAGCTGTAGACGGGGTCGGTAACGAGCGGCCGCTTCGCCGGCGGTCCCTTGCGGGGCATCAGCTCTTCTCCTTCTTCGCGCCGTACCGGCTGCGGGCCTGCTTGCGCCCGCGCACGCCCTGCGTGTCGAGTGAGCCGCGGATGATCTTGTATCGGACGCCCGGCAGGTCCTTCACTCGGCCGCCGCGGACCAGCACGATCGAGTGCTCCTGCAGGTTGTGCCCCACGCCCGGGATGTACGCGGTGACCTCGATCTGGCTGGTCAGCCGCACCCGGGCCACCTTGCGCAGCGCCGAGTTCGGCTTCTTCGGGGTGGTGGTGTACACGCGCGTGCACACCCCGCGCCGCTGCGGGCTTCCCTTCAGCGCC
>JBKOXW010000344.1:0-12409 GCA_046744115.1 Actinomycetota bacterium | reverse complement strand
GTGCCGTGCTCGCCCGGGCGGCCGGCGTCGAGGTCGACTACGTGGCGCTGCGCGCGCCGGACCTCGAGCCGGCTCCGCCGGCCGGGCCGGCGCGGCTGCTGGTCGCGGCGCGGGTGGGCGGCACCCGGCTCATCGACAACGCACCGGTGCAGCTCGGACGCGAGCCGGTTGTGGGCGGACGGTGATGCGGCCGATCGTCCTGCCCCGGCGACTGCGCGCGCCCGAGCCGGGCTGGCAGGTGACGACCGACGTGGTGGTGGTCGGCTCCGGCATCGCCGGGCTCTCGGTGGCGCTGCACGCCCGCGAGGCGGGCCACCGGGTCACGGTGGTCACGAAGGTGAACATCGGCGACGGCTCGACCCGCTGGGCGCAGGGCGGGATCGCCGCCGTGCTCGATCCGGCCGACTCGCCGGCCGAGCACCAGCGCGACACGATGATCGCGGGCGTCGGGCTCTGCGCCGAGGATGCGGTCCACATCCTGGTCACCGAGGGGCCGACACGAGTCCGCGAGCTGATCGAGCGAGGTGCGGAGTTCGATCGCGAGCCCGACGGCCGGCTGGCGCTCACCCGGGAGGGCGGGCATCACCGCAACCGGATCGCGCACGCCGGCGGGGACGCGACCGGCGTCGAGGTGCAGCGGGCGATGGAGGCCGCGGTCGCCCGCGACGACGGCATCCACGTCATCGAGCACGCCGGCGTGCTCGACCTGCTCACCGCCGCCGACGGCCGCACCGCCGGGGTCACCCTGCATGTGCTCGGCGAGGGCACCCCGGACGGGGTCGGCGCGGTGCTCGCCCGCACGGTCGTGCTGGCCACCGGCGGCATGGGCCAGGTCTACGCCGCCACCACCAACCCGCCGGTGTCCACCGGAGACGGCCTGGCGGTCGCGATGCGGGCCGGCGCGGTTGCGACAGACGTGGAGTTCGTCCAGTTCCACCCCACGGCGCTGTATCTCGGTCCGACCGCGCGAGGGCAGCAACCGCTGGTGAGCGAGGCCGTACGCGGGGAGGGTGCGTACCTCGTGGACGGTGACGGCAAGCGGTTCATGGCCGGCGTGCACGAGCTGGCCGACCTCGCCCCGCGCGACGTGGTGGCCAAGGCGATCCTGCGGGTGATGCGGGCCGAGGGCTCCGACCATGTCTGCCTGGACGCGCGCGGGCTCGGCGCGGAGCGCCTGCTCACCCGATTTCCGTCCATTGTGGCCAGATGCCGGGCCGCCGGCATCGACCCGGTCACCGAGCCGATCCCGGTCGTGCCGGCGGCGCACTACGCCAGCGGCGGCGTGCGTACGGACACGCACGGCCGGACCAGCGTCCGTGGGCTGTACGCGTGCGGCGAGGTGGCCTGCACCGGCGTGCACGGGGCGAACCGGCTCGCCTCGAACAGCTTGCTCGAGGGCCTCGTGTTCGCCGGGCGGATCGGTGCCGACCTGGCCCGTGACCTCCCGGCCCAGGCCGACCCGGCGCCGCGCGCGGACGCGGCCGACGGCGCCGGCATTGTCGATCCCGGCGTACGTGGCGAGCTGTCGGCCGCCATGTCCGCCGGCGCCGGCGTGATCCGTACCGGGACGAGCCTGGCCGAGACCGCGGCCGCGCTCGCCGGACTCGGCGAGCGGGCGGCGACCGAGCCGCACCCGGACGCCTGGGACGTCACGAACCTGCACACCGTCGCGTCCGTGCTGGTCGCCACGGCCGAGCGGCGCGAGGAGACCCGAGGCTGCCACTGGCGGGAGGACTTCCCGGACCGCGACGACGCCCGCTGGCGCGGCCACCTCCTGGCCACGATCGGCCCGGCCGGCGTGCTGACCGGGGCTTTCCAGGCGGCCGGCCAGTGAGCGCGAGGCCACCGGCCGCGCCCGCGGCCACCGGTGTCGACCCGGCGTCCGCGCGGACGGCGACGGGGCCGGCGGTGGGCCCGTGACCGGCGCGCTGTCGCCCGCGACGTCGGCCGCGCTCGCCGCTGCCGGGCTCAACCCAGCCTCCGTGCTGGCCGTGGTGCGCGGCGCGATCACCGAGGACCTCGCCGGTGAGGTGGACGCGACGACCGTGGCGACGATCCCGGCCGAACGGGTCGACGTCGCCGACGTGCTCGCCCGCGCCGACGGAGTGGTGGCCGGGCTGCCCGTGCTGGCCGCGGTGTTCGAGGTCGCGGGCCGGCCAGGCACCCCGGCTCCCGAGGTCCGCCGCACGGCCCGCGACGGCGACCGGGTCCGCCGGGGGGACCAGATCGCCACGGTGACCGGGCCGACGCGGTCGCTCCTGCTCGCCGAGCGGACGGCGCTGAACCTGCTGTGCCACCTGTCCGGCATCGCCACCCTCACCCGCGCCTGGGTCGACGCCGTGGCGGGCACCGGTGCCGCCGTCCGCGACACCCGCAAGACGCTGCCCGGCCTGCGCGCGCTGCAGAAGTACGCGGTGCGCTGCGGCGGTGGGGTGAACCACCGGATGAGCCTGGCGGACTCGGCGCTGGTGAAGGACAACCACGTGCTCGCCGCCGGCGGCGTGGCCGCCGCCTTCCGGGCGGTGCGCACGACGTTCCCCGACCTTCCAGTCGAGGTCGAGTGCGACACGCTGTCCGATGTGGACGCCGCCGTGGCCGCAGGGGCCGACCTCGTGCTGCTGGACAACATGTCCACAGCAGACATGCGGCGCGCGGTGACCTCCGCCCGCCCGCGCGGCGTCCGGCTCGAGGCCAGCGGCGGTCTCACCCTGGCCCGCGCCCGCGAGGTCGCCGAGACCGGCGTGAACTACCTCGCCGTCGGCGCGCTCACTCACAGCGCGCCGGCCCTCGACATCGCCCTCGACGTGCGCAAGCCTCTCGGCGAAGGGAAGACGGCCTGATGCTGCTCGCGATCGATGTCGGCAACACCAACACCGTGCTGGGTGTCTTCGATGGCGAGAAGCTGGTCGACTCGTGGCGGGTGAAGACCGACGCCCGCGAGACGGCCGACGAGCTGGCGCTGACGTTCCGCGGCCTGCTGGGCGACCTCACGGTCACCGGCATCACCGCCTGCTCGACCGTGCCCGCGGTGCTCCGCGAGCTGCGCGAGATGCTGGAGCGCTACTACCCCGACGTGCCGACGCTGATCGTCGAGCCGGGCGTGCGTACCGGCGTACCGCTGCTGTACGACAACCCGAAGGAGGTCGGCGCGGACCGGATCGTCAACTCGCTCGCCGCGTTCCACCTCTACGGCGGGCCGGCGGTCGTCGTCGACTTCGGCACCTCGACGAACTTCGACGTGGTCAGCGCGCGCGGCGAGTTCCTGGGCGGCGCGCTCGCCCCCGGCATCGAGATCAGCGTGGACGCGCTCGCCGCGCGGGGTGCGCGGCTGTTCAAGATCGAGCTTGCCCGGCCGCGGTCGGTGATCGGCAAGACCACCGTCGAGGCGCTGCAGTCCGGCATTCTGTACGGCTTCGCCGGCCAGATCGACGGCCTGGTCCGCCGGATCGTGGCCGAGCTCGGCGGGCGCGCCACCGTGGTGGCCACCGGCGGCCTGGCCCCGCTGATGATCGCCGAGGCCGAGACGATCCAGGTGCACGAGCCGAACCTGACGCTGATCGGCCTGCGCCTGGTCTACGAGCGCAACGTACAGCGGTAGCAGCGGGTCAGGTACGCCATCGTGAACCGGTCCCGCCCGGCCAGGTCCGGATGGGTGCGGGCGAGGTCGGCGACGGCGGCCAGGACGCGCCGCCGCACCGCATCGGGCAGGGTGACCACGTAGCTGCGCGAGCTGACCAGGGCGAGCAACCCGTCCAGATCGAGTTCCTGGCTGTTCGGCACGTCCCGGTCCTCGGCCGCGGTGAACAGTGGGCCGGGGTCGTACGGGTCGGACGGCCGGCGGCTGGCCTGGTCCTCCTCGCCGAGGATGTCGGACAGCGCGGCGATCCACGGCACCCGGTCGTCGCGGAAGTTCCACAGCAGCCCGAGCACCCCGCCCGGCCGCAGCACCCGCGCCATCTCCCGCGGCGCCCGTTCCGGGTCGAACCAGTGGAACGCCTGGGCCGCGAGCACCGCGTCCACCGACCGGTCCGGCAGCGGGATCCGCTCGGCCGAGCCGGCCAGCGCCCGCGCCTCCGGTACCGCGGCGGCCAGCCGCGCGCGCATCTCGTCGAGCGGCTCGATCGCGACCACGGCCAGGCCGCGGGCGGTGAGCTGGCGGGTGAGCTTGCCGGTGCCGGCGCCCAGGTCGAGCACCCGCGGCGGCCGGCCGGCGGCCGCGACCGGCTCCAGCAGCCAGTCGATCGCCGCCTCCGGGTAGCCGGGCCGGGCCCGCTCGTACGTGTGGGCGACCACGCCGAACGCGATGCCGCGGAGTCGGCGCTGCTCGGCGTCCGGTTCCGGCAGCCCGTCCATGGTGTGCAGCGTACGGACGGCGCGACCGCCCGCCGGGCGAGTCCCCGTCGGGCCCGCTCGGCGTGCGAGCGCGCGGGCGTGCTCGGCTAGGGTCAACGCGTGACCGAACAGCCGACGGCGCCTGCCGAGCAGGCCCTGGCCGAGCGGCTCCCGACCACGACCGACGGCGACGACCTGCCCGAACAGCTGCGGGTCCGCCGGGAGAAGCTGGACCGGCTGCGCGCCGCGGGCGTCGACCCGTACCCGGTCGCCGTCCCGCGCACCCACACGCTGGCCGAGGTCCGCGCGACGTACCAGGACCTGCCGGCGGACACCAAGACCGGCGACCGGGTCGGGGTGGCCGGCCGGGTCATCTTCATCCGGAACACCGGGAAGCTGTGCTTCGCGACGCTGCGCGAGGGCGGCGCCGACGGCGCGGAGCTGCAGGCGATGCTGTCCCTCGATCGGCTCGGCGCCGAGTCGCTCGCCGCGTGGAAGTCCGATGTGGACATCGGCGACCATGTCTTCATCTCGGGCGAGGTGATTACCTCGAGGCGCGGTGAGCTTTCCGTGCTCGCCGAGCAGTGGCAGCTCACCGCGAAGGCACTCCGCCCGTTGCCGGTCGCGCACAAGCCGATGAGTGAGGAGGCGCGGGTACGGCAACGGTATGTCGACCTCATCGTGCGGCCGGAGGCCGGCCGGATGGTGCAGACCCGATACGCGGTCCTGCGCTCGTTGCGCGACTCGTTGCATCGCCGCGGATTCGTCGAGGTGGAGACACCGATGCTGCAACTGCTGCACGGCGGCGCGGCGGCTCGACCGTTTCGTACCCACTTCAATGCGCTCGACCTCGATGTCTATCTGCGGATCGCGCCGGAGCTCTTCCTCAAGCGCGCGGTCGTCGGCGGGATCGAGAAGGTCTTTGAAATCAACCGCAACTTCCGGAACGAGGGCATCGACTCGACGCACAGTCCCGAGTTCGCCATGTTGGAGGCGTACGAGGCGTACGGCGACTACGACACGATGGCCGTCCTGACGCATGACCTGGTCGGCGGCGCCGCGGTCGCTGCGTTGGGTGAGGGTGTGGTTACTCACTCCGACGGAATCGAAATCGACCTGACGGGACAATGGCGGTCGCTGTCGCTCTACGAGGCGACGGCGGCCGCGGTCGGAGAGGAGATCACGCCGAGCACGCCGGTCGACCGGCTGCGGCAGGTCGCCGAGCGGCGCGGTGTCCCGGTGAATCCCGAGTGGACGGCAGGCAAACTGGTTGAGGAGCTGTTCGAGGCACTGGTGCAGCCGACGCTCGTCCAGCCCACGCTCGTGCGCGACTATCCGGTCGAGACGTCCCCGCTGGTCCGGCCGCACCGCAGCCGGCCGGGCGTGGTGGAAAAGTGGGACCTCTTCATCGCGGGCACCGAAATCGCCACCGCGTACTCCGAGCTGGTGGACCCGATAGCGCAGCGGGACCGGCTCGTGCAGCAGGCGCGGGCGGCGGCGGCCGGTGACCCGGAGGCGATGCAGCTGGATGAGGACTTCCTGCGCGCCCTGGAGTACGGTATGCCGCCGACCGGCGGATTAGGAATGGGCATCGACCGGCTGCTGCGGGTGCTGACCGGCGCTCGCGGAATCCGCGAGACGATGCTCTTCCCGCTGGTGCGCCCCGAGTAGCCAAGCGCGCGGCGATGTGCATTATCGACGATTGTTGCATTATGCTCTGGGTAGCATCTCCTCCGGAGGCGCTGCATCTGTAGGAAGGGGACGGGCGTGGCCCAGAAAGTGCAGGTTCTCCTCGTCGACGACCTCGACGGTGGCGACGCGAAGGAGACCGTCAGTTTCGCCATCGACGGGTCGTCGTACGAGATCGACCTGTCCGACCGCAATGCGAAGGCACTGCGCGATGCGATGGCGAAGTTCGTCGGCTCGGCCCGAAAGGTCGGCCGGACCAGCGGGGCGAGCCGGTCTGCCAGCCGTACCCGCAGCGGCGGTGGAAGCGCGGCCATCGACCGGGACCAGGCGGCCGCTATCCGGGCGTGGGCGAAGAAGAAGGGCCTCAAGGTGAGCGACCGCGGCCGAATTCCGGCCGCAATCATCGAGCAGTACAACGCGAAGGCCTGAGGGCCGGATCGGCTCGCTCCCGCCGCGACTGGCACTCCTGACTCGGTGAGCCTGTCCGGCAGGCGTTGTGGCTGAACCCGGGCCGGGCTGAGCCCCGGCTGGCGTGGCACGAACCGGACACAGGTGACACACGGCGCCGACCCCGGCCCGCCACGGCACGCCGTGCCGGCGCCCGCCGGCAGGTCCGCTAGGTCCGCTGGGCCACGGGCGCCCGGTTCGCTGACGGCGTACGGCGGTGCCGGAACACCCCCTCCCGATGAAGGGTTGGTGCAGGTAGCGGCCGTGATGGGCTGCTGCGGTGACCGCCTGTCGCTGAACCGGCACACCGCCTTCCCTCGTACGTCCGAGTGATGCCGTCACTGCTGCGGACTAGAGTGGAGACGGACCGGCGCCGTCCCGGCGATCGTTCCCCGCACGGTGTCGCTCCGTCACCGAGGGCATACGGTCCTCGGGAGCGGGGCACGTGAGGAGAGTTTGCATGTTCGAGAGGTTCACCGACCGAGCGCGGCGGGTTGTCGTCCTGGCCCAAGAAGAGGCCCGGATGCTCAACCACAACTACATCGGCACCGAGCACATCCTGCTCGGGCTCATCCATGAGGGTGAGGGCGTGGCGGCCAAGGCGCTGGAGTCGCTGGGCATCTCGCTGGAGGGCGTGCGCCAGCAGGTCGAGGAGATCATCGGCCAGGGCCAGCAGGCCCCGAGCGGGCACATCCCGTTCACCCCGCGCGCGAAGAAGGTGCTGGAGCTGTCGCTGCGGGAGGCGCTTCAGCTCGGCCACAACTACATCGGCACCGAGCACATCCTGCTCGGCCTGATCCGGGAGGGCGAGGGCGTCGCCGCCCAGGTCCTGGTCAAGCTCGGCGCCGACCTCAACCGGGTGCGCCAGCAGGTCATCCAGCTCCTGTCGGGCTACCAGGGCAAGGAGCCGGCCGGCACGGCCAGCGAGGGCACGCCGTCGACGTCACTGGTGCTCGACCAGTTCGGGCGAAATCTGACGCAGGCCGCGCGGGAGGCCAAGCTCGACCCGGTGATCGGCCGGGAGAAGGAGATCGAGCGCCTGATGCAGGTGCTCTCCCGCCGCACCAAGAACAACCCGGTCCTCATCGGCGAGCCCGGTGTCGGCAAGACCGCCGTGGTCGAGGGGCTGGCCCAGGCGATCGTCAAGGGCGAGGTGCCCGAGACGCTCAAGGACAAGCAGCTCTACACGCTCGACCTGGGCGCGCTCGTCGCCGGCTCGCGCTACCGCGGCGACTTCGAGGAGCGGTTGAAGAAGGTCCTCAAGGAGATCCGCACCCGCGGCGACATCGTCCTGTTCATCGACGAGATCCACACGCTCGTCGGGGCGGGCGCGGCCGAGGGTGCGATCGACGCCGCCTCGATCCTCAAGCCGATGCTGGCCCGGGGCGAGCTGCAGACGATCGGCGCCACCACGCTCGACGAGTACCGCAAGCACCTGGAGAAGGACGCGGCGCTGGAGCGCCGGTTCCAGCCGATCCAGGTCGGCGAGCCGACCGTGGCGCACACCATTGAGATCCTCAAGGGCCTGCGCGACCGGTACGAGGCGCACCACCGCGTCTCGATCACCGACGCCGCGCTGGTGGCCGCCGCCGGTCTGGCCGACCGGTACATCTCCGACCGGTTCCTGCCGGACAAGGCGATCGACCTCATCGACGAGGCCGGCTCGCGGATGCGCATCCGGCGCATGACCGCGCCACCGGACCTGCGCGAGTTCGACGAGCGGATCGCCGAGGTGCGCCGGGAGAAGGAGTCCGCGATCGACGCGCAGGACTTCGAGAAGGCCGCCTCGCTGCGGGACAAGGAGAAGCAGCTCCTGGCCCAGAAGACGCAGCGCGAGCGCGAGTGGAAGGCCGGCGACATGGACGTCGTCGCCGAGGTCGACGACGAGCAGATCGCCGAGGTCCTGGCCACCTGGACCGGAATCCCGGTGTTCAAGCTGACCGAGGAGGAGACCAGTCGGCTGCTGCACATGGAGGACGAGCTGCACAGGCGGGTCGTCGGCCAGCAGCAGGCGATCAAGGCGGTGTCGCAGGCGATCCGGCGGACCCGCGCCGGCCTGAAGGACCCGAAGCGTCCGGGCGGCTCGTTCATCTTCGCCGGCCCGTCCGGGGTCGGGAAGACGGAGCTGTCCAAGGCGCTGGCCGAGTTCCTGTTCGGCGACGACGGCGCGCTGATCCAGCTGGACATGAGCGAGTTCCACGACCGGTACACGGTGTCCCGGCTCGTCGGCGCACCGCCCGGCTACGTCGGTTACGACGAGGGCGGTCAGCTCACCGAGAAGGTGCGGCGCAAGCCGTTCTCGGTGGTGCTGTTCGACGAGGTCGAGAAGGCCCACCCGGACGTGTTCAACACGCTCCTGCAGGTGCTGGAGGACGGCCGGCTCACCGACGGCCAGGGCCGCATCGTGGACTTCAAGAACACGGTGCTGATCCTCACCACCAACCTGGGCACCCGGGACATCGCCAAGGCGGTCAACCTGGGCTTCCAGGCCGGCCACGACCAGGCGTCCAACTACGAGCGGATGAAGAACCGGGTGGTGGACGAGCTCAAGCAGCACTTCCGTCCCGAGTTCCTGAACCGGATCGACGACATCATCGTCTTCCACCAGCTCACGGAGGAGGAGATCCTCCGGATCGTCGACATCATGGTGTCGCGGGTCGACGGCCAGCTGAAGTCCAAGGACATGGGCCTCGAGTTGACCACGACGGCGCGGCAGCTGCTCGGCAAGAAGGGCTGGGATCCGGTGCTCGGCGCTCGGCCGCTGCGCCGGACGATCCAGCGCGAGATCGAGGACTCGCTGTCGGAGAAGATCCTGTTCGGCGAGGTTCGGCCGGGCCAGATCGTCGTCGTGGACGCCGACGGCGAGGGCAACGACGCGGTGTTCACGTTCCGGGGCGAGCCGAAGCCGGCGCCGGTGCCGGACGCCGCGCCGCAGGCCGCGCCGCTGGTGGCCGACGTCGCCGGCTCCGCCGGCTCGGCTCCGGCGGCCGAGGCCACAGCCGAGTAAGTTGCGTACGGTGCCGAGCGGGCCGGCCTCATGCGGGGGCCGGCCCGCTCGGCACGTTCGGACGACGTAGGTTCCACCCATGCGCATGACGACATACGGCCACGCCTGTGTCCGGCTGGAGGCGGCCGGCGCGGCGCTGGTCATCGACCCCGGCGTGTTCTCCGACGCGAGCGTCGCGCTCGCCGGCGCGGACGCGGCGCTGATCACGCACGAGCACGCAGACCACGTGGACGCCGCGGCGGTGAAGGCGGCGGTGGACGCCAACCCGGCGCTGGCCGTCCTCGCCCACCCCGACGTCGTCGCCCAGCTCGGCGACCTCGGCGGCGCCGCCCGGCCGGTGCGATCGGGGGAGACGTTCACCGCGGCCGGGTTCGAGGTGACCGCCGTCGGGGACCGGCACGCGTTCGTGCACGACCGCGTGCCGGACATCCCGAACCTCGGCTACCTCGTGGCCGGGCAGGTCTATCACCCGGGCGACGCGTTCTTCGTGCCCGACCGGCCGGTCCCGACGCTGCTGCTGCCGGTCAGCGCGCCGTGGCTCAAGCTCGGCGAGGCGATCGACTTTGCCGCGTCGGTCGCGGCCGAGCGGGTCCACCCGATCCACGACGCGATCCTCGCCGACGTCGGCCTGGGGATGGTCGACCGCTGGCTCCAGCAGTCGCAGCCCGGCTACGCGCGGCTGCCGGTCGGCGAGCCGGTCGACCTCTGAGCCGGCGGGCGGTCGGGCAGCGCGAACCGGCCGTCCGCGAGCGGATCGACCAGGCCGTCCGCGACCAGGCCGTCCAGGGCGCGAGCCCGCTGCGCGTCGTCCGGCCAGACCCCGTCGAGCTCGGCCGCGGTCACCGGTCGGTCGCTGCCCCGCAGCACCGCCATCACCAGCCCGCGCACCTGGCGGTCGGAACCGGCGAACCGCTGCGGGCGTCGCATCGGCCCCCGGTATTCGGGGCTGCCGGCCAGTCGCCATGCGCAGCCGGCTCGTACCGGGCAGTCCGGGCACCGCGGCGCGCGGGTGGTGCAGACCAGCGCGCCGACCTCCATCGCGGCCACCCCGAACCGCGCGGCGGCGGCCGGTTCGGCCGGGAGCAGCCGCTCCACCACCGCGAGGTCGCGCGCGATCGACGCCGGGCCCGCCTCGCCCCGGCCGAGCACCGCGCGGGCGACCAGGCGGCGTACGTTCGTGTCGACAACCGGGTGCCGCTGCCCGAACGCGAACGCGGCGACCGCCCGCGCGGTGTACTCGCCGATGCCGGGCAGCGTGCGCAGCGCCTCCAGGTCCTCCGGCACAGCCCCGCCGTGCTGCCGCGCGATCATCGTTGCGCACTCGTGCAGGCGCAGCGCGCGGCGCGGATAGCCGAGCGTGCCCCACATCCGCACCGCCTCGCCGGGCGAGTCGGCGGCCAGATCGGCCGGCGCCGGCCACCGGGCGAGCCACCGGCCGTACGCGGGCAGCACGCGAGCGACCGGCGTCTGCTGCAGCATGACCTCGCTGACCAGCACCGCCCACGGGCCGACGCCCGCTCGCCGCCACGGCAGGTCCCGGGCGTGCCGGTCGTACCAGCCCAGCACCGCGTCCGCGAACGACTCCATCGCCGCCGAGGCTAGCCGCCGCCCGATCCTGTGTCTCCGATGGTCGTCCCGGCGACCGCGAACGACACGAGATCATGTCGGCGGCGGGCGCTCGGCGTTGCGCCGCGATGTGGCGGATTGCGGCGGTTAGCTTTGATCGCGTGCTGCATCCGGTGGGTCCGCTGCCGGCGTCGGTGTACTGGCGGCGTCGGCTCCTGGTGCTCGCCGGTGCGCTGGTCGTTCTCGCCGTCGTATGGTCCCTGCTCGCCGGCGGTGGCCAGCCGCGGGCGAGCACGACGGCGTCGGTCGATCCGAGCCGGACCCCGGCCAGCGGCGGCGCCTCTGCGTCGGCGTCCGCCTCGTCACCGTCCGGCACCGCGTCCGAGTCGCTCAGCGCCACCCCGCCCGCGGCCGACCCGGGGCGCCCGGCCGGCGGATCAGGAGGGGCGGCGACCACGTCGGCCGCCGGCCGCGGCAACCCGACCGGCACCTGCACCGACGCCGCGCTGCGGCTGACCGTGACACCGCACGAGCCGAGCTACCCGGTCGGCCAGATGCCGGTGGTCATGCTCACCGTGCACAATGCGTCCCGCTCGGCGTGTACCCGCGACCTCGGCGCGGCTCTGCAGGAGGTGCTGCTGTATGAGGGCACGAAGCGGCTGTGGTCGAGCAACGACTGCTATCCGGGCGGCGCGACGGACGTGCGTACGTTGCGGCCCGGCGAGAAGGTCAGGTTCTGGGTGCGCTGGTCCGGGCTCTCGTCGCGGCCGGGGTGCGAGGGGGAGCGGCGGCGGGTGGGGCCCGGCCGGTACGCCCTGATCGGCAGGTTGGGCACGCTCAGCAGCCCCCGCGCCCCGCTGGTTCTGCGCTGACGGCGGGGAGCCCGCTCGGCCTCAGACGTACCGCTCCAGGATGCTGGACTCCGCGAGCCGGGACAGGCCCTCGCGCACGCTGCGTGCCCGCGACTCGCCGACACCGTCCACCGCCTGCAGGTCGTCGACGGTGGCGGCGAGCAGCTTCTGCAGGCTGCCGAAGTGGTCGACGAGGCGATCGACGATCGGGCTGGGCAGCCGCGGCACCTTGGCCAGCAGCCGGTACCCGCGCGGGCTGACCGCGCTGTCCAGTGCCTCCGGCGTGGCGGGGTATCCCATCGCGCGGCCGACCAGGCTCAGGTCGAGCAACTCCGTGGCGGATAGCGAGGCGAGGTCCCAGAGCACCTCGGACAGAGGCCGCGACCGGCGTCCACCCGGGATGTAGTCGCGGGCCACCAGCTCCCGCTCGGCGTCCACCCCGGCCATCAGCTCGTCGAGCTGCAGCGCAAGCAGCCGGCCGTCCGTGCCCAGCTCCACCACGTAACCCTGGATCTCG
>JBKOXW010000289.1:0-7686 GCA_046744115.1 Actinomycetota bacterium | reverse complement strand
CGCGGTGGCCTCGATCGCGCTCGCCGCACCCGGCCGGGCGGATCTGCTCGATCGCCTCACCGAGGCCGAGCGCCGGCTGGCCGGCTCGCCGCTCGCCGACAGGCCGCCCACCGGCACGGTGCTGGACCTGCTCGCGTCGGCGCGCAGGGTCGTCCTGGGCGAGCTGACACTGGCCGGCCCGGACGGTGTGCGCGTCGAGCAGACCGTGCCGTCCGGCGCGGACCCCCTCACCCGCACCGTGCTCCGGCTGACCAGGAACGGCCGCTGGGAGTGCGACTGCCGGACCCTGGACGAGCTCGCCCAGCACGTGGACATCTCCACGCTCGTGGCCGGCTAGGGCCCGCGAGCGGGGTGTTCGACGAGCGACGCGAGCCGCCCACGCCCGATGCCGGCGTCGGCCGACTTCCCGGCGTCGCGGCGCTGGCGCGCTGACAGACAGCGGACGGAGCAGCCGCTCGGATCGGTCCGGACCCGGCACCAGCCGGACCATGCCCGGGCCGGTCACGATAGCGGTCGGTAACCGCAGAGCCAGGGACGAGAAATGCCACCGCGCCACGACATACGACCGGATCTGCGGAGAAGAGTGCGTTCGCATCGCGTACAACGGCCGGCTGCGGTGGCGTCGTTCTGGCGTCCACGGCCGAGGTTGGCGTTGACGGCCGTACCCGCCGGGCGTAGGTTGAACGAATGTTCAGAACGGACGTTCAGACTGCTGATCGGCCGTTCGTGCGGCGGGGCCGGCCGGTGCGGGGGGAGTGGCCGGCGCGGTGTGCGGTGGCGGTGCTCGGCGGAGGCATGGCCGGCATGGCCACAGCGCTGCGCCTGCAGGCCGCAGGTCTGTCCACGGTGGTGTTCGAGGCGCACGGTCATGTCGGTGGCTGTGCGGGCTACTTCCGGCACCGGGGGTTCTCGTTCGACGTCGGGGCCACGACGCTGGTCGACTTCGAGCCCGGCGGGGTCGGCGCGGAGTTGCTCGACGCGGTGGGCCTGCCGGCACTGGCCGGCGAGCCGCTGCCCGGTTACCTCGCTTGGCTGCCGGACCGGACGGTGACCCTGCACCGGGACCAGGCCGCGTGGCACCGGGAGCGGCTGCGGACGCTGGGCGACAGCGAGCGGCATCGCGCCTTCTGGGCGGGTTGCTGGATCAGTTGGCCGAGGTGTTCTGGGCGGCCAGCCGGTCCGGGGTGCGGCTGCCGGTGCGCCGGCCCGGCGACGCGCTGCACGACCTGCGCGCGGTCGGGATCCGGCATCTCCCGCTCGCCCGCCATCTCGGCCGCACGCTGGGCGATGCGCTGCGGCAGTTCGGGCTGCGCGAGGAGGCGGCGCTGGTCGGGCTGCTCGGGATGCTGGTGGAGGACACCGTGCACAGCACCGTCGACCGCGCTCCGCTGATCAACGCGGCGCTCGGGATCACGATCCGCGGCGCGGGGCTGACCCGGCACCGCGGCGGCATGCACGGCTTCTGGCGACGGTTGGTGGTCCACTACCGGTCGCTCGGCGGCGACCTGCGCACCGGCTGCTGGGTGCACCGGATCACCGGGCAGGCCGGGGCGTACCGGGTGCACACCGCACGCGGCACGACCGAGGCGAGCCAGGTGGTCAGCGCGCTGCCGGCCGGCACGACCGCGCTGCTCGCCGAGACCACCCCGCTGGCCGGGCGGCTGCGGCCGTACCTGGAGCGGGACGCGGCCGACCTCGGCGGCGCCGTCATCGTCTTCCTCGGCGTGCCGGACGACGAGGTCGCCGACCGCCGGCTCACCCACCACCAGCTGCTGCAGGACTACCGGCGCCCGCTCGGGGACG
Organism: Actinomycetota bacterium; assembly: GCA_046744115.1. Taxonomy (GTDB): domain Bacteria; phylum Actinomycetota; class Actinomycetes; order Mycobacteriales; family CADCTP01; genus JBKOXW01. The sequence goes on along the minus strand of JBKOXW010000289.1, from coordinate 5,883 downwards.
GCAACAACATGTTCGTCTCCGTCTCCGAGCCCGGCGACCTGGACAGCGCCCCGGCCGGTCACCGCGCCGTGATGATCTCCACCCACACCGACCTGGCCGGCTGGGCGGATCTGTCCGAGGTGGACTATCAGGCCCGGAAGCGGGCGGCGGGCGAGCGGCTGGTGGGCTACGCCCGGCGCGCGTATCCGAGGCTGGGCGAGCGGGCGGTGGTCCGCCAGGTGGGCACACCGCGCAGCTACCAGCGGTTCGCCTTCCGGCCGGGTGGCGCGGTCGGCGGGGTGCGGCAGACGCTTGGCAACACCAACCAGCGCGCGGTCCCGCACGAGCTGGGCGTGCCGGGCCTGTGGCTGGTCGGCGACTCGACCTGGCCCGGCCTCGGCACCGTCGCCTGCGTGCTGGGCAGCCGGATCGTCGCCGACGGCGTGCGCCGCGAGGCCCGGCGGTACGCCACCACGCCGGCCGGAGGGGGTCGAACATGACGACCAGGGCAGGCACCGGGACCATGCCGCCGCTGTCCGAGCTCGGCCCGGACCTGCTGGTCACCACGCCGCGGCAACGGTCGATCGCGCTGGCCCGGCCTTAACTGGGCGTGGCCGCCTTCGCGCTGGTCGCCTGGCTGCGCTGGTGGTGGCTGACGCCGGTGGCGATGTTCGGCATCTTCGTCGCCGTGGTCACCGCGACCCACGACGTGGTGCACCGCGCGCTCGGCCTCGGCCGGCGGCAGACCGACTGGGCGCTGTTCCTACTCGGCCTGGTGCTGCTGGAAAGCGGTCACGCCTACCGGACCAGCCACCTGCAGCACCACCGGCTCTTCCCCAGCGACGACGACCCCGAGGGCTACCCGGCGAACCTCTCCTTCCTCGGCGCGGTCTGCTATGGACCGGTGTTCCTGGTGCGGCTGTGGTGCTGGGCGTACCGGCGCGGCCGCGGCAACCGAGTGCAGCGGGCCTGGCTGCTCGCCGAGGCGGGCACGCCGGTGGCCGTGCTCACCGGCGGGGCGTTGCTCTGGCCGACCGCGCCGGGCGTCCTGGGATACGCCGTGCTGGCAATCGCCGGCAGCTGGGTCTACCCGCTGCTGACCGTGTACCTGCCACACCACGCCTACGGCGACACGCCGCTGACCCAGACCCGCACCCTACGCGGCCACCTCGTGCCCGCGCTGTTCCTGGAGCTGACCTACCACCTGGAGCACCACCTCTACCCGCAGGTGCCCAGCCACCACCTGGCCGAGCTGGCCCGACGGCTCGACCCATTCCTCGCCGACGCCGGCGTGCGTCCACACCGGGTCGTCTGAGGTGGCCCGCGCCGAGACCAGGGAGCGCGTCCTGCAGGCCACCGTGCGCACGCTGGCCAGCGACGGGTACGCCCGGACGACCGCCCGGGCCATCGCCCGCACCGGCGGGTTCGCGCCGGGGGTCATCTACTACCACTTCACCGATCTGGACGACCTGTTCGTCGCGACCGTCCGGTTCACCAGCCAGGCCCGGCTGAAACGGTACCGGGCCGAGATCGACGGGGTGACCGGCGCGGTCGAGCTGGTCCGGCGGCTGCGCCGGCTCTACGCCGAGGACGGCGCCGAGGGGCACGTCGCGGCCGTGCAGGAGCTGGTCGCGGCGGCCACCTCCTCGACCCGGCTGGCCGAGCAGATCCGGGCCGAGACCGCCCGGTGGCAGGACTTCGCCGAGACGGTCCTCCGCGGCCTGCTGGCCGAGACCCCGCTCGCCGCGCTGGTGCCGGCCCGGGAGCTGGCCGTCGCGGCGGTGGCCGCCTACCTCGGCCTGGAGATGCTGTCCCATGTGGATGCGGACCGCACTCCGCCCGGGGCACTCTTCGACGCGGCCGAGCGCGCCGCCGCCCTGGCCGACTCGCTCCGCCTGCGGTAGCCCGACAGCGCGACCGCGAACATCCGAAGCCTCAGCGCGGGAAGACCGTGTGGGGGACCTCCGGTTCGATCGACGACTCCTCGTCGGCCCGCAATCATCTCGATCCACTCGGAGGGCCCCGGTTGCTGGTGACCACTGTGGACAGTCGCTAGTAGCGTTCCACCGTCAGCTCGTAGAGTCGGCGGTCTCCACGGCATCCATGGCCCTGCAGGGCGAGGTCGTCGATGATGAGCCGGTCCAGGCGGGCCAGCCGGCGCATCCGGCCTCCACGGTGATGTCCAGGCGGGCGGCCGTCACGCTGAGCGCCGGGCATCAGGGTCGGTGGCGTCCAATGCATGCCGGCCATCGGCGGGGTGCCCTCGTCGGTGAATTCCACGGGCTGGGGGCTGGCTGCAAAACACGCTGCGGCCGGAGGTCTTCGACGACGGGTCGACGGTCACCTTCGTCATCTCGGCACGATGCTCGCGTTCTCGGCGGTGTTCCTGATCAGCCAGAGCAGGACGTCATCACCCGCCCGATCCGGCGGTTCATGCTCCGCCCCCCGCCGGGCGGACTGGCCTCCCGTCTCGCGGTCGCCTACCCGGTCGCCCGGCGGTTCCGCACCGGCGCCATCCTCATGATGTACAGCCTGGTCGTGTTCATTCTGGTGCTCATCACCGTGCTCAGGCGCCTGGCTCCTGTCAGCTCACCGGCGGTGGGTCGGCCTGGCCCCCGACGACGGGCGCGCTTCGCGCCTGCTGCGCCCACCGGAGGTTACGAGCAAGCACGCGTACGAGCCGTCGTCGTCTTGACCGCCTGACCCACTGGATCATGGCCATGCACATCGCCCCCCGACCACAAGCGTGAAGACATGGCGCCAATCAACTGGAGAACCAAGCCGGCGACCTGATACTCCGATCCGAACAAGTCACGAGCTGGCGGTGAAATGATCTATCCCCGCCTCCTCCGGTACGCGCAGCTTGGTCGCACCTGATCCAGCGCCAGCCACGCCGGTCACGTCCTCGCCGTCGCCCCGGGCCGGCATTGGCGCATTCATCGCACCGGTCGACATCGCCGGCAAGGACTGGCGGCGCCAACTCGCCCTGCGGGAAACCGACCTGGTCACCCGGACGGCGACCGGGCTGATCCCGCTCAGTGTGGCCGCCGATCGGATCGGGCTCGCGGCGATGCGCTGCGCCGGGCGGCTCGCCCGGCTCGCCGCCGCCGGCCAGCCGGTCGACCCACATGCCGCCGCTGCCACGACAGAGGGCTGGATCGCCCTGCCCACCAGCAACCTCGCCGAGCTGCGCCACGAGCCTTGAGCCGCGGTCCGCTCACAGCCCACCCGCCAGCCGGACCGGTCCTCGCGGCAGCGATCGACGACGTGATCGAGCACTAGACCCGGCGCGTGACGTGCAACAAGTACTCCTTGCGGTCGAGGGGATTGTGGTCCGTCCGCGGCCGGGTCGGGACAGCGCCGCGGACCGGTTCGTAGTGGTCGAAGGTGGATTCCAGGACGCCTTCGCCGCGAGTCATCGCCGGCAGTTCGAGCTGCAGCTCGTGGACGCGCGCCGCGCGGATGTCACCCTCCAGCACGTACGACGAAGCGCGCGTGTGCTGTGTCAGCGGGATCGCGTGCAGGCGTGACAGCAGGGGTGCCGTCGCCCCGAATGTGTCCGCCGGGATCTCTAGATGGAAGCGCTGGATCGGCTCGCACACGGTAGTGCCTGCCTGCTCGAGCGCACTCATCACCACCAACGGGGTCAGACCGCGGAAGTCTGCCCCGGTGCTCGACATGCTCTTGGCGAAGCCTTGGTGCGCGTGGCTCTGGCGCGGCGCATAGCCGCTGTGCGTCATGGTGACCGTGCAGTCGGTGACCTCCCAGCCACAGAGGCCCTGCTGCAGCGTCTGCCGTACGGTGTCCTCGACCGCGGCGAAGAACGCGTACGGCATCGAGCCGAGCTCGACCTCCAGTCGGTACTCCACTCCGGTGTCGATCGGTGCGGGATCGATGCGGAGCCCGACGGTCGCCAGGAACGGATTCGATCCCTCCTTCATGATCTCGGCGGCCGCGCCGGTGCCGACCGGCCGCTCGATGCAGATCGTCGTCGTCTCGTGGAAGTCGACCTCGATGCCGAAGTCGTCCGCGAGCGTTGCCTGGATGACCTCCTTCTGCACCTCGCCGTAGAGCGAGACGGAGATCTCCTGCCGGAACTCGTCCACGCGCAGGTTGATGAGTGGGTCCTGCTCGGCGAGCTGGGTGAGCGCCAGGTGCAGGGCGCCCTTCTCTGCCGGGCGACGAGGGACGACGACCGTCTCCAGCGTCGGCGGGGCGAAGTGGTGCAGCGCCGAGGTCGGCGACCCACCAATCGCATCGTCGATCCGGACCTCGCCGAGGCCCCACAACCTGCCGATCTGCGGGGCGGCCACGGAGGTGCCGCGCACGGACGAGCCGTGGTCGAAGACCTCGATCGCCGTCACCTTCCGCTCGCGGTCACCGAACGTCAGGCGGTCTCGCGTGTGTACCGTGCCCGAGAACATCCGGACGTACGCGATCCTCTCCCCGGCTGGGCCGCGTTCGACCTTGAACACGGTGCCCGAGACGGGGCCGTCTGCATCTCCGTCGGCCGCGGGCAGCAGGTCCACGATGCCGGACATCAGTGCGTCGACGCCCGCTCCGGTGAGCGCGGAGCCGAAGAACACCGGACTCACCAGCGCCTGCTTGGTCTGCGCGGCGAGCTCATCGCGGAGTCTGCGGTACGGCACGCCAGTCTCGTCCTCGACGTACGCGGCCAGGAGGGCGTCGTCGCGTTCGGCGAGCACGGTGGCCAGCCGGGTGGCGAAGGCGGTGTCGGCTTCACCCGACGGGGAGAAGTCGGCGGAGCGCGAGCCGAGGTCACGCACCGATCCCATCGGGACGGTCGCGGGCGTCAGGCGCTCGGAGATGGCCCGCAGGACGCGCTCGTCGGTCGCGCCCAGACGGTCGATCTTGTTCACGAAGATCAGCGTCGGGACCTGCAGCCGTTGCAGCGCCCGCATCAGCAAGGGCGTCTGGGACTGCACGCCTTCGACCGCGGATACGACCAGGACCGCACCGTCGAGCACGCTCAGGACCCGTTCCACCTCGGCGATGAAGTCCGGGTGCCCGGGCGTGTCGATCAGGTTGACGGTGACGTCGTCGACGACGAATGACACCACCGCCGACTTGATCGTGATGCCGCGCTGGCGTTCCAGCGGCAGGGAGTCGGTCTGGGTGCTGCCGTCGTCGACGCTGCCGACTTCGTTGATGACACCGGCGGCGTACAGCAGCCGCTCGGTGAGAGTCGTCTTACCGGCGTCTACATGTGCCAGGATCCCCAGGTTCAGCGTTCTGCGGAGCAAGCGTCATACCCTCCGAATAGGTCACGAAGCCCTCCTCGATGGACATGAACGCAGCTTCCATCTCCACTCCCTGGTCGACCGGCACCTGCCGAACGCGAGCATAGGCGCGGAGCAAGAGCGACCTCACCTGACTTTCCGTGCTGAGCGCAGCCGCCGGCCGCGGAACTGGTCAGCACCAACCCCACTCAGCTCAGGCGAAACCTCAGTTGCTCCGCGGGGCGTACATGATGACCGCGACGCCGGCCAGACACATGCGCCAGCCCGCGATGTCGTACCGGTCAGCTCGGAACCGTCGAGGGTCTGCCCTGGCGAGTGACCCGGCGGCGACGAATACGCCGCCGTAGGCAGCCAGGATTCGCCCGAAATGTGGCACCAGCAGCGCGGCGGCGGACAGGGTCACTGACCACAGTGGACGCCGACGACCCTGAGTCGCTGCGTTCCGGCGGTGGCCGGCGCTGGCCTGCTCGAGCGGCGGTCATCGGGTCCGGCGCCCGCGCCTGCGGCCGTCCTCGGCTACCGCGAGCCTGGAGAGGGCCAGCGCACCGACGAGCAGCCCGAAGTCGCGCAGCGCGACGTCGTAGTAGTCGCCGACGAGCAGCAGGTTGGCGATGATGCCGGCCAACCAGGCGGCGACCAGCAG
>JBKOXW010000189.1:0-4593 GCA_046744115.1 Actinomycetota bacterium | reverse complement strand
CCTCGTCCCACCGGCCCGAGGTCAGGACGGCGAACGAGACGCCCCGGGCGTTGAGGTAGACGGCGTCCTTCATGTGCCACAGGTTGAAGGTGCAGCCCTCGCACTGCCCCTGGTGCGGCGCGCCGTCGTACCACATGTGCTTGTAGACCACGAGCTCGTCGCGGCCCTGGAACAGGTCCAGGAACGGGACCGGGCCGTCGGGTCCGACGACCTCGACCGTCCCGTCGAGCTCCACCATCGGCAGCCGGCGGCGAGCCGCGGCGAGGGCGTCGCCCTCGCGGGTGTAGGCCTTCTCGCGGACCAGGAACTCGTCAGGGGCGGCCTGCCAGGTGGCTAGGTCAACGACGGGCGGGCGGCCGGGCAGCGCGGTGGTCGGGTCACTCGGCGTGGTCGTCATGGCGTCCTCCGTGGGCCCCCGTGCCGGGCAGCGTCGTACGACGTCCTACGACACCAAAACAGACCTGCGACCCAGCCGGAACTCATCACGGCGGGGCCCTCGGCCGAGCCGGCACGGACCACGTCGGGCTGACAAGTTCACAGGCTCTAACAGGATCTCGGCTGGATTGTGCCAGCGCCGACCACCCTAGACCGCCGACTAGTCGACCTGGCGGGAGCGCCTCGCCCGCTCCTCGATCTCCACCCCGACTTCGCCCAGCGCCCCGCCGGGGCCTCGCCGTCAGGCCCGGCCAGGTGCTTCAAGCAGCTCACCTGCAACCCCCGGGTCATCGGCTCGTCTCCCGGCTACGTCGCTACGTCTCGTGCGTGAGCCGCTCGCACAACTCGACGAGGGCGTCCCACCGGCCACCGGCACGCTGAACGTTCAGCGGGCTGGCCGTTGACAGGAGACGTGACCGGGGCGAGTGTCGCCGGGTAGGGCTGCGGTGAAGGGCTCGGCCCGAGGTGGGCGTGACGGGGACGACCCGGCAGCGCCTCTCGGCGTGACTTTCGATCAGGCCTGGAACGTGCCGAGGATGCGGGGGTCGTCGTGATCCGCTGGCAGGTGACGCGTCCGAGCCGGCGGGTCGAAGCCGCCGGTGTGAGGACTATCCGCACGGGCTGGAGTATGAGCGCCGGCATCCCTCCTGGTGCCGGATGGGGCTTGCGATGAGCCCTGCCGGTGCTCCGCCGACCGGCGATGTCCTTCCCGGCACCGTCCGGGTCGGCGGCCTGCGGCGTCGGCCCACCGGCGCGCCGCCACCGCTGCCGAGGACGCTGGGATGGAGCGGAAAGGTCTGGTTGGCCCTCGCCGCCCTTCTCCCTCTAGCGCTGGTGTGGCTCTCGCCGCAAGGGCAACCGAGGGCCGCGATGCATTTCGAGACCGCGGTCCTCCGGGCGGTCGCGGCGCTCCGGACCGACTGGCTCACCCCTGTCTTGCGCACCGTCGCCGCCCTCGGTATGGCGTGGTCGGTGACGATCCTCGGAGGGGTGCTCGTCGCTGGGGTGATCATCTTCAAGCGCTGGCGGCACCTGGCGACCTTCGTCGTCTACCTGTCTGTCCTGGGGGTCATCGGCACCGCCGTCAATTTCGCCACGAAGCGCCCGCGTCCCTACGGGGTGACGATCATCGGGGACTGGATCGGCTTCTCGATGCCCTCGTTCCCGGTGGCGATCCTGGCCGCGTGCCTGATGGGAATCGCCTACTCGCTGGTCGTGCCAGGCCGGCCTCGGGAGTGGACGAAGTGGGGCATCGCCGTGCTCCTTGCGCTGGTCGCCTTCGCCCGGCTGTACCTCGGCGTCGACTACCCGTCGGACATCGTGTGGGCCGTCATACTCGGCGTCGCGATCCCACTGGGCGCCTTCCGGTGGTTCACGCCGAACGAAGCCTTCCCGGTGACCTACCGGCGCGGCAAGACGGCCCATCTCGATGTCACCGGCGCCAGAGGTGAGGCGATCCGACAGGCGATCGCTGACCAGTTGGGGCTCACCGCCCTGGAGGTCAAGCCCGTGGGGCTGGCGGCGTCCGGTGGCTCGACTCCGCTGCGCCTGCGCATCGCCGGTGAGCCGGACACGTACGTCTTCGCGAAGCTCTACGCGAAGAGCCACGTTCGGGCCGACCGCTGGTACAAGCTCGGGCGGACGATCCTCTACGGGGCGCTCGAGGACGAGACGTCGTTCCAGAACGTCCGCCGGTTCGTCCAGTACGAGGACTACACGCTCCGCCTCATGCAGGACATGACGCTCCCCGTCCCCGCGCCCTACGGGATCGTGGAGATCACCCCCGAGCGCGAGTACCTCATCGCCATGGAGTTCTTCGACGGCGCGGTGGAGATCAGCGATGCGCATGTCGACGACGGGATCATCGACGAGGGCCTTCTCCTGATCCGAAAGCTGTGGGACGCGGGGCTGGCTCATCGGGACATCAAGCCGGGCAACCTCATGGTCCGCGACGGACGCGTCCTGCTGGTCGACGCCTTCTTCGTCCAGGTGCGGCCGTCGCCGTGGCGGCAGGCCGTAGACCTGGGCAACATGATGCTCGTCCTGGCGGTCGGGTCCGATCCGGAGCGGGTCTACCAACGTGCGCTGCGGTACTTCACCCCGACGGAGATCGCCGAGGCCTTCGCGGCGACCCGGGGCGTCGCCAGCCCCTCGCAGTTGCGGATGGTGATGAAGCAGGACGGCCGCGACCTGCTCACCCAGTTCCGCCGGTTGGCACCCAAGCGGCGCCCGATCGCCATCCAGCGCTGGAGCATGCGGCGCATCGCCCTGACGATGGGAGTGCTCGTCTCGGTGCTGCTCGCCGCCGGCTTCACCTACGGCATCCTGACCCCGTTCCGAGGCGTCGACGTCTGGGACGCGCCCGCCTGCGACCCCCAATCGACCACCGTGCTGGTGGCCCAGGCTGTCCCAGCGGCCACCTCGCTGCCCTGCGTCGCAGCTCTTCCGTCAGGGTGGGACTTGGAAGAAGCCACCGTGCGCAGCGGTGAGGCGAGATTCCTGCTGAACGCCGGTCAAGCAGGGCCGGTCGTGGCGGTGACGCTGGCCGAGACCTGCGACACGTCGACAGCCCGGCCCGTGCCCACCGACGAGGCCGGGACCCAGCGGTTCGACGACAACTCCGTCCCGTCGGACCAAGGATCCCCATCCCGTCGCTTCTACCGCTTCCCGGGCGGATGCGTCACCTACGACTTCTCCCCGTCCACCCGAAGCGACCCGAAGCTCACGGCCCTCGCCGACGCCGCGCTCGCCTTCGTGGCACGGGAGCAGGTCGCCACCTACGTTCGGGAACAGAGCGATCTACCCCTGTGCGGCGCCGGCACGAGCTGCCCGGGCGGCTGAGCTGGCCGCCCGTCGCAGCCCGGCGCGCCCATCTGCTCAGAGCGGCCACGGTCTGTTCGCGGCGGCGCCGGGCGCTGTCGGCGTGCCACTGGTCGACCAACGCCCCGGCCGGCCACGGTCAGCAGCAAGGACCGCGGCCGTTCGGCACTCCCTCGGCCCGCCACTGCGGCCCGGCGGCGAGCAGCGCCTCCTACACGGCGTCCCCGCGCGCGTCGAACTGCCCCTGCCGGCGCATCAGCGGGCTCTGTTGCGTTGAGCCGGATCAGGGGCTGGGTTGCATTGGCCGTCTCCAGGCGCAGTGGGCCGAGCTGCGGCCGTGGTCAGATCGCGAAGCGCGAGATCGGTGAACGCCGCGGCGAGCCGGAGTTCGGGTGGGACGTCGATGCCGAGTTCGTAGTGGCCGCGGCGGAGGTTCTGCACCGACAGGGCGCGACGACACGAGGTGAGCTGATGACGGCGATCGTCCAGGAGCGGTTCGGCCACATGCTGCGAGGCGACCCGCGCATCGCCCGACTGATGGGAGGAGTGGGGCTGACCAAGCCGAAGGACCTGCGGTCAAAGTGGTGGCCGTTGGCGATCCCGCACGACCTCGTCGTCGGGTTCCTCGCCGGCGGCGGCTCGACCACAGAGCTCGTGTCCTTGCTCGTCCTCATCGCGGGGATGGAGCTGTTCACCGCCCCGCGACCCGCGCGGCATCTCTCGACTTCGTGCCGCGGCATGAACCGCCGGGCCTGCGCGTCGTGGTCCACGCCGGGCTGTTGACCGACGAGTACCCGCCGGTCAGACTCGGGCGGCGACGAACCGGGCAGCCGTGTCGTCGGAGCAGCGGCCGGGCCGATGGCCGCCGCGGGGAGGTCGCACCATTAACGCCGTTGGCCAAGAGAGGTACGGCCCGCCCGACGTCCTGAGAGGACGCACACGATGAGGGTCTGCATCGTCGGGGCCTCTGGGAAGCTCGGGCGATACATGGTGCAGCACGCGCTCGATCGGGGCTACGAGGTCGTTGGCGTGTGCCGGGAGCAGAGCGTCGGGAAGCTCGACGCGTTCAAGGGGCGCATCACCGTCGTTCCGGGACCGACGAACGACCTCGAGGTCATCAAGAGGGCGGTCTCCGGGTGCGACGGCGTTCTCGTCGTGCTGGTCCCGCGAGGCGTCCACGGGTACTCGACGGGAACAGCCCAGGCGGTGCTCGACCACGCACCTCCGGGCGCGCGCCTCGTGTTCTCGTGCGGGTGGCACATCACGCGCGACGGCCAGGACGTGTATTCGTGGAAGCTCAAGGCGATCGTGAAGGTCCTCGGCCCGCTCGCGCGTCTT
>JBKOXW010000101.1:0-17240 GCA_046744115.1 Actinomycetota bacterium | reverse complement strand
CCTTCGCGGTGAGCGCGGTCGACTCAGACATCGGTGATCACACCCTTGAGCACGTCGGCCAGCTCGGCCGCCTTGAACGGCAGCCCGCGCACCCGGTTGTAGCCGATCACGTCGACCAGGTACCGGCCGCGCAGCAGCAGGGCGAGCTGGCCGAGGTTCATCTCCGGCACGACCACGCGCTCGTAGTCGCGCAGCACGTCGCCGGTGTTGGCGGGGAACGGGTTCAGGTGCCGCAGGTGAGCCTGGGCGACCCTGAGCCCGGCGTTGCGCACCGCCCGGCAGGCCGCGCCGATCGGGCCGTATGTCGAGCCCCAGCCGAGCACCAGCACGCGGGCGTCGCCCGACGGGTCGTCCACCTCCAGCGGTGGGATGGACCGGGCGATCCCGTCCACTTTGGCCTGTCGGGTGCGGACCATGAAGTCGTGGTTGGTCGGGTCGTAGGAGATGTTGCCGGTGACGTCGGCCTTCTCCAGCCCGCCGATCCGGTGCTGCAGGCCGGGCGTGCCCGGCACCGCCCACGGCCGGGCCAGCGTCTCGGGATCGCGCAGGTACGGCAGGAACTCGCCGTCCGGGCCGTTCGGCTCGGTCGTGAACGTGACCGCGAGGTCCGGCAGGTCCGCCACGTCGGGGATGCGCCACGGCTCGGACCCGTTGGCCAGCGAGCCGTCGGAGAGCAGGATCACCGGCGTCCGGTACGTGGTCGCGATCCGCACCGCCTCGAGAGCCGCGTCGAAGCAGTCCGACGGCGAGCGCGGCGCGACGATCGGCACCGGCGCCTCACCGTTGCGGCCAAACATCGCCTGCAGCAGGTCGGCCTGCTCGGTCTTGGTCGGCAGCCCGGTCGAGGGGCCGCCGCGCTGGATGTCGCAGATGACCAGGGGCAGCTCCAACGACACGGCCAGCCCGATCGTCTCGGACTTCAGCGAGACGCCGGGCCCGGACGTGGTCGTCACGCCGAGGGCGCCGCCGAACGCGGCGCCGAGCGCCGCGCCCACCCCGGAGATCTCGTCCTCGGCCTGGAACGTCCGCACGCCGTACTTCTTGTGCTTGGCGAGTTCGTGCAGGATGTCGCTGGCCGGCGTGATCGGGTACGAGCCGAGGAACATCGGCAGCCCGGCCCGCGCGCTAGCGGCGATCAGGCCGTACGCCAGGGCGAGGTTGCCGGAGATGTTCCGGTACGTCCCGGCGGCCAACTTTGCCGGCTTGACCTCGTACGACACGGCGAAAGACTCGGTGGTCTCGCCGTAGTTGAACCCGGCCCGGAACGCCGCGATGTTGGCCGCCGCGATCTCGGGCCGTTTGGCGAACTTCGACTCGAGGAACGCGATCGTGCCCTCGGTCGGCCGGTTGTACATCCAGGAGAGCAGGCCGAGCGAGAACATGTTCTTGGCCCGCTCGGCGTCCTTCTTCGAGATGTCGACATCGGCCAGCGCGCGCACCGTCGTCGAGGTCAACGGCACGGCCTGCACGTTGTAGGCGGTGAGCGAGCCGTCCTCCAGCGGGTTGCTCGCGTACCCCGCCTTGGTGAGGTTGCGGCTGGTGAACTCGTCGGTGTTGACGATGATCGTGCCGCCGTGCGGCACGTCGGCCACGTTCGCCCGCAGTGCCGCGGGGTTCATGGCGACGAGGACGTCCGGCGCGTCGCCGGGCGTCAAGATGTCGTAGTCGGCGAAGTGAACCTGGAACGAGGAGACGCCGGGCAGCGTCCCCGCTGGAGCACGGATCTCGGCGGGGAAGTCCGGAAGCGTGGACAGATCGTTGCCGAATGCGGCGGTTTCCTGGGTGAACCGGTCACCGGTGAGCTGCATGCCGTCACCGGAGTCGCCCGCAAACCGGATCACCACCCGCTCGAGGTGCTTGACCTGCTTGGCCATAACCTAGGTGTCCTCCTGGCCACCGGTCGCAGAGGCGCTTGTTCCTTCGATCCTACGTTCCGTAGCGGAAGATGCACCGGATCTGTGCGCGTGTGGTCAAAGATGTACGCACCGTGTCCGCTTGGGGCAGAACCGTGTCCGCAGGATCTAGCCGACTGGCTCTACGATCGCAGGCGGAGGAGGCAGCGACGTGAGCGGCTACTTCGGCGGTTACACCACGATCGGGGTCCTGCTGCTGGTGGGCGTCGGCTTCGTGGCGGTCGCGCTCGGGGCCAACTGGCTGCTCCGCCCGACGGGTCGCGCCTGGCCCGGTCGGCGGCCGGATCCCACCGCCGCGTACGAGACATACGAATGCGGCATCGCGGTCGATCGGACCGACCGGGCCTGGACCCAGACGCACATCCGCTACTACGTCTACGCGTTCGTCTACGTGGTCTTCGCGGTCGAGACGGTGTTCGTCTACCCGTGGGCGACGATCTTCGCCCGGCCCGGGTTCGGCGCTGGCGCGCTCGCCGAGATGGGCGTCTTCGTCGGGCTGCTCGCGCTCGGCCTGCTCTACGCCTGGCGGAAGCGGGTGCTGGTGTGGGCCTGACCGACGCCATCCTGCCGGACCCGATCAAGTTCGTGCTCAACTGGGGGCGCCGGTACAGCCTGTGGGTGTTCAACTTCGGGCTGGCCTGCTGCGCGATCGAGTTCATCGCGACCTCGATGAGCCGACACGACTTCATCCGGCTCGGCGTGATCCCGTTCGCGCACGGGCCGCGGCAGGCCGACCTGATGGTGGTCAGCGGCACCGTGACCGACAAGATGGCGCCCGCCGTGCGCCGGCTGTACGAGCAGATGCCGGAGCCGAAGTACGTCATCTCGTTCGGCGCCTGCTCCAACTGCGGCGGCCCGTACTGGGACTCGTACTGCGTGACGAAGGGCGTGGACCAGATCATCCCGGTGGACGTGTACGTGCCCGGCTGCCCGCCCCGGCCGGAGGCGCTGCTGCAGGGCATCCTGCGGCTGCAGGACAAGATCGCCGGCGAGTCGGTGTCGCTGCGCGGCGGGTCCCGGTCCGCCGCGGCGCTCACGGTGCCCCCGGTCTCCCCGCCGGAGCCTGCCTCATGAGCCCAGCGGAGTTGGGCGCGCGGCTGGTCGGCGCTCTCGACGACGGCGCGTCGTACGCCGAGACGTACGGCGAGGTGACCGTCGACGTGCCGAGGGATTTGTGGGTGCGGGCCGCCACGCTCGGTCGTGACGAGCCGGACCTGGATCTGTCCTACTTCGACTGGCTGAGCGCGGTGGACGAGCTGGAGGCCGGCTTCGACGTCGTGTCGCATGTGTACTCGGTCCGGCATCGGCACCGCGCGCTGCTGCGGACCCGCGTGCCCCGGGAGGACCCGCGGCTCGACTCGCTCACCGGCGTCTTCGCCGGCGCCGGCTGGCATGAGCGGGAGACATACGAGATGTTCGGCGTGGTCTTCACCGGCCACCCTGACCTCAAGCCGCTGCTGCTGCCGGACGGATTCGAGGGGCACCCGCTGCGGAAGGAGTTCGTGCTGGCCGCGCGGGTGGCGAAGGAGTGGCCGGGGGCGAAGGAGCCGGGCGAGTCGCACACCGGGGTGACCCGGCGACGGATGCGCCCGCCCGGCGTGCCGGAACCGGACGCGTGGGGGCCCGAGGCGCGCACGCCTGAGGCGGGCGAGGCGGGCCGGCCGGAGCCGGGCGGCGAGGGCGCCGATGCCTGAGGCCGTCGAGATCGCGCTGAAGGTGGTCGGCGTGCTCGCCGCGTTCCTGCTGCTCCCGCTGCTGGTCGGGCAGCTGGAACACAAGGCGATGGCGCACATGCAGTCCCGGCTCGGCCCGATGTACGCGGGCGCCTTCCACGGCTGGGCCCAGCTCGTCGCGGACGGCGTGAAGTTCGTGCAGAAGGAGGACGTGGTGCCGGCCGCCGCGGACCGGGCGGTCTACCGGCTCGCCCCGGCGGTGGCGCTGCTGCCGTACCTGCTCGTCCTCGTCGTCATCCCGGTCGGGCCGGGCGCGGTGGCGTCCGCTGTGGACCTCGGCCTGTTCTTCGCGCTCGCGGTGACCGGGATCGGCGTCGTCGGCATGCTGATGGCCGCCTGGGCGAGCTCGAACAAGTTCGGCCTCATCGGCGGGCTGCGCGGGGCCGCCCAGCTGCTTGCGTACGAGCTCCCGCTCGTGCTGGCGGCCGCGTCCCCGGCGATGGCGGCCGGCACGCTGTCGCTGGTCGGCATCGTCGAGGAGTGGCAGTGGTGGTGGCTGCTGTGGCAGGCGCCCGCCGCGGTGGTCTTCTTCGTCGCCGGGCTGGCCGAGATCCGCCGGCCGCCGTTCGACATGCCGATCGCCGACTCGGAGCTGGTGTTCGGCTTCCTGACCGAGTACACCGGGCTGCGGTTCGCGCTCTTCCTGCTCGCCGAGTACGCCGGCATCGTGGTGATCTGCGCGCTGACCACGGTGCTGTTCCTGGGCGGCTGGAAGGCGCCGTTCCTGCCCGACGAGCTGGGTCCGCTGTGGACACTGATCAAGGTGGTGGCGCTGTCGTTCGTGGTGATCTGGGTGCGGGTGGCATACCCGCGGCTGCGCGAGGACCAGCTGCAGCGGCTGGCCTGGCTGGTACTGGTACCGGTGGCGCTGGCCCAGCTCGTGCTTACCGGCGTGGTGGCGGTGGCACTGTCATGAGCGAGGTCCGGAACGGCACCCGCCGGCTGCCCGGCAGCGGGCTGGCGCGCGGGCTCGCGGTCACGCTGGCGACGATGAGCCGGCGGTCGGCGACCCGGCAGTACCCGGACGTGCCGCCGGACCTGCCGCCGCGCAGCCGCGGCGTGATCGCGCTGTTCGAGGAGAACTGCACGGTCTGCATGCTGTGCGCGCGCGAGTGTCCGGACTGGTGCATCTACATCGACTCGCACAAGGAGACGATGCCGGCCCGCGAGGAGGGCGCCCGGGCCCGGCAGCGCAACGTGCTGGACCGGTTCGCGATCGACTTCGCTCTCTGCATGTACTGCGGGATCTGCATCGACGTGTGCCCGTTCGACGCGCTGTTCTGGTCGCCGGAGTTCGAGTACTCCGAGTACGACATCACCGACCTCACGCACGAGAAGGACCGGCTGCGGGACTGGATGTGGACCGTGCCGGCTCCTCCCGCGCTCGACCCGTCCGGCGAGAAGCCCAAGGAGGTCGCCGCGGCGGAAGGTGGGGCGCGGTGACGGCGTACGAGGTGGTGTTCGCGCTCCTCGGCCTGATCGCGCTTGGCTCCGCCGTGCTCGTCGTCACCAGCCGGAACGTGGTGCACGCGGCGCTCTGGCTGGTCGTCGCGCTCGGCGCGCTGGCCGGCTGCTATGTGGTCCTCGCCGCCGAGTTCGTCGCCGTCGTGCAGGTGCTGATCTACGTGGGCGCCGTCGTCGTGCTGCTGCTGTTCGCGGTGATGTTCACCCGGGCGCCGGTCGGGCCGGCGTCCGATCTGGACACCGGCAACAGGCCGGTGGCCGTGGCGGTCGCGCTGGCCACCGCGGCGCTGCTCGTCACGCTTCTCGTGGACGCGTTCGGCCGGGCGTCGATCGAGCTGTCCGGATCGGACGTCGCGGACCAGGGCAGCGCGTCGACCGTGGGGTCGTCGGTGTTCCGCACCTGGGTGCTGCCGTTCGAGGTGGTGTCGGTCCTGCTCCTTGCCGCGCTGATCGGGGCGATCGTGCTGTCCCGACCGGACATCGGCAGCGCGGAGACGAGGTAGCGCATGCGGCTGCTGTTCCCGCTCGTGGTGTCGGCACTGCTGTTCGCGATCGGGGTGTACGGGCTGCTCGCCCGGCGGAACGCCGTGCTCGTGCTGATGGCGGTCGAGCTGATGCTGAACGCGGTGAACCTCGACCTCGTGGCGTTCGACGCCTGGTTCCGCGACACGCTCCACAGTGGTCAGACGCTCACCCTGTTCGTGATCACGATAGCGGCCGCCGAGGTCGGCGTGGGGCTGGCCATCGTGCTGCAGGTCTTCCGGCTGCGGGCCACCATCGCCGTGGACGAGCTCGACGAGCTGGCCGAGCCCGACACGGTTGACCTGCGCGGGGGGACGCCGTGATCCAGGCCGCCTGGCTGCTGCCGGCGATGCCGTTCCTGGCCGCGGTGGTGGGCTGGTGGCTGCCGCGCCGGCCGGCCGCGATCGTGGCGGTGGTCGGGACCGCGGCCAGCACGCTGCTGGCGATTCCGCTGGTCGTTGCGAGCGCGGGCCACGGCGAGAGCGGCGAGACGGCGCACCTGCTCGCGCCGACCGGCAGCATCGAGGTCACCGCCGGCACGCTGGTCGACGGTCTCGCCGGCGTGGTCGCGCTGATGGTGTGCCTGGTCGCGCTGGCGGTCCAGGTCTACTCGGTCGAATATATGCGCGACGACGCCCGCTATCCGGCGTATGCCGCCGAGGTGTCGCTGTTCACCGCCGGGATGCTCGGCGTGGTGCTCGCCGGTGACCTGCTCTGGCTGCTGGTCGGCTGGGAGGTCATGGGCCTGTGCTCCTATCTGCTGATCGGCCACTACCGCGACCTGCCGGAGGCGCCCGGCGCCGCGCTGAAGGCGTTCCTGGTCACCCGCGTCGGCGACGTCGGATTCCTGCTCGGCATCCTGCTGCTCGGCGTGTCCGCCGGCACGTTCCGGATCACCGGCGTGCTCGCGGCGGTGCCCGAGATGTCCACCGCGACGGTGACCACCGCAACCCTGTTGCTGCTGCTGGGCGTGGCCGGCAAGAGCGCGCAGTTCCCGCTGCACACCTGGCTGCCGGACGCGATGGCCGGCCCCACCCCGATCAGCGCGCTGATCCACGCGGCGACGATGGTGGCGGCCGGGGTGTACGTGGTGCTGCGGCTCTACCCGGCGTTCGTCGCGGCGCCGGCCAGCCTCGCGGTGCTGGGGTGCATCGCCGCGATCTCGATGCTCGGCGCCGCGCTCGCCGCGCTCGGCCAGGACGACATCAAGCGGGTGCTGGCGTGGTCGACGGTGAGCCAGCTCGCCTACATGCTCGGCGGGCTCGCCGTCGGTGGCGTCGCCGCCGGTGCGTACCACCTGCTCACCCACGCCGCGTTCAAGGCGCTGCTGTTCCTGTGCGCGGGCGTGATCCTGCACGAGGCCGGCACGGTGCTGATGAGCCGGCTGGGCGGGCTGCGCCACGCCGCGCCGGTCACCTACGCCGCGACCGTCGTGGGTGGACTCGCGCTGGCCGGCGTGCCGCCGCTGTCCGGCTGGCTGTCCAAGGACGCGGTGCTGGAGTCGGCCTACGCGGCGGCCGCGCACGACGACCGTCCGGAGGGCGTGCAGGCCTGGGTCGCCGTGCTGGTGCTCGTTTCCGGGCTGGCCACGGTCGCGGTGACGGCGGCGTACCTGACCCGGTTCGTGCTGCGGACGTTCCACGGCGAGCCGCGGTCGGACGCGGCGGTGCACGAGCCACCGGCGCTGATGCGGCGGCCGATCGAGGCGCTCGTCGTCGGCACGGTGCTGGTCGGCGTGATCGGCCTGTCGACGAGCTGGCTGCCCACTTGGGTAGGCGTGCCGGACGAGTCGGTGGCGCCGCAGCTCGGCATGACCGTGGTGTCGCTGGCGCTCGCCGCGCTCGGCGCGGTCGCGGTCGCGGCGGCCTGGCGGCGTGACCCGGTGGCCGATCCGGTGGCCGGTCTCGGCGTGCCCGTGGTCGCGGCGCTGCGCGAGGGGCTGTACGTCGACGCGGCGCAGGACCGGCTCGTGGTCCGGCCGGTCGTGCGGGTGGCCCGGGTGGTGGCGGCGGCCGATTCCACGCTCGTCGACGGCGCGGTCGAGGGCACCGGCGTCGGGTCACTCCGCCTCGGCCGGGTGCTGGCCCGGCTGGAGGCCGGCAACGTGCAGCTCTACCTGACCGGGCTGGCGGCGGGCGCCGTCCTGGTCACGCTGGCGGTCGCCGTGGCGGTGGCCGCGTGATCGTCGCGCTGCTCGCCGTGCCGCTCCTCGGCAGCCTGCTGCTGGCCGCTCTCGCGCTGCGACCGTCCACTCCGGACATGCTGGCCCGCTGGCTCGGCGTGGCCCTCACCGCCGTGACGTTCGTGCTGTCGCTGGCGCTCGTCCCGGGCCTGAGCGCACCCGTGGCCGGCCGGGTCGTCCACCTGCGACACGAGATCGACGTCGCCTGGGTGCCCGCGCTGGACGTCCGGTTCCACGTCGGCGTCGACGGGGTGAGCGTGCCGCTCGTGGTGCTCACCGCGCTGCTCACGCTGCTCTGCGCGGTCTACACGCTGCACTCGCTGCCCGACCCCGGCCGGGCGCCGACGTTCCTCGCGCTGCTGCTGCTGCTCGAGACCGGGATGCTGGGCACCTTCGTCGCGTTCGACCTCGTGCTGTTCTTCGTCGCGTTCGAGCTCGTGCTGGCGCCGATGTACTTCCTGGTCGCCGTCTGGGGCGGTGGCGAGGCGGCCCGGCACGCCGCGACCAAGTTCATCCTCTACACGCTGCTCGGCTCCGCGCTCGTGCTGGTCGGGATCCTCGTGGTGTACGCCTCGGCCGGCACGTTCGACCTGGTGGAACTGTCCACGCGGGCCGGTGCCGACATCGCCGCCGGCACGCAGGTGCTCGCGTTCGCCGCGCTGTTCGTTGGGTTCGCGGTGAAATCGCCGCTGTGGCCGCTGCACACGTGGCTGCCGGACGCGCACACCGAGGCGCCGACGGTGGGATCGGTGCTACTGGCCGGCGTGCTGCTGAAGATGGGCACGTACGGCCTGGTGCGGGTGGCGCTGCCGGTGCTGCCGGACGGCGCGCGCGACCTCGCCCCGGCGCTCGGCGTGCTCGCGGTCGCCGGGATCATCGTCGGGTCGCTGTGTTGCCTCGTGCAGCGGGACGCGAAGCGGCTGATCGCGTACTCCAGCGTGGGCCACATGGGGTTCGTGTTGCTGGGCATCGCGACGCTCACCCCGACCGGCGTGAACGCCGCGCTGCTCGGCAACATCGCGCACGGGCTCATCACCGGCCTGCTGTTCTTCCTGATCGGCGGCGTCAAGGATCGCTACCACACCGCCGACCTGCGGGCGCTCGGCAGCGGCCTGGCCGCGCGGCTGCCGTGGCTGGGCACCCTGTTCGTGCTGGCCTGCGTGGCCAGCCTGGGGCTGCCCGGGCTAGCCGGATTCTGGGGCGAGGCGTTCGCGCTGCTCGCCTCGTACCGGCCGGCGCCCGAGCTGTCCCGCGACCTCTACGTGGCGCTGCTGGTCGCCGCCGCGGTGGGCACCGCGCTCACCACCGCGTACTTCCTGCGCCTGCTGCGCCGGCTCGTGCTCGGCCCGGACGTCGGCACTGGCGCGGTCACGGTCGGCGGCGCGGCCGACGTGGCGCGCGTCGAGCTGCTCGCCTGGGTGCCGCTGGCGCTGCTGACGATCGTCGTCGGCCTGTACCCCCGGCTGGTCCTGGACCTGACCGACGAACCGGTCCGCGCGCTGCTGGCGGTGTTCGGCGGATGAGCCAGCTCCAGTCGATCGACTACGTCGCGCTCGCGCCGGCGCTCGTCGCCGCGCTGGCGGCGGTGGTCGTGCTGGTCGCGGACCTGGCGGTGCCGCTGCGGAGCCGGCGCGCCGTGCTGTGGGTCGCCGTGGCCGGCGCGGCGGGATCGCTCGTCGCTTCGCTCGTGCTGATCGGCGACCGGCGGGCGACGTTCTGCACGCCGGCGGCCACGCTGCCCGGCGAGGTCGCGGTGGGACCGTCCTGCTCGTACGTCGTGGATGGATTCACCGTCTTCCTGCTCGTGCTGCTGTCCGCGGCGGCGTTCGGAGCGCTGCTGCTGTCGGTCCGGTACGCGGCCGACACGGCACTGCCGGCCGGCGAGTACGGCTTCCTGCTGCTCGCCTCGCTCACCGGCGCGCTGGTGGTGGTCGGCGCGCGCGACCTGATCACCGTGCTGGTCGGGCTGGAGACGCTGACGCTGCCCACGTACGCGCTGGTCGGCCTGCGCCGCGGGTCGCGCGCCGGCGCCGAGGCTGCGGTGAAGTACCTGCTCGTCTCGATCACCGCGACCGCGGTGAGCCTGCTCGGGGTGGCGTTCGTGTACGGGCTGACCGGCGCCGTGCACCTGGACCGGATCGCCGCAGCGTTCGAGGCCCGGCCGGACGTGCGGGACCTGCCGCTCGCCGCCGCCGCGGTGGTGCTGGTGCTGGCGGTGTTCGGGTTCAAGATCGCCGCGGTGCCGTTCCACTGGTGGGCGCCGGACGTGTACCAGGGCGCGCCGGTGCCGGTGGCCGCGTACCTCGCCACGGTGTCCAAGGTGGCCGGTGTGGCCGGCCTGCTGCTGGTGACGGTCGAGGCGCTGCCGGAGTTCGGGCACGTGTGGGCGCCCGTGCTCGCCGTGCTCGCGGCGGCCTCGATGGCGCTGGGCAATCTGGTCGCGCTCCGGCAGCGCCAGGCCGTCCGTCTGCTCGCCTGGTCGTCGGTGGCGCACGCCGGCTACCTGCTCGTCCCGTTCGGCGCGCTGGGCGCGAGCGGTGACCCGGACGCGCTGTCCACTGTGGTCGCCGCCACGCTGGGCTACCTGGCGCTGTACGTGCCGATCAACCTCGGCGCGTTCGGCTGCGTGACCGCGGTCGGTCGCGTGCACCCGGGCAACGCGCTGGAGGACTACCGCGGGCTCGCCCAGCGCTCCCCGCTGCTCGCCGGCGCGACCGCGTTCTTCCTGCTCGGCCTCGCCGGCCTGCCGCCGACGATCGCCGGCCTGGTGGCCAAGGTCGTCGTGTTGAGGGCGGCGCTGCTGGGCGGGTCGGGCTGGCTCGCCGTGGCGGTCGCGGTCAACACGGTGATCGGACTGGCGTACTACCTGCGGCTGGCCGCGCTGCCCTTCCGCGCCGAGGCCGAGGCCGGGGTCGAGGCCGGGGTCGGGGTCGGGGTCGGGGTCGGGGTCGTGGCCGGCGCGGGCTCGACTCGCCCCGCAGGCACGGCGGCGACAGCGGTCGTGGCCCGCCCGCGCGCCGTGCCCGTCGCCGCCTCGCTCGGCGTGGCCATCGTGGCGGCAGCGGTGATCGTTCTCCTCATCGGCGTGGCCCCGCAGCTCGTCCTCGACGCCCCGCCACTGCCCTGATCGGCGGGAACGCCGGTCCGACCTGGAGCGTTGGATCGTACGTCGCAAGAACACCGCACTGAGAGGACACCGTGCACCGCCACTGGAACGGGTTGAAGACCGCCCTGCTGCTGGGCTTGCTGTCGGCGATCATCATCTTCGCCGGCAGCCTGTTCGGGCGCGGCGGACTGATCATCGGCCTGCTGCTCGCCCTGGGCACCAACGCCTTCGCGTACTGGAACTCCGACAAGCTGGCGCTCCGCGCCATGCGGGCCCGGCCGGTGACCGAGGCCGAGCAGCCCGTGCTGTACGCCATCGTTCGCGAGCTGGCGACCCAGGCGCACCAGCCGATGCCACGGCTCTACATCAGCCCGACCAACCAGCCGAACGCGTTCGCCACCGGCCGCAACCCGCGCAACGCCGCGGTCTGCTGCACCGAGGGCATCATGCAGATCCTCGACCGGCGCGAGCTGCGTGCCGTGCTCGGCCACGAGCTGTCGCACGTGTACAACCGGGACATCCTGATCTCGTCGGTGGCCGCCGCGCTGGCCAGCGTGATCATGTTCCTGTCGCACTTCGCCTGGTTCGCGTCGATCTTCGGCGGTCGCGGCGACGACCGAGGGGGCGGCGGCGCGCTCGGGGGCCTGCTACTGATCATCCTCGGCCCGATCGCGGCCGCGGTGATCCAGCTGGCGATCAGCCGTAGCCGCGAGTTCCAGGCCGACCAGTCCGGCGCCGAGCTGACCGGCGACCCGCTGGCGCTGGCGAGCGCACTGCGCAAGCTGCAGGCCGGCACGCAGGCGCTGCCGCTGCCGCAGGAGGACCGGCTCGTCGCGACGAGCCACCTGATGATCGCGAACCCGTTCCGACACGGCGGGCTGGCGAACCTGTTCTCCACCCATCCGCCGATGGCCGAGCGGATCCGCCGGCTGGAGGAGATGGCCGGCTACCGCGGGTACGGCCGGAGCTAGCCGGCGGCGGCGCCGGCCGCGGAGTCGTACGTCAGGGCGACCTCCATCACGTATCGCCCGTAGCCCGACTTGCCGAGCGCCTCGCCGAGCCGGTGCGCCTGCGCCGCGTCGATGAAGCCCATCCGCAGCGCGATCTCCTCCAGGCAGGCGATCCTGACGCCCTGGCGGTGCTCGAGCACCTGCACGAACTGGCCTGCCTCCAGCAGGCTGTCGTGGGTGCCGGTGTCCAGCCAGGCCATGCCGCGGCCGAGGTTGACCAGCCGCGCGGCGCCCTTGTCCAGATATGCCCGGTTGACATCGGTGATCTCCAGCTCGCCGCGCGCGGACGGGATCAGCGACGCGGCGATGTCCAGCACGTCGTTGTCGTAGAAGTACAGCCCGGTGACCGCCCGGCTGGACCGCGGGCGGGCCGGCTTCTCCTCGATGGACAGCAGCCGGCCGGCGGCGTCGGCCTCGGCCACCCCGTACCGCTCCGGGTCACTGACCTGGTAGCCGAACAGCGTGCAGCCGTCCAGCCGCGCCACCTCGTGCTGCAGCAGCTCGGCGAGGCCCTGCCCGTGGAAGATGTTGTCACCGAGCACCAGCGCCGCGTGATCGGCGCCGACGTGCTCGCGGCCGATGATGAACGCCTCGGCCAGCCCGTTCGGCTGCGGCTGCTCGGCGTAGGAGATCGACAGGCCGAGGTCGGAGCCGTCGCCGAGCAGGCGCCGGAACAGCGGCAGGTCGACCGGCGTGGAGATGATCAGGATGTCCCTGATCCCGGCGAGCATGAGCACCGAGAGCGGGTAGTAGATCATCGGCTTGTCGTAGACGGGCAGCAGCTGCTTGGACACCGCCCTGGTGATCGGGTGCAGCCGGGTGCCACTGCCGCCGGCAAGGATGATGCCCTTCACGACTCCCTCTCGTCCGCGTTGCCGGGTTGCCTGCAGGGCACCGTACGCGACGGCTTCCGCGGGCCGCGAGCGAGGCGTGCCCTCTCGCTACGTACTGAGGAGCTCGTTGAGTTCGGCGTACGCGACCGCCTCGCCGAGCGAGTCGTACGTGCCGGCGGTCAGGAATTCCGTGGCCGCCCGGCGCACGAGCGCATAGGCGGCCTGCGCGACCCCGGAGCCGAGGCTGACCCGGGCGACTCCGAGCCGGCCGAGCTCGGCGAGGGTGGGCGAGCCCGGGTGGGCCATGACGTTCAGCGGGGCGCCGACACCCTGAACCAGCTCCGCGATGATCGCCGGGTCGGTCACTCCGGGGACGAAGATCCCGTCCGCGCCCGCGGCGACGTACGCCCGCGCGCGGTCGAGGGTGTCCTGCAGCCGTCTCGATGGCTCGCCCACGCCGAGCAGGTAGGTGTCGATTCGGGCGTTGATGAACAGGTCTGCGCCGGCGGCTTGACGTGCCGCGGCGATGCGGGCGGCGGCCTCGACCACGGCTCGCAGCGGTTCCGGCTCGCCGTGTGCCGAGTCCTCCAGATTGACCCCGACCGCGCCCGTCGCGACGACGTCCTTGATCGTGTCTGCGACACCGTCGGCGTCGGTGGCATACCCGTCTTCGATGTCGGCAGTGACGGGCACCCGGACGGCGGCCGCGATGCGCGCGATGAGATCGATCGCCCGGCCGCGGTCGAGGCGACCGCCGTCCGGACTGCCCAGGCTCCATGCCACCCCGCCACTGGTCGTCGCGACCACCTTGACCCCGGCCCGCTCGGTCAGCCGAGCGCTGGCGACGTCCCAGGCATTGACGAGGGCGAGTGGCTCGTCGGCCCGGTGCAGGGAGCGGAACAGGGCGTACGTGTCAGATTCCGTCATGCTCTCCAGTCCAGCACCGTCGCGCCCGCTGCGCTGGCGGGAAACGGCCGCGAACACCCGGTCCGCCGGTCCGCGTACGGTCGACGTCTGATGCGGACCGAATCGGTGCGGGCGCGTGCGTGGCCGGCGTACGCGGCGGCGACGCTCGCGTTCGCGTACGCGGCCGTCAGCTTCTACTGGGGACTCGGTGGGACGGCCCTGCTCGACACGGTGGGCGGGGAGATCGAGAGGCTCACCCGGTCCGGCGGCGTGGCGGCGCTCGCGCTCGCCTGGGGCGCGGGCGTGGTCAAGGTGCTCGGCGGCGTGCTCGCGCTCGCGCTGGTCCGGCCCTGGGGCCGGCGCGTGCCGCGCCGGCTGCTGCTCTGGTTGGCCTGGGCGGGCGCCGCCGTACTGATCCTCTATGGCGGCACCCTCGTCGTCGCCGCGGCACTGGTCGAGACCGGCGTCCTCGACGCTCCCGCCTCGGCCGATCGCCGCGCGCTGCGGTGGCACCTCTGGCTCTGGGACATGTGGTTCCTGGTCTGGGGCGTCCTGCTCGCCCTGGCGGCGTGGCAGTTCTCCCGGCGCGAGCAGCAGACGTCCCGCGACTACAGCTCCCCCGGCCTGGCGAACCGGTAGAGGGCAGCGTGATCTGCGCCTTCTGCCGCAGCCGCGCTCGTGCCACGATCGATGCCCTCCTCACTCTGGCAGTGTCTGACGAGCGCCGGAGCGGCACGTCGTTTCGGCGGTCAACCTCGATCGCCGGACTCCGCTGTGCAAGTTGGCTTGCCGATCGGGACCACTCGTCATGATCATCGGCGGCGACCGGTCAGGGGGTCACTCGAGCCAGATGATCACGTCGGTTGTCGACGGCCAGGACGTGGGGCTGGTCGTGCCGACGCAAGGTCGGGGCGTGCTGTCGTCGAGGTCGCCGATGTTCGGGGTTGTCGTCGGGGTCGTGACCTGCTTCGAACGCTTCAGCTGAGCTGCTCGGCCAGCGCGACGAGGATGCCCTCGGGGCCGCGGACGTAGCAGAGCCGATAGCTGTCCTCGTACTGCTCCAGCTCGCCAACGAGTTCGGCGCCGTGGGTGTGCAGGCGGGCAAGGACGTCCTCGATGTCTTCGACGGCGAACATGATGCGACGTATGCCCAGCGTGTTCGCCGGTGCGTTCGGATCAGCGCTGACCGCCGTCGGCGTGTGGAACTTCGTCAGCTCAAGCCGGCCGTGGCCGTCCGGGGTCCGCATCATTGCGATGTCGACTCGGACGTCGTCGAGCCCGACGACGCGGTCCACCCAACGTCCCTCGACTGCCGCCTCGCCCTCCAGCGCCAGACCAAGTTCGACAAAGAACGCGGTAGCAGCCTCGAGGTCGTCGACAACAACGCCGACGTTGTCCATCCGCTGGATCGTCATGCTGGGTCTCCTTGTTGTGTTGCGGCCACGGTGGCCGCATCTGCCCCTGGACGGAGCCGCCAGGCCGTTCTCGACATCCTCGGCCACATCTTCTTCGAGAACGTCCTGACGCACGCACGGCCCGAGCCACACATCGATCGGCTTGCGGGGCCTGTCGCGATCATGAACTCGTGAGACCACGCCAGATAATGCTGGAAAACGGCGCCACTGACCGCTGGAGGTCACACTCTATGGGGGGGCCTGGCGGATGTGTGGCCGGATAGCCGGTCCCGCCGGGCCGCCGCCGCCATCATCCGCTGGCCGCTCGTCACCCGCCGCGCTCGTCGAGCCGCCGCGTCCACGGCCTCGGAGTCGCCGGCCGACGCCGCCGCCAGCGACAGCGCCCACGCCGTCGAGCTCTCCGCCGCGTCCAGCTCGACGCCCGTCAGCCGGCACACCCGGGTATACGCGTCCAGCACCCGGCCGAACCACGCCGCCCGCCCCCGCGGCATCCGCAGCACCACCGCCGGCACGCGCTCGTCCGCCACCGGATCGAACACGCTCGACCCGTCCACCTCCACGCTCTCGCCGAAGTCCAACAACAGCCGCACCGGCTCCACGGCGGCTGAGTAGGGTCCGTCATCGGGTCCTCTCCCTCTCGTCAGGGTTGGGGATCAAGGGACCCGTTCGGCCCTTCCGACGCCGGGCGGGTCCCGCCTACGAAGCGAGACAAGGACCGCGGCGGAGCCCGCGGCCGCGCCAGCGAGTCAGGAGACCTGCGCGACCCTCCGGTCCGCACAGAGTCCGCAAGAGATCCGCGGCACGCAATGAACGGCCAGCACCACCCACGAATGTCGCCCCAGGTCAGCGGGGTAGGGCGGTCTCTACCGCAGGTCGACCGGCAGGCGTCAGCGGTAGTTGGTGAACTGCAGGGCGATCCCGAAGTCGGCCTGCTTGAGCAGGGCGATCACGGCCTGCAGGTCGTCCTTCTTCTTGGCGCTGACCCGTAGCTGGTCGCCCTGTATCTGGGCCTGCGCGCCCTTCGGCCCCTCGTCGCGGATGCGCTTCGCGATCGCCTTCGCCTTGTCGGCGGCGATGCCCTGCACGATCGTCGTGGACAGCCGGTAGACCTTGCCGGACGGGCGCGGGTCGTCGGTCTCCAGAGCCTTCAACGAGATGCCGCGCCGGACCAGCTTCTCCTTGAATACGTCCAGCGCCGCCTTGACCCGCTCCTCGGTGCTCGCCTGCAGCACGACGCCCTGCTCACCCACCCAGGCGATCGACGCGTCCGTGCCGCGGAAGTCGAACCGCTGCTTGAGCTCCTTCGCCGCCTGGTTCAGCGCGTTGTCGACCTCCTGGCGGTCGACCTTGCTCACCACGTCGAACGATGACTCCGCCATGGCTGGGACCGTACCTGGTGGAGCCCTCGACGCCCTGCCCTGTATCCTCGTGCACCGTCGCCGCACGTCGGCGCCGTCCCTGGCAGGTTGCCCGAGCGGCCAAAGGGAGCGGTCTGTAAAACCGTCGGCTCAGCCTACGTTGGTTCGAATCCAACACCTGCCACCACCAGCCGAACCACACCAAATCCGCAGGTGAGAGGCCCGTGGACTGTGCGCGAAGCCTCCTTCGTGTGTCCGGCCGTGTCCAGCCACAGCCGGCCGGCTACGAGCGTCCGTGGAACATGCGTGGAACGGACGCGGCTGCTCAGGGACACGCCTCAAGGTGGGACAACGCCAAAGGTCGCGTTCCGGCCAGTTGGCTGCGATCCGTGACCGGCACTCGTCGAGGTGGAGGATGCCAGGCCGGTGGTGCCGGGCCGGTCGTCGAAGGATCGGGGCCGGGTGGTGAAGAACCCGGGCAGCAGATGGCGCGGGAGGCGTCGGCGCAGCTGCGGTGCTGCGGCACTGCTCGTCGCCCCCGCGGGTAGCAACCCGTCACCCATCACCTGGGACCGAAACGTCGAACATCAGCTGGGACCCCACACGACCACGTGTACGTGTCCGACTCCGCTTGATCGGTGACAAACCGGCTTCAGGTGACGCTTCTATGGCCTGTCAACCCGCGTCGGCTGCGGTCTGCATGATCCGGTAGAGGGCGCGGGCGGTGTAGCGCTTAAGGCAGCGGCGGATCTCACCGTCGGTCTTCTGTTCGGTTCGGCGCCGATGGAGGTAGTTGCG
>JBKOXW010000053.1:0-7373 GCA_046744115.1 Actinomycetota bacterium | reverse complement strand
ATACGAGATACACAGCGCTGTCTCGTGGGCTCGGAGATGTGTATAAGAGACAGGCGCCGAACCCGCCGGGGCGGCCACCGGGTCGCTGCGACCGCCGCACGCGCCCAGCACACCGGCCATCGCCACGGCGACCACCGGCACCGCCCACATCCGGGCACGGCGACGACAACGCTTCTGTTCCATGAGATAACCCCCGTGTCGACGCGACGCCGAATGCGTCGCATACGGCCAGATGGACGCGGGCAGACCAGCTGGCGTTGACCGCCGTCCTCGGAGACTGCCCGATCAGGCACCTCGACAGCTCGAGCCCGGTCCTATCCCTAGGTCGAGAGCGCGCGGACCGCGGCCGGCCCGGGCTGGTCGAGTGCGGTCGCGGCGAGGGCCCGGGCGTCGGCTTCGTTCAGGGCCCGGACCGACTGCTTGACCCGGCCGACCGCGTGCGGGGCCACGCTCAGCTCGCGCACGCCGAGCCCGACCAGCACGCCGGTGGCGTGCTCGTCGGCGGCGACCTCACCGCACACCGCGACGAGGGCCCGCCCGTCCGCCGCCCGGCACACCGCATCGACCAGGCGGAGGACCGCGGGGTCGAGCGCGTCGCCGAGCGCGGCGACCGCCTCGTTTCCGCGCTCGGCGGCCAGCGTGTACTGGGTGAGGTCGTTCGTCCCGATGCTGAGGAAGTCGACGTGCGGCGCGATCGCTGCCGCCTTGAGCGCCGCAGCCGGCACCTCGACCATGATGCCGACCTGCAGGCCGGCCGGCCTGCCTCGCCCGTCGACGCCGATCGCGTCGTCCAGCAGCCGCCGGGCCCGCAGCAGCTCGTCGAGGGTGCTCACCATCGGGAACATCAGGCTGACCGGGACGTCGTGCGCCACCCGCACCATCGCGAGCAGCTGGTCGCGGAGGAGGTCGGGCATCGTCAGCGACAGCCGCAGGCCGCGCAGGCCCAGGAACGGGTTCGCCTCGGCCGGCATCGGCAGGTACGCCAGCGGCTTGTCCCCGCCCACGTCGAGGGTGCGCAGGGTGAGCCGGCGGCCGCCGAGCGCCCCGGCGATCTCCCGGTAGCTCGCCTCCTGCTCGTCGACGTCCGGCGGCCGGGACCGGCCGAGGAAGAGGAACTCGGTACGTACCAGCCCGGCCAGGTCGGCTCCGGACCCGGCGGCGGCGTGCGCGTCGGCGACCGAGCCGACGTTCGCCCCGACCTTCACCGGCACGCCGTCCGCCGTCACGGCCGGCAGGTGTGCGCTGGCCAGCGCCTCCGCCTCGCGCTGCCGCCGCTGCTGCTGCCGTCGGCGGAAGTCGGCGAGCACGGCCGGGGCCGGGTCGGTGACCAGCTCACCAGTCTCCCCGTCTAGCGCGAGCGGGGTGCCGTCGGCGATGGCGAGCACGGCCGGGCCGGCCGCGACCACCGCCGGAATGCCCCGGGAGTTGGCCAGGATCGCGCTGTGCGAGGTGGGGCCGGCGAAGGCCAGCACGATGCCCAGGACCCGGTCCCGGTCCAGCTCGGCGACCTCGGCCGGGGTCAGGTCGGCCGCGACGAGGACGCCCTCGCCGGCCGGTGTCCCGGCGCTGACCCCGAGCAGCGCCCCGAGCACCTGGCCACCGACGGCTCGCGCGTCCGCCGCGCGGGCCCGCAGGTACGGGTCGGCGAGCGCGTCCAGCTCGGCCGCTACCCGATCGGTCTCCAGCGCCCAGGCCGGCGCGGCGGGCTGGCCGGACCGGATCCGGCCGCGGACGGCGCCGAGCAGCTCGGTGTCGTCGAGCAGCACGAGGTGCGCATCGAAGATCGCGGCGCTGCCCTCGCCGGCCTCGCGGGCGGTCCGAGCCCTGAGCCGGCGGAGATCGCGGCGCACGGTGGCGAGCGCCTCGCACAGGTGCCGCCACTCCGCCGCCGGGTCGTCGGCCGCGACATCGGGCGCGTCCCCGTCGAGAAAGTCCACTGTGGCCGGCCGCAGCGTCCACGCCGGACCGATCGCGACGCCCGGGGAGGCGGGCATCGGCCCGGAGGCGGCGACGGACCCCCCGGCCGCGTCGGCCCCGACCGCCGCATCCGCCCCCGCCGGCCGGTCCGCTCCCCCGGCGTCGTCGAACCGCCGGGCGGCCAGCGCGAGGATGTGGTCGAGCGCCTCCTTGGCCTGGCTGCCGACCGCGTGCACCTCGACCTGGTGCCCGCGCAGGGCACCGAGCGTGGCCACCTTGGACAGGCTCGTGGCCGGCACCGGGCCGGCCCCGGTCGTCAGGTTGCGGAGCCGGACCCGGGCGTCGAGGGTGCGGACCTCCTGCACCAGCCGGGCCGCCGGCCGGGCGTGCAGGCCGTGCGGGTTGGCCACCTCGAAGATGCCGACCGCGTCGCCGCCGGCCGAGCTCGCACCGCCCGCGGACTCCGCACCGCCCGCGGACTCCGCACCGTCGACGGGCCACGGACTGCCGGCCATCGCGGCGGCACCGAGCTCGTCCCAGCCGGCGGGGCCGGCGGCGTCCGCCCGCACCGGCGCCAGCTGCGACTGCTTGCCGGCGAGCGCGGAGTTCGCCTCGGCGGCGACCTCCTCCCGCGACGCCCCCCCAGCCGCCGCGACCGCGGCCACGACCAGGCCCTCGACCAGTGGCGCGGGGCAGAGCAGCACCCGGGAGCGCACCTCGGCCGGGAGCAGCTCGAGCGCGAGCTCGGCGCTGAGCACGGCGCTGCCGAGGTCCATCAGCGCGACGGTGCCGTCGTCGCCGTCCACCGCGCCGATCGCCTCGGTGATCTGGACCGCATCCGTGCCGAAGGTCTGCTCGTCCAGGCCGGCGGCGACGGCGATGCGTACCGGCTTGCCGTGCACCATCTCCTGAGCCAGCACGACCGCCGCCCGAGCCAGGGCGTGACTGTGCGACACCACCACGATGCCGACTCCGCTCACCTGGCCGCTGCCGGGGCACATCGCGCCACCCGCTCTCAGCGCAGCGCGGAGGCCGCCGACGCGACCAGCAGCGCGACGGACGTGGCGCCCGGATCCTGGTGCCCGACGCTGCGCTCGCCCAGGTAGCTGGCCCGGCCCTTGCGGGCGAGCATCGGGATCGTCGCGTCGCGACCCGCCTCGGCCGCGGCCTGCGCCCGCCGCAGCGCCGAGCCGAGGTCGGCGCCGCTCGCCAGGGCGTTGTCCAGCGCGTCGAGGGCCGGTGCGAGCGCGTCGTACATCGTCTTATCGCCCGACTCGGCCCTGCCGCGGGCGACCACCCCGTCGAGGCCGGCCCGCAGCGCCGCAGCCAGATCGGCGGCATCCATCCGGTCGACCTCGCCGGCGGCCGTCGCCATCCGCAGGAAGAACGTCCCGTACAGCGGGCCGCTCGCGCCACCGACCGTCCGCACCAGCGTCATCCCGACCTGCTTGAACAGCCCCTCGGCGGTGGGCGGCGCCGAGTCCAGCGCGGCGAGGACCGCGGCCATCCCCCGATCCATGTTGGCCCCGTGGTCGGCGTCGCCGATGGCGGCATCGAGCTGGGTGAGCTCGTCCCTGTGCGCGGCGACGAGCCGGGCGAACTCGCGCACCCACCGGGTGAGACCGTCGACGCCGACGGTCCCGATCCCGGTGTCGACCATCGTCACGCTCCCCACCTCAGACCCGGCGTGCGCACCGGAGCGTCCCAGAGCGACAGTAGCTCGTCGTTCGCCGCGAGCAGGGTCACCGAACACCCGGCCATGTCCAGGCTCGTGATGTACGGGCCGACGAGCGAGCGAGCGACTGTGACCCCGCGCTTGCCGAGGATCGTCGCCACCTCCGCGTACATCAGGTACAGCTCGATCAACGGGGTGCCGCCCATCCCGTTGACGAACGCGATGACCCCGTCCCCGCGGGTGAAGTCCAGATCGGCCAGGATCGGCTCGACGAGCATCTCGGCGATCTCCCGCGCCGGGGCGAGCGGCGCCCGGCGTCGTCCCGGCTCGCCGTGGATGCCGATGCCGATCTCGATCTCCGACTCGGGCAGGTCGAACGTCGGCTTCCCGTTCGCCGGCACCGTGCAGGAGGTGAGCGCCATCCCCATGCTCCGGCCGTAGGCGTTCACCGTGCGGGCGACCTCGGCGACATCGGTCAGGGCGCGGCCCTGCTCGGCGGCCGCGCCGGCGATCTTCTCCACCAGCACCGTGACGCCGACGCCGCGCCGGCCGGCGGTGTAGAGGCTGTCCTGCACAGCGACGTCGTCGTTGGTGACCACGGAGACCACCTCGACGCCGGACTCGGCCGCGGCCAGCTCGGCGGCCATCTCGAAGTTCATCACGTCGCCGGTGTAGTTCTTGACGACGTGCAGCACGCCGGCGCCGCCATCGACCTGCTTGGTGGCCTCGAGCATCTGGTCGGGCACCGGTGAGGTGAACACCTCGCCGGCGCAGGCGGCGTCGAGCATCCCCAGGCCGACGAAACCGCCGTGCAGCGGCTCGTGCCCGGACCCGCCACCGGAGACGAGGCCGACCTTGCCGCGGACCGGAGCGTCCGCCCGGTAGACGATCTTGTTCTGAACGTCCACCCGCAGTTCTGGGTGCGCCGCGGCCATCCCGCGCAGCGCATCGACGACGACATCGGCCGGCTCGTTGATGAGCTTCTTCATCTCGATGCTCCCTATCCTGTCCCGGTCAGACGGTGAGCTTCTCGGCGGCCGGTGCCGCGGGCACGGCCGGAGCGCGATCAGCCGCCGTCCGCGAGATCGCCGTGTAGAGCAGCGCCGCGGCCGCTCCGGCGGCCAGCTCGGCAAGCAGGTACACCGGCAACTGTCCCCACTCGACAGTGCCACCGGCGATCTGCTGGACCAGCATCGGGCCGGTAGTACGCGCCGGGTTGATCGAGGCACCGGTGGCCGGCGCGACCGGGATGATCGCGGCGAAGACGACGAAACCGATGGCGAGCCCGGCGAACCCCACCGCGGCCTTGCGGTGAATCACTCCGAACACGGTGAACACGAGGATGAACGTACCGACGAACTCGGCGATGAACGCCTGCCCGGAGCCCACCCCGGCGCCGTAGGCGGCGACGCCCAGACCGACGTCGCTGGCCTTCTGGCCCAGGACGCCGATGATGGCCGCGGCACCGAGGATCGCGCCCGCGACCTGCGCGGTGACGTACGCCGGCACCTGCGACCAGGGGAACTTGCCGGTCACCGCGAGGCCGAGCGTCACCGCCGGGTTGATGTGGTTGCCGGAGATGTGGCCGAGCGCGTAGACGGTGGCGATCACCACGGTCCCGAACGCGAACGAGATCATCCCCAGATCGGCCATCGTGAACGGGGCGTCACCGTTCACGATCAGCGTCGCCGGCACCGAGCCGACGCCGATGAACACGAGGAACGCGGTGCCGAGGAACTCGGCGGCAAGCTTCTGAGCCATCGACGACTCGTCCATGGGGCCCTCCCGCAGGTCGGCTGCGGCAGCAGCGGGCGGCGACGGCGGGGTCCCGCGTACCCTCTGACTGCCTTCTGATTGACCGAATGTCATTCGACATTGTCGAATTGTGTACGGACGTTACGCTAGTGCTTCGCCGAGCACAAGAGGTTCGGTCGCGACCGAGGAGCGGAGGCGGCGAGTGATCCAGTCGGTGGATCGGGCGCTGCGCATCCTCACCGCGCTGCAGGGTGCGCGGCGGATGAGCCTGACCGAGATCGCCACCCGGCTGGAGCTGTCGCCGTCGACCGTGCACGGGATCATCCGGACGCTGGTGGCGCATGGGATGGTGGTCCAGGAGCCGGACTCCAGCCGCTACCGGCTCGGTCCGGCGGTGCTCCGGCTCGGCAACGTCTACCTGGACACCCTGGAACTGCGGTCGCGGGTGACCACCTGGGCCGAGGAGCTGGCCCGGCGGACCGGCCTGGCGGTCCGCACCGGCGTGCTGCTGCTGGACGACGTGGTGATCATCCATCACGAGCCGCGGCCGGACGGCTCGCGGCAGATGCCCGAGGTGGGCATCGTGATCCCGGCGCACGCAAGCGCGCTGGGGAAGGCGATCCTCGCGTTCGACCCGGCCGCAGCCGAACAGGCCCTCGCCGGGCCCGGCGTGCGGCGGAGCATGACCGCCGAGACCATCACCGACCCGATGGAGCTGCGCGCCGAGCTGGTGCAGCGCGTGCGTCCTGGCGCAGTGGCGACCGAGGCCGAGGAGGCCGTGCTCGGCGAGTGCGGGATCGCCTCCCCCGTCTTCGACTCCCCCGCGACGGTGGCCGGCGCTATCGGCGTCGTGGTCCCGGCGACCGACTGGCCGGTCGGGGCCGCGGTCATCGAGGCGGTCCGCGGCGCCGCGCGAGCCGTCTCCCGCGAGCTCGGCGCTCCCCGTTGGCCGATGACCCCGCCGGACGAGCCGTAGATTGGTGCTGCCGGGGCACGATCGGCCGAGGAGGCGTCCGCGTTGAGCACACCCAGTCTTGGCACCCGCACGCTCGGCGGCGCCGACGGTCTCGTCGTGTCCGCTCTCGGACTCGGCTGCATGGGCATGAGCCAGTCGTACGGGCCCGCCGACGAGGACGAGTCGATCGCCACGATCCGGCGCGCGCTCGACCTCGGTGTGTCCTTGCTGGACACCGCCGACGTCTACGGCGACGGGCACAACGAGTCGCTGGTCGGTCGAGCGATCGCGGGCCGGCGCGACGAGGTCGTGCTGGCCACGAAGTTCGCGCTCAGCCGCGACCCGGCCGGCGGCCGGTTGCTGACCAACGGGCGGCCCGAGTACGTCCGTGCCTGCTGCGACGCCAGCCTGCGCCGGCTCGGCACCGACCACATCGACCTCTACTACCAGCACCGGGTCGACCCGATCGTGCCGATCGAGGACACCGTCGGCGCGATGGCCGGGCTCGTCGACGCCGGCAAGGTGCGCCACCTCGGCCTGTCCGAGGCGAGCGCCCGCAGCCTGGAGCGGGCCGCCGCCGTCCATCCCATCGCGGCGCTGCAGAGCGAGTGGTCACTGTGGACGCGCGACCTGGAGGACGAGGTGCTCGGCGCGGCCCGCCGGCTCGGCATCGGCATCGTGCCGTTCAGCCCGCTCGGGCGCGGCTTCCTCACCGGCGCGATCACCAGTCCGGACGACTTCGGCTCGGACGACTTCCGCAGTAGCAACCCGCGCTTCCAGGGCGACAACTTCACCCGCAACATGCGGCTCGTCGACGAGGTGCGCCGGCTGGCCGCCGAGCGCGGCTGCACGCCGGGCCAGCTCGCCCTCGCCTGGGTCCTGGCGCAGGGCGAGGACGTGGTGCCGATCCCGGGCACCAAGCGGCGGTCGTACCTGGAGGAGAACGTCGGCGCCACCCGGGTCCGGCTGTCCGACGAGGACCTGCGCCGGCTGGACGACATCGCCCCGATCGGCGTCGCCGCCGGCGCCCGCTACGGCTGGGCCTACGCGTACGGCGACAGCCCGCCGAAA
>JBKOXW010000267.1:0-28267 GCA_046744115.1 Actinomycetota bacterium | reverse complement strand
CCTCCGCGGCCTCCTGCTCGCGCCGGCGCAGGTCCTCGATCTGCTCCTGCAGCTCGGCGCGGGTGCGCAGCTCCCTGCCCAGGCCCTCGCGGAGGACCTCGATGCGGCGCAGCAGCAGCTCCTGCTGCGTCGGGGTCCGGTCGGTGCCGGCCCCGGCCCGCGCGGCCTCGGTCTGCGCCGCCTCGGTCTGGGCGCCGAAGAGCTCGTCGAAGGTCAGCCGGCGGACCGTGGGCGGGGCGCCGAGGTCCGGCGCGGGCGCGCCGCCGGCGGTGGCCTTGACCCCGCACTGCCAGCGCGACTCCGGACCCGACTTGTGGTACACGGGGTCCCAGGTCAGCGGGTCGATCGGGGTGATGTCGGAGAAGCCGGCCCGGCGGAAGAGCTCGGTCAGCGACCGCTGGTCGTAGCACCAGACGTGGTGCGACGGCTGCACGTAGGAGTAGATGAACGACGCGTTGAGCATGTCGTTGTCGATCTCGCCGGCTCGGTAGGCGGACCAGATCTGGTCCATGTCCGGGGTCACCGCGCTCACGACGGCGCCGGCCGGCAACCGCTCGTAGAGCAGCTTGAGCAGGGTCAGCGCGTCCCCGGGCAGGATGTGCTCGAGGACGTGGCCCATGTAGACCTCCTCGACCTGGTCGCCGTACTGCCGGACGAAGTCGACCGCGTCGAGGTGGATGTCGGCCTTGACATCCGGGCTCTCGTCCACGTTCACCCAACCCGGCATGTACGCCAGGCCCGAGCCGAGGTTGACCCTCACGCGCTCTCCTCTCTATCGGCGGGCGCCTCCGGGGCCGGCTGAGCCGCCTGGTCCGGCAGCCGCCACCGGCCGTCGAGCACCGTCAGCCCGACCACCTCGCCCCCGCCGCCCGGCTGGACGTGCAGGTCGAAGGCCCGGTCACGGTAGTCGTACACGTGCAGCAGGGTGCGATCGACGACCGCCGCGCTGACCTCGTACCGGCCGGGCGCGAACGGGAACCGGTCTAGCACGTAGTCGACGTAGCCGGCATGATCCAGCCGGCCCACCCGCAGCCCGCTGCGCTGGCTGTTCGGCCCGGCCAGGTGGGTGCCGTGCTCGTTGTGGAAACCCACCCCGAACACCGCGTCGTCGACCGGCGTCCGCACGTCGAAGTGGATCCGCACGGTCAGCGGCTGCCCGGTGACCCCGACCCGCCCCGCGCGGCCGCCCGCGTCGACGAACTCGACCCGGCTGACCTGCACGTCGCCGCTGCCCCGGCGCAGCGCGTCGTTCTCCGCCTTCAGCTTCACCCCGAGCCGTTCGGACTCGGCCTCGTTCACCGTGGCGACGTACGCGTCGACGACCTCGAGCGGGTCGCCCTCGGCCTTGAGCCGCCCGCGGTCGAGCCAGGCGGCCCGGTCGGCCAGCTGCTGGACCAGCTGGAGCGCGTGGGTGACGAGGATGATCGTGACGCCGCGGCGGCGCAGCTCGGCCAGGTGGTCGAAGCAGCGCCGCTGGAACTCCTCGTCCCCGACCGCCACGATCTCGTCGATGACCAGGATCTCGGGGTCGAGGTTGACCGCGATGGAGAAGCCGAGCCGGACGTACATCCCGCTGGAGTAGACCTTCACCGGCGTGTCGATGAACTCGGCCAGCCCGCTGAACTCGATGATCGAGTCGACGGCGGCGGCGATCTGCCGCTTCGTCATGCCGAGGATCGCGCCGTTGAGGTAGATGTTCTCGCGGCCGGACAGCTCGGGGTGGAAGCCGGCGCCGAGCTCGAGCATGGCCGAGACCCGGCCGTTGACCTCGATCGACCCCCGGTTCGGCCGGTGGATGCCGGCGATCAGCTTGAGCAGCGTGGACTTGCCCGACCCGTTGTGCCCGACCAGGGCGTACGTGGTGCCGCGCGGGATCTGCAGCGACACGCCGTCGACGGCCCAGAACTCGTCGTACCGGTTGCGCCGCCGGCGCGCGGTGAAGACCTCCTTGAGGTTCGTCCGCCGGTCCCGGTAGAGCTTGAACCGCTTCGCGACGTCGGCGAGCACGACCGCCGGCCGCTCGGCCTCGGGCTCGGTCACAGCTCCTCGCTCACGTCGGCCGCGGCGCGCTGGAAGTACGCCCAGCCAAGGACGAGGGCGCCGACGCTGACCACGGTCAGGTACGTCATCCGGCCCAGCGACGGCAGCTCGAGCTGGTACAGCGCGTCCCGGAAGCCCTCCACGAACTGGGTCACCGGGTTCCACTCGTAGACCCGCAGCCAGGGGTGCGCCTCGTACAGCTCCTGCACCTTCGAGATCGGGTACACGATCGGCACCGCGTAGAACATCAGGTTCAGCAGCACCGCGACGATGTAGGCAATGTCCCGGTAGCGGGCGTTCAGCATGGCCAGCGCCAGCCCGCAGCCGAGGGAGAACGCGGCCAGCAGGGCGACCAACAGCGGCACGATCACGATCGACAGCCCGACGTTGTCCAGCACGATGTAGGTCGCGACGAGCAGGCCCAGCTCGATCGCGGTCTGGGCGAGCACGGCCAGGGCGTTGCCGGCGATCGGGGTGAACGGCGGGAAGTAGACCTTGCGCAGCAGCGGGCCCGCCCCGAGCAGCGACTGCATGCTCCCGGTGACGACGGCGAACAGGAAGTTCCACACCACCAGGCCGGTGAACAGGTAGACGGCGAAGTTCTGCAGCTCGCCGTTGCCGGCCACCGGCGGGGTGAACTTGAGGAAGAAGCCGAAGACCGTCGCGTAGATCGCGAGCGTGGCCAGCGGGTTGACCAGCGACCAGGTCCAGCCGAGGACGCTGCCCTTGTACTTCGCCTTCATCTCCCGCTGGGCGAAGTTGCCGACGAGCCCGCGGTACCGCCATGCAAGCTGGGCCGAGGAGCGCATGTCGAGAGTCCGCACCCCTGCCTAGACGTCTGCCGGACGATCCGCTGCCACGGCGGCGACTATAGCCGCAGGTGCTCCGGCGCCCCGGCGGCGCGCGTCCGGCCGAACAGCTGCCGAGTGGCCAGCGCGACGACCACCACGGACAGCACGGCGACCGCGGCGAACACCGCGATCGTCGCCGGCCGGGGCACCGGCGACCAGCGCAGCACGCCGACGAACGCCCCGCGGAGCCGCTCGAGCCAGTCCAGCTGGGGTACCCGCGGCGCCCACCAGCTGAGCAGGATCAGCCGCCAGGCGACCACCTGGGTGGCGAGGCCGGCGACGAGAAGGACCACGGTGAGCAGCCGGCCGCGGGTCGGGTCCAGCCGGCCCCAGCCCACGACCGCGACCACCGCCAGCGCGGTGACCGCGCAGTAGATGTACCGGCCCTGCGCGGCCGACACGCGACCGAAGTCCTGGTAGCCGGAGTACGAGCCGGCCGCGACCATCCCGGTGATCAGCACCGCGGGCAGGACGAGCACGCCCAGGGCGGCGCGGCCGAAGCGGCCCTTCAGCCCGATCGCGAGTCCGAGCAGGATCCCGATGGCGAGCACGACCAGCCAGGCCCGGGACAGCGGCACCGGCAGCCTGGGCACGTCCGGCAGCCCGATCGAGCTCCAGAACCGCAGCGTGTACTGGTCGGCGAAGTCGACCGCGAACTCGCGCGAGGACCCCCCGGGCTGGGGCGGGGGATGGGTGAGCAGCACCCACTTCCGGGGCAGGCCGCTGGGCTGGACCTTGCCGTAGACGATCACGTTGCGGACCCACCACCACGCTCCGATCAGCGACGCCAGCGCGGCGATGCCGAGCGGCGGCAGCACCCCCCGCAGCGGCGCGCGGTGCCGGAGCCAGCTGACGATGTACGCGGCCAGCACGACCACGGGGAGCGCCAGCGCCATGCCCTTGGTAAGCAGCGCCAGCCCGAGCAGAATGCCGGCGACCAGGCCGGTGCGCTTGCGCAGGTCGCCGGCGAGCACGCCGGCGAGGACGAACATGAGGGCAGCAGCGAGCAGGGTGAGCAGGTTGTCGTTGTTC
Source organism: Actinomycetota bacterium (assembly GCA_046744115.1). Classification (GTDB taxonomy): domain Bacteria; phylum Actinomycetota; class Actinomycetes; order Mycobacteriales; family CADCTP01; genus JBKOXW01. The sequence continues at coordinate 24,344 of JBKOXW010000267.1, read as the reverse complement.
ACCGACGCGCCGACCCGAGCCAAGTTGGGGATGGTCAGCGGCACCGCCGCGGCGGCCACCGCGAGCGGGCCGTCCCCGAGCAGCCGGCGCGCCGTCGCCCAGGCCAGCAGCGGCAGCGGCGCGACCATCGCGATGCTCAGCAGCCGGAGCACCGCGAAGTACCGGTCGAACGGGAGGTCGTCGCCGCCCGGCACGACGTGCAGCAGGCCGGCGCCGAGCAGGTAGTACAGCGGCGGGTGCTGGACCATCTGGTTCGGCACCGGGTTCCCGGACGGCTGTCCGTCCTGCAGGTCGTCGACGGACGGGCGGTCGCCGCGGTCGGGCAGCGGCAGCTCGCTGTACGGGGTGGCCGGCCGCGGCACCGGCACCAGGCGCACGATCTGCTGCACGCCCCGGTCGGTGGTCCGCTCGCCCGGGTCGTACAGGCCGTTGCCGTCGTAATAGGCCTGCACCATGTCGACGTGCCAGTGCTCGTCGTAGTTCGCGAACGGCGGGTACAGGAACGTGCACATCACCATCAGCGCGACGTGCAGCGCGGTGATGACCCAGACGAGCGCCGGCGGGCGCGCCCAGCGCCCCCGCGTGCGGCCCGGCTCGGCGGTGGGCTGCTCGACGGTGGGCTGCTCCGCGGTGGCCTGCTCGGCGGCGGCCCAATCGCGGTCGGTGGCCATCGTTCGCTCGGCCTGGCCGGGCGGTGCCGCCAGCGGGGACGGCGGCTGGGCGACCGCCTGACGGGCCGGGTCGGGGAACATCGGGTGACTTTCGGGGTCGGTGGGCAGGTCCGCTGGAGCATACGCGGCAGGCGGCCCACTCGGATCAGGCGTGCCCGAGCCACCGCCGGGCGACCTCGGCCCGCGGCACCGCCGACCGGGCGCCGATCCGGCGCCGGGCGCGTAGGCCGGCGGGCAGCATCCGGACGAACGAGATCATCACCCGCAGCCGAAGCCCGATGCGGAACTGGTGCCCGGCCGGCAGCGGTCGGCGCACCAGCCGCTTGGCCGCCAGGCTCGCCGTGGTGAGCGCGAACCGGGCGAGCTGCCGGACGACCAGGCCGGCGGGGGCGCACCGGGTCAGCATGAGCAGCCGGTTCCGCTCGTTGTGGAACGCGAACGACTCCGAGCGTTGGTCGACGCTGGCCGAGTGCCGGTGCCGGACGACGGCGCCGGGCACGTACCCCACCCGCCAGCCGGCCAGGCGCAGCCGCCACGCGGTGTCGGTGTCCTCGTAGTAGAGGAAGAACTCGGCCGGAAACCCGCCTACCTCGCGCAGCGCGTCGGTGCGCAGCGCCGCCGCGCCGCCGGAGAACCCGAAGACCTCGGCCGGCTCGTCGTACGGCCGCCGGTCCGGCGCGCCGAGCCCGCGGTCGGCGCCGTAGCCGGTGCCGAGCAGCACCACTCCGGCGTTGTTGATCACCGGTGGCTCGGTGCCGGCCAGCAGCAGCCGCGAGGTGACCGCGGCCAGGCCGTCGTCGGCGTCGAGCGCGTCGACCAGCGCGGCGAGCCAGCCCGGGTCGGCGACGGCGTCGTCGTTGAGCAGCGCCACGTACGGCGTGCCCACCCGGTCCAGCCCGGCCGCGACGCCACCGGCGAAGCCGGCGTTCGCGGGCAGCCGCAGCACGGTCGCCTCGGGGGAGCGCTCGGTGAGCAGGTCGGCGGTGCCGTCGGTGGAGGCGTTGTCGACGACGAGCAGCCGGTGCGGCAGGGTCTGCGCGCGGAGCGCCTCCAGGCAGGACGGCAGCAGCGAGACACCGCGCCAGGTGACGACCAGCACCGTCACTCGTGCCGTCTCGGCTTCGGCCACGAGGCGAGACGGTATCCTCTGCCGCCGGGGCCGGCCGCGCGCCGGCTCGTCGGAGAAATGTCACATGCAACAGCCCGATCCAGCGCATCAGAAGATGCAGGAGCCGAATCCGTGAGCGTCGCGCAGCCGACCCAGTCGTTCGACCCGGCCCAGCCACCGGCACAGACCGCCGTCCGGGCCGCAGGCGCACCACCGGTACGTGAGCACGAGAGCCACACGGCGCTGCCCCAGCGGGGGCCGAACACCCTGGACGTCACGATCGTGCTGCCCTGCTACAACGAGCAGGACCACGTGCTGGACGAGGTGGCCCGCATCTGCGCGAGCATGGACGCCTCCGAGTTCAGCTACGAGCTGCTGGTCATCGACGACAAGTCCACTGACGACACGCTGGCCGTGCTGCGCCAGGCACTGCCGCACTTCCCGCACATGCGGCTGATGCCGTTCCGGCGCAACGGCGGGTCGGGCACCGCCCGCCGGATCGGCACCGGCGAGGCGTACGGCCGGATCGTGGTGTGGACCGATGCCGACATGACCTACCCGAACGAGCGGATCCCCGAGTTCGTCCAGTACCTGATCGACCACCCGGACGTGGACCAGATCGTCGGCGCGCGGACCACCGAGCGCGGCACGTACAAGGTCCTCCGCGTACCGGCGAAGTGGGCGATCCGCAAGATCGCCGAGCGGCTCGCGTCGACCAAGATCCCGGACCTCAACTCCGGCCTGCGCGCGTTCCGCCGCGAGGTGGCGCTGCCCTACCTGCGGCTGCTGCCGCCGGGGTTCTCCTGCGTCACGACGATCACCATGTCGTTCCTGTCCAACCAGCACGTGGTCGACTACCTGCCGATCGAGTACGCGAAGCGGGCCGGCACGTCGAAGTTCCACTTCCTGACCGACGCGTACCGCTACATCCTGCAGGTGCTGCGGATGGTCATGTACTTCAACCCGATCAAGGTGCTGATGCCGCTGGCGCTGTGGCTGGTCGGCATCGGCGCGGTGAAGGCGGTCGTGGACGTGATCCGCTACCAGTTCCGGATCACCACGAGCACCCTGCTGCTCATCGTCTCCGGCCTGATCATCGCCGCGATGGCGTTGCTCGCCGACCTGATCGTGCGATCCCGCGGCGACACCTGACGCGCTCCGCTCAGCCGGTGGGGCCGCCTCCGCTAAGCCGGTGGGCCCGCCGACGTGCCGGTGGGCCGGCGCGCGGCCAGCGCGGCGACCACGAGCGCGGCCACCGACAGCACGGCAACGGCGACGAACGGCGCCAGGCTCATCGCGTCAGGCCACGGTGACCAGCGCAGCACGCCGGCGGCGGCGCCCCGGGCCATCTCGACGAGGTCGCCCTGCGTCGGCGTCGGCGCCCACCAGTCCCGCAGCAGCAGCCACCAGGCCCAGGCCTGGGTCGCCACCCCAGCGGCGAGCACGACCAGCGGCACCACCCGGGCGTACCGGCCGGCCAGCCGGACCGCGGCGATCGCGGCCAGCACGGCCAGCGCGGTCAGCGCCGGGTAGACGTACCGGCCCTGGATCCCCGGCAGCCGCATGTTCTGGACGTACTGCCCGCCGGAGCCGTAGAAGATCAGCCCGGTCATGAGAAGCGCGGGCAGCGCCAAGACGGCGGCGGCGGCCCGCCCCCACCGGCCGCCGATGCCGACCACGATCGCGACCACCACGCCGGCCAGCAACGCGATCAGCCACGCGGCGGTGAGCCAGCGCGGCAGCGTCGGGTTCTCCAACAGCCCGATGCCGCCCCAGAACCGGGAGGTGAACCGGCTGACGAACTTCGGGACCAGGTCCAGCCAGGTACCGCCGGGGTTGGCCGGGCCGTTGAGGATGCGCACCCACTCATCGCCCGCTCCGGCCGGCTGGACCGCCCCGAACAGGACGACGTTGCGGATCCACCACCAGCCGCCGACGGCGCCGCCGACCACCGCGGCGGTCGCCAGCGGCAGCAGGGCCGACCGGCGGTGCCGCAGCCAGGCGACCAGGTAAGCGGCGGCCACCGGCACCGGGAGCACGAGCGCCTGGCCCTTGGTGAGCAGGGCCAGGCCGAGCAGCCCGCCGACGAGGACGGCGGTGCGGATGCGGAGATCACCGGACAGCACCCGGGCCAGTGCCAGCATGAGGGCCGAGCCGAGCAGGATGAGCAGGCTGTCGTTGTTGACCATGGCGCCCATGCGGCTCAGTCCGGGCAGCGTCACCGGAAGCACCGCCGCGGTGAGCGCGACCGGCCCGTCGCCGACGAGCCGGCGGGCGGTCGCCCAGGCCAGCAGCGGCAGCGGCGCGACCATGAGGACGCTGACCCAGCGCAGCAGCGCGACCTGGCGGTCGTAGGGCAGCTCGTCCACCTCGGGCAGCCGCAGGACGCCCGCCTCGACCAGGTAATACAGCGGTGGGTGCTGCACCATCCAGTTCGGCGGGAGCCGCTGCCGCGGCGGGGCGTCGCCACCGGCGGCATCGATGGACAGACGCTCGCCGCGGGGCACCACCGGCGTCTCCGAGTACGAGGTCACCGGCGGCACCTTGAGCCTGGCGTGGACGACCTCGATGCCGCGAGCGACCTGCCGGCCGGCCGGCGGGTAGAGCCCGTGCCCCTGGCTGTACGCGTAGGCCATGTCGACGTGCCTGTTCTCGTCCGGCCCGGTGAACGCCGGGTACAGCACCGTGCACATGACCAGCAGGGCGACATGCAGCCCGGTGACCGCGAGCACCAGCGGCGGGATCCCCATCCACCAACGGCGCAGCCACCAGCGGGCCTCGACCGGTCGGCGGTGCCGCCGGGGCGCACGCCGCAGCCCGTCCTCGGCGCCGTCGTCCGTGGCCGTGCCCGGGTCGGCGACCGTACGGACACCGGGCTGGATCTCGGTCGTCATCGAGCGCTTCCGGTCGGGGCGGGCATGGCCAGCGCAGCGTAGCGAACGCCGCCGATGAGGCAGTCCTTCGACCTGCGGGCGGGGAGACCTGCCAGGGACGGGCGCACACCGGCGGGTAGACTGCCGCGTCCGCGTGCCGACACCCGCCGCAAAGGATCGTCGTCGTCAGATGCTTCTGCCATCCAAGGCCCGGGTCCTCGTGAAGCGCCTGTCCGGCAAGTCCGTCTTCGAGACCGGCTACTACCGCGAGTCGCAGCTGACCCGGCTGCTGAACCTCTTCGCGCACGTCGACCTCGAACGGTGGCGCGGCATGCGGATCCTTGAGGTGGGCGCCGGACTCGGCCACCTCGGCGACGCCTTCGCCAAGCTCGGCTTCGACGTGACCTCCACCGACGGCCGTGCCGGGCACGTGGCGGCGATGAAGGCCCGCGGCCGGCAGGCGTTCGTCCTCGACCTCGACAGCACCGGCGTCGACGAGGTCGGCGACTTCGACCTGATTCTCGCGTTCGGCGTCCTCTACCACCTCGCGCGCCCGGAGGAGTTCCTCCTCAGCTGTGGCAAGCGGGCGTCGGTGCTGCTGCTCGAGACCGCGGTCTCCGATCACACCGACCCGGTCGTGGAGTGGGTCGACGAGGCCGGTGGGTGGCGCGGCACGGACCAGGCGCTGCGCGGGCGAGGCTGCCGCCCGAGCCCGTCGTGGGTGGAGGGAGCATGCCGGGCGGCCGGGTTCGGGTCGGTCCGGGACATCTCGAACCCGATCGGGAACTGGGAGATCGGCTCGTACGACTGGGAGCCCAGGAACACCGGGGAGTGGCGCCGCGGCGACATCAACCTCCGCAAGATGTGGGTCTGCGAGCGTGGCTAGGCGACGTCCTCCCTGGCGGTGCGGGAGCGGAGGGCGCGCAGGCGGCGGCGACCGACGAGCGCGCCCGCGACGGCGCCGGCGAGCGCGTCGGCCACGACTGCGAGGGCCCGCGAGACGAGGGCGACGGTCAGCGCGGCGGCGGTCGTCAGCTGTGCGGTCAGCACGGCGATCAGGACGGCTTCCCGGACCCCGGCACCGGCGGGAGCGACGACGAACAGGAAGCCGGCGACCCACGCCAGCGAGTACCCGCCGATCGCGAGCAGCGCGGCCTCCCCGCCGTGACCGCCGAGCCGGTCCAGCAGCACGTACGTCATCGCGCCGTTGAGCGTCCAGCCGAGCAGGGCCCAGCCGGTGGTCACCGCGATGCCGCGCAGGCTCAGCTCCTGGTGCAGCGGTGGTCGGCGCAGCAGCCTCAGCAGCCGGTTGAGCAGCCGGTTCAGCACCGGGGGAGACAGCAGTGCCGCGCCGACCGGCACGACGACGACCACCCAGAGGTACCGGCCGGCCGCGCCGCCGGCCGCGAACGGCAGGGTGAGCACCGCGACCAGCCCGCCGGTGCAGACCATCACGCCGGAGCTCAGCACCACCGAGACGGCGGACCGGCCGCGCGGGACGCCGTGGTCGGCGCCCAGCTCCATCTGCGCCACCACCGGCCAGACGCTGCCGGGCACGTACTTGGCCAGCTGGCCGATGAACATGATGCTGACGGCGTCCCGGATGCGCAGCCGCGATCCCAGGTCGGCCAGCACCGACCGCCACACCATGAGGCTGCACCACAGCCCGCCGACGCCCGCCACGAACGCGAGGGCCACCACGGGCAGGGACAGCTCCCGCATCTGCTCGCGCAGCACCGTCCCCTGGTCGGCCAGCGCGACGGCGAGCAGCGCCAGCACGACGGCAATGAACGCCAGCCGGACCGGTGCCGAGCGCAGGACACGCCCCAGGGCGGCGACCCGAGCCGGCAGATCCGTCCCGGCCGTGGGCACTATCCCTGCGGCGGGTTCTGGGTCCGCGGCGGCTTCTCGATCGCCGGCTTCTCAAACGCATAGCCGACCCGCCGGCCGAAGTACCCGGCCACCTCGATCAGCCGGAAGACGCCCTTCGCCGGCCACCGGATGAGGGCCGGGTAGCCGTCGATCCACACCTCGGGCGGCGCGACGCAGGACGCGAAGTGGATCGGCTTCAGGCCGGCGCGCTCGCCGATCTTGCGGATCTCGATCGGCGAGAAGAGGTAGGCGTACCCGTAGTGCAGCGTCTTGTCCCGCATCATCTTGCGGACCCCGGCCGCGTACGGAAGGTCCCACCGGTTGGGCACCGTGACGACGACGTGCCCACCCGGCTTGGTGGTCCGCGCCATCTCCTCGACCGCCTTCCGCCGCGCCTCGGCCGACGGCAGGTGGTCGATGGTCGACATGCAGATGGACAGGTCGAAGGTGTCGTCGTCGAACGGGAGGTCGGTGGCGTCGGCCACCTTGAACGAGAACTTCCTGGCCAGGTCCGGGTGCAGCTCGCGGTTGACGATCTCCGCGGCGCCCTCCAGCGAGCGGGGGCTGAGGTCAACGGCGACCCAGCGCCCGACCTTGTGCGCGTAGTACAGCTCGTCCACCGGGAACGAGCAGCCCACGTTCAGCACGTACTTGCCGTCCACCCCGACCTTGTCCATCAGCGTGTAGTCGCTGCGGAACTTCGAGGTCATGTACGTGTACTGGTACCGCGGGTCGTGCTGTTCCAGGTGAGATCCCAGCTCCTCGTAGGCGGCGAGGGCCTCGGCCGAGCGGGATTCCGGCCGCGCGCTGCCTTCGGCCATCGCGAGGATCCTCCCTGTCGGGTCCAGAGCCGGCGGTCGTCGGCGGCTCACGAAGGTACCAGGCGCCCCGTGCCGGCCTGCGGGTTCCCGTCGTCGTGCTCGTCGTGCTCGTCCGGTTCGGCCGGATCGGCCAGCAGCGCCTTCCGGTAGGCGGCCAGGTCGATCTCCACGCCCAGCCGGATGCTCTCCTGCGCGGCGAACATGCAGGTGGTCGCGAGCGAGGCCGCCTCCCAGCCGAGCAGCCTGTTCGGCTTGCCCTGGATGGCCCGGATGAACTCGTCCAGCTCCTCGGCGTGCCCCATCGACTTCTTCATCCCGCTGCCCCGCTTGGCCACCTTCCGGCCGTGCACGGTCAGCTTCGCGAAGTCGTCGAGGATCGCGACCTGGCCGCGGGCGAGCGCGGTGACCCGTTCGCGCGGGAACCCCGCCGCACCGCTCTCGTTGAACACGACCGTCGCGGCCGCACCCGGGTAGTGCAGCGTCACCGCGAAGTTGCACAGCCGGCGCAGATCGTCCGGCGCCTGGCCGAGGGCCCGGGCGGTGACCGAGACCGGCTCCCGCCCGATCAGGACGTTGCACAGGTCGATGAAGTGCTCGCCCTCGCTGACAAGCCGGCCGCCGCCGTCGATCGGGTCGAGCGACCAGTGGTCGGCCGGCAGGAACTGCTGGGCGATCAGGTACTGGACGTGATCGATGTCGCCGTCCAAGGACTCCCGCAGGGCCTCGACCATCGGCGAGTACCGCCGGTTGAGCCCGAGGGTCACCAGGGTGCGGCGGTCGTCCACCAGCCGCAGCAGCGCGCCGAAGTCGTCCGGCCGGGTGACCATCGGCTTCTCGACGAAGACCGCCTTCCCCGCCTCCACCGCCTTGCGGATGTGCTCGTAGTGCTCGGGCTGGCTGGAGCAGATCAGCACGCCGTCCGTGCCGGGGTCGGCGAGCAGCTCGTCGACGTCGGTGGTGATCGCGGTGGCGCCCAGGCTCTCGGCCACGACGGAGGCGTTCCGCCCGGTCGCCGACGCGATGCCGCGCAGCTCCACGTCCCGCCGGGCCCGAAGGTTCGGCAGGTGCATGCTCAGCACGTGGCTGCCGAAGCCGATCAGGGAGATGCCGACCTTGCCGTCGCGCTTGGGCCGGGATGAGATCTGCAGCGTGCGCCGGCGGTCCGGCTCCGGGCCGTACGAGATCAGCGCCGCGCCGCGCAGGGTGCCGGCCCGGACGGCGTCGAAGGCCGCCTGCGCCTTCTCCACCGGGTACACGGCGCCGATCAGTGGCTCCAGCGAGACGGCGCCGGACTCGATCAGCCGGATGAACTCCGCCAGGTTGCGCTTCTCGGTCCACCGCACGTACCCGAACGGGTAGTCGACGCGTCCCTTGTCGTAGCTCGTGTCGTAGCTGCCCGGCCCGTACGCCCTCGAGTAGCGGAGGTCGATCTCGCGGTAGAGGAAGTTCTTCGGATGGATGTCGAGCTTGACGTAGCCGACGATCACCACCCGACCCTGCCGGCGGGTGATCTCCATCGACGAGTTGATGATCTCGGCGGAGTCCGAGCTCGCGCAGATGACCGTTGCGTCGACCCCGTTCTTGCCGGTGAGGTCGAGGATGCGACGCTTCCACTCGGGATCGCGCGGGTCGACGACGAGGGCGGCGCCGGCCGCGGTCGCCAGCTCGTTCGCCCGCGGGCTGATGTCGATGCCGATGACGACGCACCCGGCGGCCCGGGCGATCCGCGCGCACAGCTGGCCCACCAGCCCCAGGCCGTAGACCGCGACCGTCTCGCCGAAGCGCAGATCGGCCCGCCGCAGCGCCTGGGTGGCGATGCCGCCGACGGTCACGAACGCCGCGTGCCGCAGGTCGACCCCGTCGGGCACCGGCACCACGTGGTTGATCGTCGGAGCGGCCACCTCCGCGTGCCCGGTCGCCGCGTACGCCACCGTCTGGCCGACCTCGAACCCCTCGACCCGCTCGCCCAGCGCGAGGACGGTGCCGGCGCCGCTGTAGCCGATCTCGCGCGGGGTGATCATCTCGTGCCAGACCCGCCGGGCGGTCTGGCGCACGCCGGTCGCGAACACCGTGTGCTTGACGACATGCCGCATCCACGGGTCGGAGACGGTCTGCTTGACGAGCTCCATCGGGGTCTTCGACACCGTGCCGGTCTCGGTGCCGGAACTGATCAGCGAGTAGTGCCCCTGGACCAGGACCTGATCCGGTCCCACGTGCGGGACGGGCAGGTCGAGGACGCTGACGTGCCCCCGGCGGTCGATCACTCTGCGGAACACCTGTTTCATCGGGCTGGCGCCCTTCCTCCGGCCAGGCGGCACGACGCGACATGTGTAGCACGCCAGGCTGGGCGGCCCGGGCGGGCATCGGCGACTGCTAGTCTCGGCCGGCCCTCGGCGTGCCCGCGAGACAGCCTCACCCAACGTAAGGTCATGGCAGTGGCAGACGAGACACCGATGACGACCGTCGGAAGGCCCGGCCGGGATGTCGCCGAAGTCCTGGAACGGGCGTTCGACACTGCCCGCGTCGACAGGTACGAGGGCTACTCCAAGCACGACGCGCTGAACGCGCGCTGGCTGGAGCGGCTGGCCGGATCGTCGCGGACGCGCCGGCTCGCCGCCATCCAGCTCGTCATGCGCAGCCCCGTCGACGTGCGGCCGCTCATCCGGGTCCGCAAGGCCCGCAACCCGAAGGGCCTGTCCCTGTTTGCCCGCGCGCTGCTCGCCCGGCACCGGATGACCGGCGCCGACCGCGACGCCGGCGAGGCGCGCGAGCTGCTCGACTGGCTGGTCGACAACCCGGCCCCCGGATACCCCTGGCTCGCCTGGGGATACCCGTACCCCTGGCAGGACGTGGGCTTCTTCGCCCCGCGGAACTTCCCGAACCGGGTGGTGACCTCGTTCGTCGGCCAGGCCTTGCTGGACGGGTACGAGACCCTGGGCGAGCCGCGCTACGCCGAGGCGGCGTCACGCGCGGTGCGCTTCCTGCTGGACGCGCCGAAGACGCTTTATGAGGACGACGAGCACCGGTGCGTGAGCTACGTGCCGGACGAGTCGATCAGCTGGATCGTGATGGACGTGCCGGCGCTGGTCGGCGCGCTCGCCGCCCGGCTGGGCGCGCTCACCGACCGGCCGGAGCTCATCACGGAAGGCGGGCGGCTGGTCCGCTACGTCGTGTCCAAGCAGACCACCGAGGGCGCGTGGTTCTACGCCGAGCCGCCGTCGGCGAGCCACATCACCCACGACAACTACCACACCGGCTTCATTCTCGACGCGATCCTGCTCTACCAGCGCTCGGCCGGCGGCGACGAGTTCACCGCGGCGTACGACCGCGGCATCGACTTCTACCGGCGGCGGCTATTCGAGGCCGACGGCGCGCCGCGCTTCATGAGCGACCGGCGCTACCCGTACGACATCCACGGCTGCGCGCAGGGCGTCATCACGTTCTCGCTGCAGCAGCGGGAGCACGGCGTCGGTGGCGACGTCGCCCGCCGGGTGCTCGACTGGACGCTCGCGCACATGTGGGATCCCCGCACCGGCTGGTTCTACTACCAGCGGCGCCGCGCGTTCCGCACCGCGATCCGGGAGCTCCGCTGGTGCCAGGGCTGGATGTCGTGGGCGCTCGCGTGCTACCTCGAGGCCAGCGGGGACCGGTCGTGATCGGGTTCCCCGGCCGCGAGCTATCCCTCGACCCCGGGCGGAGCCGGTTCGAGCGGCTGTACGCGTACCTGCTCGGGGCGCCGGCGAACGGGCTGCGGATCCGGCTGCGCCGGGTGCTGCCGGTCGTCCGGGGACGGTACAACGACATCCTCGATGCCGGCTGCGGCTCCGGCGTCTTCACCTTCGAGCTCGCTAAGCGCCACCCCGACGCGCAGGTGCTGGGCGTCGAGGTCGAGCCGGACCTGGTCGGCCGTGCCAACGAGATCGCCCGGCGTGCCGGCCTGACGAACTGCCGGTTCGAGCAGGGCGACGTGACGAAGCTCGACTTCGACGGGCAGTTCGACCTCGTCGTCAGCGTCGACAACCTCGAGCATGTGGAGGACGACGTCGGCGCCATGCGGGCGCTGCGGCAGGCGCTGCGCCCCGGCGGCCGGCTGGTCGCGCACGTGCCCGGCTACGAGCGCCGCTGGCTCCTCTTCGGCCGCCGCGTCAACTTCGACGTGCCGGGCCACGTCCGGCCCGGCTACCACGCCGAGGACCTGGTGGACAAGCTCACCGACGCGGGCTTCGAGGTCACCGGGCACCACTACACCTACGGCCTGCTGGAGACCTTCACGAACAACATCTCGTACCTGATCTCGGGCGCCAACCAGCGGAACAAGGCGTTGTACGCGGCCGCGTTCCCCGGACTGCTCGCGCTCTCGTACCTCGGGAAGTTCTCCCGCCCGCGCTGGGGTGCCGGGGTGCTGGCCGTCGCGCGGCGCCCGACCGGCGGCACGCCGCCCGAGGCCGATTGAGAACGATGCGCATTCTCATCGACGTCCTGCACCCCGCGCACGTCCACTTCTTCCGTCACTTCCACGACGAGATGACCCGCCGCGGCCACGAGCTGTGCATCACCGCCCGCGACAAGGACCGGTCGGTCGACCTGCTCACCGAGTTCGGGCTGCCCTTCCAGCAGATCTCGACGCAGCACAGGGGCGGCGGCCTCGCGGTCGAGATGGTGCAGCGCACCCGCCGCCTGCTCAGGGTCATGCGCACGTTCCGGCCGGACGTGCTGACCGGGATCATGGGCCCGTCCATCGCCGTGGCGGGACGGCTCAAGCGCGTGCCCGCCGTCGTCTTCTACGACACCGAGGTCGCGACCCAGACGAACCGCTTCGTCTACCCGCTGGCGTACTGCGTGTGCACGCCAGACTGCTACCAGGGACGGGTTCCGGGACGCCACCTGACCTACCCCAGCTACCACGAGCTTGCCTACCTGCACCCGAACCGGTTCCGGGCCGACCCGCGGCGGCTGGCCGAGTTCGGGGTCGGCCCGGACGAGCCGTTCTCGGTGCTGCGGTTCGTGTCGTGGGAGGCGGCGCACGACCGGCGCGAGCGCGGTCTCACCGGCGCCCAGAAGCGGCACCTCGTCGAGGTGCTGCAGCGCGAGGGCCGGGTGCTGATCTCCTCCGAGGCGCCGCTGCCCCCGGACCTCGCCGCCCTGGAGGTCTCCGGTCCGGTCGAGCAGATTCACCACCTGCTCGCGCACGCCCAGATCATCGTCGGCGAATCGGCGACGATGTCATCCGAGGCGGCCGTGCTCGGCGTGCCCGCCGTGTTCATCGCGACCAGCGGCCGGGGCTACATCGACGACGAGGAGAAGCGATACGGGCTGGCGCGGCACTTCACCGACGACCAGTTCGAGCAGGCCGTGGCGGCGATCGAGAAGCTCTGCGCGGACTCGCCCCGGGACATGGGCCAGCGGGCGCGCCAGCAGCTTCTCGACGAGAAGATCGACGTGACCGCCTGGATGATCGACTACTTCGAGTCCACGTTCGGGGCGAAGCCGTGAGCCGCCGGGTCGAGGCGTGACAGCACCGTGTGCGGGATAGCGGGCACGGCCGGGTTCGGCGACGAGGCGCTGGTCCGGGCGATGACCGACGTCATCGCCCATCGCGGCCCGGACGGCGAGGGGTTCTTCGCCGGCGACGGCATCTACCTGGGCAGCCGGCGGCTGGCCATCCTCGACATCGCCGGTGGCACGCAGCCGATGTCCAACGAGGACGGTTCGGTCGTCGTCGTCTACAACGGCGAGATCTACAACTACCCGGAGCTGCGCGAGCACGTGCTCGCCCGCGGCCACCGGCTGGAGACCACCTGCGACACCGAGGTCCTCCCGCACCTGTACGAGGACGAGGGCATCGACTTCCTCCGCCGGCTGAACGGCATCTTCGCCTTCGCCCTCCTCGACCGGTCGCGGCGGACGCTCTTCCTGGTCCGCGACCCGCTCGGCGTCAAGCCGCTCGTCTACACGGTCCGCGGCCAGCGGCTGGCGTTCGGGTCGGAGGCGAAGGCGGTCCTCGCCAGCGGGCTGGTCGCCGCCGATCTCGACGAGGCCAGCCTGCACCTGTCGATGAACGTCCGGTACGTGCCCGGTGACCGGACGTTCTTCGCCGGCATCCGCCGGCTCTCGCCGGGGCACGTCCTCGAGTTCGGCGACGCCGGGGTGCGGTGCTTTGGCTACGCCGGCATCGACTGGACCCCCGACGAGAGCCCGACGCGCGGGGACTGGTGCGAGGGCATCGTGGACCACTACCAGGCCGCGGTGCGGCGCCAGCTGCTCTCGGACGTGCCGGTCGGCGTCTCGCTGTCCGGTGGCATCGACTCCAGCTCGATCGTGGCGATGCTGCGCCGGGCCGAGGTCGGGCCGATCAAGACCTTCAGCCTCGGGTTCGACGAGCCGACCGACGAGCTCGACGACGCCCGGTTCGTCGCCCGTACGTACGGCACAGAGCATCACGAGATCGTGCTGCGGGAGCCGGCGCTCGCCCACCTCGCCGACGCGATCACCTACACCGAGGAACCGAAGGTCAACTCGCTGCAGCTGTACCTGCTGCACCGGTTCGTCGGCGAGCACGTGAAGGTCGTGCTGTCCGGCCTCGGCGGCGACGAGCTCTTCGCCGGCTACGACTTCTACCGCTACCTGGCGCGTACGGGATCGCTGCGCTCGGGACTCGCCGGCGTCGCGCGCGGCCTGGCGCCGGCGCTGGACTGGACGGCGAGACGGATGGCCGCGCTGGGCCGACCGCCGCTGGACCTGGCCGCGCGCAAGGCGGAGTGGCTCGCGTCGGCGCGCGACGGGACGCGGCACTACCTGCTGGTGCGCAACGCCTGGGACTCCAACCCCGAACTGGTCCGCCGGGTTTACACCCGCGAGTTCGCCGACCGCCTCCGGACGGCGACCCGGGACAGCTACGACGGCTACTTCGCCGGCACCGGCCGGCCGCTGGCGGCCGAGGCGCTGGAGGCGGAGTTCGGCACCAAGATGGTGTCCGACCTGTTGCACAACGAGGACACGATGTCGATGGCCCACTCGGTGGAGTCCCGCGTGCCCCTGCTCGACCTGGAGCTCGTCCGGTTCGCCGCCCGCATCCCGGACCGGATCCGGTTCCAGGCCGGGCCGAAGGGGCTGCTCAAGGAGGCGCTCCGCGGCGTCCTGCCGGACCGGGTGCTCGACAAGCGGAAGTGGGGCTTCACCTTCGACCCGGTCGAGCAGTACCGGAAGGATCTCGGCGCGATGGCGCGCGAGCTGCTGACGCCGGAGCGGCTGCGCCGGTCCGGGGTGTTCAACCCGGACTTCGTGCGCGCCGTGGTCGAGGCCCAGCCGCACCAGCGCCTTCGCTGGCACTACTTCATGCTCTGGCAGATGATCGGAGTGGAGCTGTGGCGGGAAGCCTTCATCGGATCACCGCGGGCGGCGGGCGGAGTGCGCCGATGAGACCGCAGCCCGGCGCGACCGTCGAGACGGTGCGGGACTTCTGGCGGTCGCACGTCAACAACGAGTACTACACCGACGCGACGCCGGCCTCCGCGGTCTACTTCCGGGAGATCGAGGAGCGCCGGTACGCCTACCACTACCACCTGCGCGACCTGTTCGGTTCGCTGGCCGGCAGCGACGGCGACCTGCTCGAGGTCGGCAGCGGCATCGGCGTGGACAGCATCCAGCTGGCCCGCTGCGGCTTCCGGGTCACCGCCGTCGATCTCACCGAGAACGCGCTGGCCATCGCGACGGAGTTCGCCGCCGCGCGCGGCGTCGCGATCGACTTCCGGGTCGGCAACGCGGAGCGGCTGGACTTCGCCGACGCGAGCTTCGACGCGGTGTACTCCTTCGGCGTCCTGCACCACACGCCGGACATCGAGCGGGCCGTGGCCGAGGTGCGCCGCGTGCTCAGACCCGGCGGCACCGCGTACGTGATGCTGTACCACCGGTACTCGCTGGTGAATCTCGTGCACCGGCTGCTGCGGCTGCCGTACGAGTCGCCGCGCAACCGTCGGGACCACTGCCCGGTCGTCTACACGTTCAGCCGGCGCGAGGTCCATCGGCTGTTCCGGGAGTTCTCGGACGTGTCGGTGCGCGCCGCGTACCCGTTCACGTTCGGCTTCGGCGCCCTCGGGACGCGGCTGCCGCTGCGGCTTCGGCGGGTGCTGGGCCGGGCGTTCGGCTGGCACCTCATGATCACCGCGGTGCGCTGACTGCCGGCGCCCCTCCGTGGTCAGCCGCTTGGACGCTCGAGCAGGAACACCATCGTCGGCAGGGTCGGCCGCACCGTCCGCCGGACCGGCCGGGGGATGCGCAGCAGCACGCCCACCGCACCCCGCGCGCCCTCGATCTCACCCAGCAGGGTGACGGCATCCAGGGTGACGTCGGTCCAGCGCAGGCCGGTGCGTCGGAGCGCCGCTCGCAGCTCGCGCCGGCCATACGGGTCGACGTCGTAGACCTTGCCGGCGCGCAGCAGCCGGATGTAGCCGTCGCGCAGCGATCGCGGCAGCCAGCTGACCACCGGCACCTTGAAGTGGGGCTCGATCAGCGCCCACCGGGTCGGGGTGGCGAGGTACCCGAGGCCGCCTGGCCGGAGCACCCGGGCGATCTCGGCGAGATGCACCTGCTGGTCCGGGCGGGCACCGACGTGCTCGACCACGTGGTTGGAGACCACGACGTCGAAGCTCGCGTCGTCGTACGGCAGCCGTACCCCGGACGTGAGCCGGAACGCGTACCCGTCCGGGTCCAGCCGGGTGTCCACCGTGTCGACGCTGTGCACATCGCCGTCCGGGCCCGCGGCCCGGGCCAGCTCGGCGGAGATCACGCCGGAGCCGGTGCCGATCTCCAGCACCCGGGCGCCGGCGAGCGGGCGGCGGGTCTCGATCATCGCGATGATCTTGCTGGCCTTCTTGCGCCGCAAGGCCACGTCCGGCCGGGAGTGCTCGCGCCAGCCACCAGGCGCCTCGTTCGGTGCTTCAGGTTGGCTGCTGCTCATGCCTGTCCAGGGTTCGAAGGTCGGTCTCGTCGGGCTGCCGGCGAGCGGCAGATGATCTCATCGTGCCGAGCAGGACGGCGGCCAGGATAGCCGAGCCCGCGAGCGAGACGATCCGATCCGCGGCGGTGGCGGCAATGGCCTCGCTCGCGGTCAGCCCAACCGCCGCACCTATCAGACCGGACAGCAGCTCGCGCAGGCCCAGCCCGGCCGGGAAGATCCCGATCGCCGCGGCGATGATGACCGAGGCGGTCAGGGCGACCGCCTGCAC
Source organism: Actinomycetota bacterium (assembly GCA_046744115.1). Taxonomy (GTDB): domain Bacteria; phylum Actinomycetota; class Actinomycetes; order Mycobacteriales; family CADCTP01; genus JBKOXW01. Next base: position 7,775 of record JBKOXW010000267.1, on the reverse strand, counting down.
CGGCTCGACGGTCTGACCGATCAACTGGAAGGCGACGTATATCCGCACGCTGGACAGGACCACCGTGGCCGCCTCGACGAGGAACAGCCAGCGCAGGTGGCGGCCGGCGAGCGCGCGATCGGCGCGGCGCAGCAGCAGCCACACCGCGGCCAGCCCGGCGACCGCCAGCGCGAGCAGGGCTACCACGGCGGGCACCGCGGCCGCGTCGGTGGCCAGCAGCACGCCGGCCGCCAGGCAGCCGACGGCCACCCAGGTGACGCCCGCCGCGGCGTTGGCCGCCAGCGCGCGCCGGTACGTGGTGCCCTCCCGGCGTAGGGCCTGAGTGCGCACCATGACCCCGCCCGGCAGCGGCAGCAGGTTCGCCGCGCCCGCGATCAGCGTGAGCCGACCCGACTCCAGCCACCCGATCCGGTGCCGGCTGATCGCCGCCATCACGCGGTACTCCGCGGCGTTGGCGGCGAGGGTCAGCGGGGTGGTGAGGAGCAGCAGGACGAGCACGGCCCACGGCTGCCAGCGCAGGCCCTCCGGCAGCGAGCCGAACGAGATGACGCTGATGACCACGAACAGGACGAGGGCGATGGCGAGCATCCAGCGCCGCGCCCGCGGCGACCCGGACCGCTCGGTGAACCTCCGCTCGAACCGGGCCAGGCGCGCCTTCCAGCCACCCGCGGGGTCGGCCGCGATGCCGGCTGCCGCGACATCCCCGCGGTCCCGATCGTCACCCATGCTGGGGACATTTCATCACGGCGGGCATACTGGTCGGCCATGACGACCAGCCGCGGCAGACCGCTGCGCGTCCTCGTGCTCGCCACCACGTTCCCGGCGACCGGCGGCGACGGCACGCCCGAGTTCGTGCTGACCCTGTCCAGCGCGCTCGTCGGCAGCGGCCTCGAGGTAACGGCGGTGGTGCCGAGGGTGCCCGGGGCGGCCCGGGAGGAGACCATCGACGGGGTCAGGGTGCGGCGGTTCGCCTACTTCCCGAAGCGGTACGAGGGGCTCGCCGACGGCGCGATCATGCCGAAGCTGCTCACCGAGCGGCGCCGCTGGCTCGAGGTCCCGCCGCTGGTCACCTCGTTCCTGCTGGCAGCCCGGCGGGAGATCCGCCGGAGCCGGCCAGACGTGGTGCACGCGCACTGGGCGGTGCCGGCCGGCGTGGTGGCGATGACATTGCACCAGCTGACGCTGCCGGCGCGGCGAGTCCCGTACATCGTCACCGTGCACGGAGCGGATGCCTTCATGCTGCGCGCCGCCCCGGCCCGGATGCTGAAGGGCGCAGTGGTGCGCCGGTCCGCGGCGACGGTGCCGGTGTCCGCGGCGATCGGGCGCGAGCTGGGCCGGCTGGGCCCCGTCACCCGGCCGATCCCGATGGGCGTCGACGTGCCGCGGATCCAGGCCGAGGTCGGACCGCGCCGGCCCGAGCCGGGCCGGGTGCTGTTCGTCGGCCGGCTGGTCCAGAAGAAGGGCGTGGACGTCCTGCTTCGGGCCGCGGCCACCGTGCCGTCCGCCGTGCTGGCGATCGTTGGGGACGGTCCGGACCGGCCCGGGCTGGAGGCGCTGGCCGGCGAGCTCGGGCTGGCCGAGCGGGTGACGTTCCTCGGCCAACGGTCACGGGTCGAGGTGATGGCCGAGCTGGCCCGGGCCGCCGTGGTGGCGATTCCGTCCCGGGTCGGCGCCGGCGGCGACCAGGACGGCACCCCGGTGGTGCTCGGCGAGGCGATGGCGGCCGGGGTCCCGGTCGTCGTGTCCGACCTCGGCGGGCTGGCCGAGCACGTCGCCGATGGCGACAACGGGCGGGTCGTTCCGGCCGGCTCCGACGAGGCGCTCGCTCGCACCCTGGACGACCTGCTCAGCAACCCGGACAAGGCGGCGATGCTCGCCACGCACGCGTCCGAGACCATGGTCGGCACGCTCGACCTGACCGCCGTGCGCGACCGGTACCTGGAGATCCTGCGGGCGGCGGCCGGCCGATGATCGTCGTCCTGCACGCGTACAGCAGGACGAACGCGGGCGACGGCCTGCTTGTCGACCTGACCCTGGATCGGCTGGCCCGGGTTGGGGTGGCGGGGGCGGACTGCGTCGTCCTGGCCCTGGACGCGGCCTCGTTCGCGGAACTGCCGCGGGTGGTCAAGGTCGGCACCGCCGGGCGGGCCGTGGACCGGGAGCTGGCCATGGCAGCGGCCCGGGGCGCCGGGCTGCTCGCCGGCGCGGTCGACCGCCGGCTCGGGCTGGGTGCCGCGGCCGATCAGATCGCCCGCGCGGACGCGTTCGTCGCGGTCGGCGGCGGGTACCTGCGCACCGGCACCCGGGTCAACGCGTTCGGCACCGCGATCAACCACCTGCCCCAGCTGCTCGCGGCCGGGCGGGCCCGGCGGCCGTCGGTGTACCTGCCGCAGAGCATCGGACCGCTGGCCGGCCCGGTGGGCCGGGCGGTGCGGGCGGGGCTGCGCCGGATCGGCGACGTGCACGTCCGGGACGACCGGTCACTGCGGGCTTTGGACGGCCTGCCCAACGTGCGCCGCACGCCGGATCTGGCCGTGCTCGACGCGGGCGAGCGGATCGCCGACATGCGGCCCAGGGAGGTCACCGGCGCGCCGATCCTGGTCGGGCGGGCACTCGTCGACGCGCCGTACTACCCGGACCGGCTGCGGGCGCTGGCGCACCGGCTCGGCGACGTGGCCTGGGCGGTTCAGGCCGAGGGTGCCGCGGCGAAGAGCGACCGCACGTTCTACCGCCAGCTCGGCGAGGAGCCGGCCGGGCTGGTGGCCGAGCTGGTCGGGCGCCCGGAGTTCGGGCCGGTCGTGTCGGTGCGACTGCACGGCGCGCTGCAGGCGCTGCTCGCCGGGGTGCCCGCGGTGCACCTCGGCTACGAGCGCAAGAGCTGGGGCGCGTACGAGGACCTCGGGCTGGGCGAGTGGGTGCACAGCGCCCGCGGCTTCGACCCGGATCTGGTCGCCGCGCAGGTCGAGGCGCTCCGAGCCGACCCGGAGCCGTTCTGGAAGAGCGTGCGCGGCCGGCGCGAGACGCTGCTGGATGGCTCCGCCGCGCTGACCACCTCTCTGCGCGAGGCGTTGGGCTAGGTCTTCGGATCCGTGCGCGGCGCTGAGCCGGCGGAGTCGGCTGAGGCGGCTGAGGCTCAGTCCGGCCGGCGGGCGACCGCGAGGTAGCCGAGGCTGGCCAGCCGGGACAGCCGGGTCAGCCGGGTCGACACCCGGGAGCGGACCGCCTCCTGCGGGACCCACACCAGCGCCCGCACCAGCGGGTTGTCGACCAGCCAGCCGAGCGGGCCGAGCAGCCGGCCCAGCTTCTGCAGCGCCGCGCCGACCGCGCGGACCGCGTAGTGCACGACGAGCAGTCCCGGACCGCCTCGCGCGTCGATGCTGACCACCTCGAGCCCGTGCCGGGTGAGCAGGCTGCGCAGCCCGTAGTAGGAGAACCGCCAGTAGTCGTAGGGCGCCTCGTGCAGCGGGTACAGGAACGGCACGGTGATCAGCGCGTGCCCGCCGGGGCGGAGCACGCGGGCGATCTCGGCGGTCGCGTTCTCCACGTTCTCCACGTGCTCGAGCACCTGGGTGCACATGATCGTGTCGAAGCTCGCGTCCTCGAACGGCAACGGCGCGCTCAGGTCGATCTGCACGACGCCGGGGATCGGGGCCGCGTCCGCGGCGACGACCTCCTTGACCATCGGCTCGTACCAGACCCGGAACGGCTGGTTCCCGCAGCCGAGATCGAGCAGCCGCCCGTGCACCAGCGAGGCCTGCCGGGCGAGCCACAGCCCGGTCGCCGAGCTCGGGAGCAGGGACACCGTGCCCCGGCGGTCCGGGTACGGGATGCCGCCGACGATCCGGACCGCGCCCTGCCGGTGCCGCAGCCGCGCGGAGTCCGTCGCGGGTCGAGTCGACGGCCGGCTCACGGGGCCGGTAGCTCCACCCAGCAGACCGTCCACGGGAACGGCCTCGACACCGCGCGGATCGTGCCCACAGTGGACACGAACCGGAGGAAACTGCGGGTGGACCAGTGGTTGAGGTGCCCCGGGGTGTTGCCGAGATCCTTCACGTACCGCCCGGTCAGCAGGTTGCAGGCGCGGAAGATCGGTTCGCGCGGCACCGAGACAAGAAGGTGGTTCGTCGTCACCCGGGCGAGCTGGGCGAGCCCCTGCACCGGGTCGCGCAGATGCTCGAGCACCTCGACGCACACCGTGAGGTCGAACTGCTTGTCCGTGAACGGCAGCCGCTCGGCGTCCGCGTGCAGGTAGCGCGGGCCCGGCCGGGTCCGCCACTCGGCCCGCAGGCCGGCGTCCGGAAGGTCGATCGCCGTCGCGTCGCCGAAGCGCTCGTACAGCTTCAGCGAGATGACGCCCTCGCCGGCGCCGACCTCCAGCGGGCGCTTCGGCGGGGTGTCGCTGGCCGCGATCTGGTCCAGGAAGTCGTCCAGCCGGGCCACCCACCGCTCGGTGAGCCAGCGGATCGCCGGGTTCTTCGCGGTGTACTTGTCGGTGTGGTTGCCGATGACCACGTCCGGAGTCTCAGCCGAGGGCGGCGGGCCGCTCGCGGTGCGGTTCCGGCTGGTCATTCCGTGCGTCTCCTCGACCTCAGGTGGGTGGCCATGCGGCAAGCCTGGAGCGGGGCGTCGGCGGGGGCGGCGCTCCGGTGGCGATACGCTACCGCAGTGATAGAGCGGTGCGGATGCCCCGGTCAGCGATAGCCCGGCGGTCGATGCCCAGGTCCCAGTCCAGGTCCAGGTCCCTGTCCAGGTCCGTGCTGCGAGCGGTCCGCGTCGCGATCGTCGTCCTTGCCCTGGTCCTGCTCGGCGTCAGCCTGGCCCGGCAGTGGGACGCGGTCGTGGACGCGCTCGTCCGGATGGGCCTGCCGTCGTTCGCGCTGTCGCTCGTTGCGGCCCTGGTCGGCCTGCTGTTCACCGGGTTCGCCTGGCGCGCGATCCTGGCCGACCTGGGCAGCCCGCTGCCGGTGCGGCCCGGGCTGCGGGTGTTCTTCCTGGCCCAGATCGGAAAGTACCTGCCCGGCAGCGTGTGGCCGTTCGTGGCCCAGATGGAGCTGGGCAAGTCGCTCGGCGTGCCCCGGCGCCGCAGCGGGCTGTCCGGCCTGCTCTTCGTCGGGCTGCACTGCGCCACTGGGCTGCTGGTGGCCGCGGCCACGTTGCCGCTGGCCGACCCCGAGATCGCCCGACGCTACTGGTGGCTGATGGCGGTGGCCCCGCTTCTGCTCGTGGTTGTGCACCCGCGGGTGCTCACCACGCTGCTGAACCGGGTGTTCCGGCTGCTGCGCCGGGAGCCGCTGGAGCGCCCGCTCAGCGTCCGCGGCACCGCCACCGCGTCCGGGTTCCTGCTGGTGACCTGGCTGTTCTACGGCCTGTCGGTGTACGCGCTGGCCGCGCCGCTCGGCATCGAGGGCGACCGCGGCCTGGTGGTGGCGATCGGCGGGTACGGCCTGGCCTGGTCGGCCGGCGTGATGACGCTCGGCGTGGTGCCGGCCGGGATCGGGGTGCGGGAGGCGGTACTCACCGCCGCGCTGCTGCCGGTGCTGCCGCTCGGCGCGGCGACCGCGGTGGCCGCCGCGTCCCGGGTGGTGCAGACGCTCGGCGACGCGATCTGGGCCGGCGTGGCCGGGGCGGCAAGCCGGTCGGTGCGCCGGCTCCGGGCCGGCGCGGCTGCAGGTGCCGAGGAGGAGTCCCTCGCCGCACCGCCGTCGATCTCATCCACCCGCTGAGATCGTCCGCATCGTCGCGTATTGTCAGCGAGCCGCTGTAGCACTGTTGGGGGTCGTCGATGACCGGTCGTCGGAGTCTTACTGCGCTCGCGCTGGCCGCGGTGGTTGCGGCCGGGGTGGTTGCCGGGGTCAGCGTCGGCACCTCTCGTCCCGCGGCCGGAGCAGCGGCCGAGATCTATCCGCTGCCGGTGACTGGGTCCTGGTCGGTGATCGGCAAGGGGTTCGGGCACGGCCGGGGAATGTCGCAGTGGGGCTCTCAGGGCGCTGCGATGGCGGGCCTGACCACGACCCAGATCCTGAACTTCTACTACCCGGGCACCACACAGACCGCGATCGCGAGCGCGCCGATCCGGGTGCTCATCAGTGCGGACGAGGGCGTCGACACCGCCGTCGGTGCGATTCCGGACCTGCATCTGCGGGATGTGGCATCGAACCGGGTCTACGAGGTGCCAACGGGCCCGACCCGATGGCGGGCGGTCGCGGATGCCGCCGGACTGCACGTCGACTCGTTTGACGGCACCACCTGGACCCGCTGGAGAGCGCCGGACGGCCTTGCCTCCTGGGCCGGTCCGCTCCGGTTCGGGGCGGGCGAGATCACCGCTCTCACCCTCTACATCGGACAGACGCCGGTTCGCTACCGGGGCACGCTCTCCGCTGTGCGCACCGGGACGACCACCGTCGAGACGGTGAACACGGTGCCGTTGGACGTCTACCTCTACTCGGTGGTCCCGGCCGAGTCGCCGGCCAGCTGGCTGACCGCGGCGTTGCGGGCACAGGCGATCGCCGCCCGGACGTACGCGGCGCGGACCCGCGCGCTGCACGCAGCCGACCCGTGGGACATCTGCGACACCACGGCATGCCAGGTGTACAAGGGCGTCTCCAGCGAGGCGGCCACCACGACCTCCGCCGTGCAGACCACCGCGAACCTGACCCGTACCCTCGGCGGGCAGCTGATCCTGGCCGAGTTCTCCGCGTCCAACGGGGGCTGGACGGTCGCCGGCAGCGTGCCCTACCAGGTGGCCAAGCTCGATCCGTACGACTATGCCGGCGGCACCAACCCCAACTTCCCCTGGACGGCGTCATTGAGTGCCGGTGAGGTGGCTGCCCGCTACCCCCAGATCGGTACGCCGCGGTACCTGCGGGTGCTCTCCCGGGACGGGAACGGCTACTGGGGCGGGCGGATCACCGGCCTCGCCATCGAGGGCAGCGCCGGCAGCGTCACGCTGACCGGCAGCAGCGTGCGGCTGACCTTCAAGTCCATCTGGTGGATCCCGCGGCCGACCGCCTCCGCCCCAGCGACGGCGACCCTGGGCTCGACCGTGCTGATGCGCGGCACCGCACGACCCGGGGCCGCGGTGCAGGTCTGGTTCCACCGGCCGAGCACGACCGGCTACTTCAAGGGACGTGACCTGGTCGCCGACGCGACCGGGAGGTGGAGCACGAACTTCACGGTCCCCGACGACACCAGGTACTACGCCGTCTCCTACGGCGTGCGGAGCACGGTCGGGCTGACCCAAGTCTCGTAGCCATCAGGTTCTCCGCCGGGCCGTGGCGGTTAGGCTGCGGCGGGTGCGGCTGGCAGTGATCGTCGAGCAGGTCCTTGCCCCGGTGCCGGGCGGCACCGGCAGGTACACCCGGGAGCTGGCTGCGGCGCTGGCCGCCACCGCGCCGGAGGGCGACACCGTGACCGGCTGGACGGCCTGGCACCGCGACACCTCGGCGGCCCGGATCCCCGGCCTGCTCGGTCCGCACCGGCTCCCGCTGCCCCGGCGCGGCCTGACCGCCGCCTGGGAGCGGGGAGTCGGGCCGGCGCCGCGCGGCGCCGACCTCGTCCACGCCCCGACCCCGCTGGCCCCGCCGCCGCGCGGCAGGCCGCTGGTCGTGACGGTGCACGACGCGGTGCCGTGGACGCACCCGCAGACCCTGACCCGGCGCGGCGTGGCCTGGCATCGGCGGATGATCGAGTACGCCGCCCGCGTCGCGGACCGCATCGTGGTGCCGACCGCTGCGGTCGCCGCAGAGCTGCGGGCGGTGCTGCCCGCCCTGTCCGGC
>JBKOXW010000295.1:0-5899 GCA_046744115.1 Actinomycetota bacterium | reverse complement strand
CGCTTGGAGTACTGCGGCGCCTTGCGGGCCTTCTTCAGACCGTACTTCTTCCGCTCCTTCACCCGCGGGTCGCGGGTCAGGAAGCCGGCCTTCTTCAGCGTCGGGCGGTCCTCGCCGGACAACTCGACCAGCGCGCGGGCGATCGCCAGCCGCAGGGCACCCGCCTGACCGGTGATCCCGCCGCCCTTGAGCAGCGCGAACACGTCGTACGCGTCCGTACGCTCCAGCATGACCAGCGGCTCGCGGATGAGCTGCTGGTGCACCTTGTTCGGGAAGTACTCCTCCAGCGAGCGCCCGTTCAGGACGAACTTCCCGGTGCCGGGCAGGATGCGGATGCGCACGACGGCCTCCTTGCGGCGGCCGACGGTCTGGGTGGGCTTGTCCACGGTCGGGGTGGTCACGCGCTCTCGTCTTCTCTCTCTGGCCGCCGCGACTACTGCGCGACCTGGGTGATCTCGAACGGCTCTGGCTTCTGGGCGGCGTGCGGATGGTCCGGCCCGGCGTACACCTTCAGCTTGGACAACATCTTCCGGCCCAGGCTGTTCTTCGGCAGCATCCCCTTGACCGCGCGCTCGACGACTCGCTCTGGTCGGGTGTCGAGCAGTTCGCCGTACGAGCGCTTGGACAGGCCACCCGGATAGCCGGAGTGCCGGTAGGCGAACTTGTCGTCCCGCTTGGTGCCGGTCAGCGCGACCTTGCCCGCGTTGACGACGATCACAAAGTCGCCGGTGTCCACGTGCGGGGCGAACTGCGGCTTGTGCTTGCCCCGGAGCAGGATCGCGGCCTGGCTGGCCAGCCGGCCGAGCACCACGTCGGATGCGTCGATCACGTGCCAGCGCCGGGTGACCTCGCCGGGCTTGGGGCTGTACGTGCGCACGGGACTGCCTTCTGTGTGGAGGATCGGAGTGCTGCCGGGCAGCGTCGAGCGGACGCGTCGCCGCGCAACAGCCGCCAAGGATACCGGCGCCCTCCCGACCTGGTCAAAACGGACCGGGAGGGCGCCGGCAGCAGCATCCGCACCACCGTTGCGTCGGGCAACCCCGCCGGGGTCTAGACCGACCGCTGGTAGGCGCGGAAGGCGCGGGTGGACAGCCAGCCGCAGGCGAGCGCAAGCGCGGCCAGCCAGCCGACGTGGGACAGCACCAGCCCCCAGTCCACATCGGACTGCAGCGACTCCCGCCCCGCCGTCACCGCCCAGTTCACCGGGTTGAACCGGGCCACGTCCTGCATCCAGCCCGGCAGCAGCTCCGCCGGCATCAGGATCGTGGACAGGAACGACAGCGGCAGCACGAGCAGCTGCGCCACCCCGATCACCGACTCCTGGCTGCGCAGCAGCAGCGCAAGCGCGTTGGAGAACGAGCCGAACGCCGCCGCGAGCAGGATCGCGCACACGATCAGCGCCAGCAGGCTGGCCGGTCCGCCGGGGAACCGTGCGCCGGCGATCAGCCCGAGGCCGATGATAATCAGCGACTGGATCACCGACGTGAGCGCCAGATAGCCGAGGCTGCCGGCGATGAGCGACCCGCGCGGCGCCGGTGTGACGAGGAACCGGTTCAGCACGCCGCGCTCCATGTCGATGATGAAGCCCATCCCGGCCCAGCCGCTGGAGAACAGTGCGGTCATCACGACCACGCCGGGCGTGAGGAACGCGATGTACGAGGCGGTGGAGAAGCCGGGGATATCGGCCACGCTCTTGAACAGCTGGCCGAACAGCAGCAGCCAGATCACCGGCTGCACCAGCGTGATCACGAGAAACGTCGGCTGGCGCACCAGCGCCCGCGCCTGGCGGGCGGTGAAGTGGCCGCCGTCGGCAACCAGGGTCGTCATCGTGCTGGCTCCTTCTCGTGTGCGGCGCTGAACGCCCGGCCGGCGTAGCGCAGATAGACGTCGTCCAGGGACGGCCGGGCGACCGTCGCGGAGGTCACCGTGATGCCGCGCGAGTCCAGCGCGGCCAGCGCGGTCGGCACCGCGCTCGCGCCGCGGTCGACCCGGGCCCGCACGGTCGGGCCGTCGACGGTCAGGTCTCGCAGCTGCGCGTTCAGGCCGGACAGCGCGGTCCGTACCCGCTGCTCGGGCTCGGCCACGGCCAGCTCGACCACGATCGCGTCGCCGCGCAGCTCGCTCTTGAGCTCCTCGGGCGAGCCCTGGGCGACGATCTGCCCGCGGTCGACGATCGCCAGCCGGTCGGCGAGCCGATCGGCCTCCTCCATGTAGTGCGTGGTGAGCAGCACGGTCAGGCCGTCCTCGCGGGCCAGCCGGCCGACCTCGGCCCACATCTCGGACCGGGCCTCCGGGTCGAGCCCGGTCGTGGGCTCGTCCAGGAACAGCACCTTCGGTCGGTGCACCAGGCCCATCGCGACGTCGAGCTTGCGCTGCATGCCGCCGGAGTAGGTGCGGCTGACCCGGTTCGCCGCCTCGGTGAGGCCGAACCGGTCGAGCAGTTCGCCGACGCGACGGCGCAGCTGCCCGCCGCGGAGGCCGTACAGGTGGCCCTGCAGCGCGAGGTTCTCCGCGCCGGTGGCCTCCAGGTCGACGGCCGGCTTCTGGAACACGCAGCCGATCGCGCGCCGTACCTGGTCCGGCCTGCGGGTGACGTCGATCCCGGCGACGGTGGCCCGGCCGGAGTCGGCCTGGGTGAGCGTGGTCAGGATCTTCACGGTGGTGGTCTTGCCGGCCCCGTTCGGCCCGAGCAGGCCGAACACGGTGCCCGGCGGGACGGAGAAGCTCACGCCGGACACGGCGCGGACCTCTCCGGGATAGGTCTTGACGAGGTCGGTCGCCTCGATGGCTGGGTTGGACATGGGTCGAGCTCCTCCTACGGCTCGGTGATGCTGGCTGTCGTTTCTGCGCGCAGCCGGTCCGTACGGAGGGCGACCTGGCCTATCGTTGGTGCGTGCCTTGAGTGCCAGGTGCCGCCCTTGCGGGACCGGCTCGAGGAATCGGCGGCCGCCGGCCTGGGTGTTGCCGCACCCTGGTCGGCGCCGCTGCGTCTAGGTCACGTCATCGGCCGCCGCCCTCCCCTCGTGAAACTGCTCCCACAGCTCCAGGCCGCCGAGCTTGCGGTCGGTGATCCGGTGGATCAGCTCCTCGGCGAAGGCAAGCTCGGCCTTCTTGAGCGCGATCCGGTACTCCCCCTCGACGTAGAAGACCTCGGGGATGCCCCGCTCCGCCATGGCCTCGCCGATCGACTCGAGCTGGCGGATCTCATAGTGGAGCCGGTCGCGCCGCTTCCGGAGGAGCGGGACGAAGTCGGCGGGAGGCAGCCCACCCGCCAGCGACAGCGCGGCCTCGAACTGGACGAACTCCTTCGCCGGCTCGCTGACCATGTCGCTGAGCCAGTCGTCGTGCTCGCGCTGGCCGGCCTCGGTGATCGCGTAGATCGTGCGCTCCGGGCGGCGCCCCTCGCGGACCGTCTCCTGCTCTGCGATCAGCCCGCGGCGCACCAGCGACTCCACCACGGTGTACAGCGAGCCGTAGTTGAGCTTGATGCTCTCGTGCTTGCCGCGCTCCTTGAGCGTCGACGCGATCTCGTACGGGTGCATCGGCCGCTCCGCCAGGCACGACAACACCGCCAGTGCCAGCGGGTTCGATCGTCCTGCCGCAGCCATCCCGAGTGCTCCCTCCCGTATACTCGGAGTCGAGTATCAGCCCCAGAACACTCGCTGTCAACCCGCCTGCGGTCGCCTGCGGACGGTCACCGTCAAGGCGGAGTTGATCGGGTGGGCTTGCGTGGGGCTTGCCATACCGGGATGATTCGCGCGCCCATGTATCCCCGGACAGCTAGGGGGATGTTTTCGTGTCCGCGGTTCGCGACTACCTGCCGCGCGACGACACCCTCACCGATGAGGCCTTCCGACAGCGTCACCTGCTGCTGCAGTGGGTGCTGGTCGCCTTCGTCGTGCTGGTCGCGCTCGTCGGACTGGTCGTCGGACATGGCATCGACACGGTGGCCGCGACGCTCGTGCCGCCGATGGGATGCCTCGCCACCGCGCGGGTCGTCCCGCAGCGGTGGGCGGCCTCGTCGCTCGTCGTGGCGGGGCTCGTCTACTGCGCGGCGGCGGTGGTCGCGCTGTCGAACGGCTCGATCGCGGCGCACTTCCTGATCTTCATCGTCGCGGTGCTGGCCGCGCTATACCAGGCCTGGGCGCCGTTCGGCTGCTACCTCGTGCTTACCGCACTCGCGTACGTCATCGGCGCGGCGACCAGCCCGGAGCTGACGTTCGAGCATGCCGCCGGCCGGGAGAGCCCGTGGACGTGGGCGTTCCTGCACCTGCTGGCGGTGCTCGCGGTCAGCGCCGGGATCGTCTCCTTCTGGAAGAGCGCCGAGGACGAGCAGGACAGATCGCTGTCGCTCGCCGCCCAGCTGTCCGAGGCGGAGATCAACCGGCGCCGGTTCACGTCGCAGCTGCTGGTCAACCTCGCCCGGCGCAACCAGCAGCTGCTCTCCCGCCAGCTCGATCTGCTCGGCCAGCTGGAGAACAACGAGCGCGATCCGGACGTGCTCGCCGACTTCTTCCGCCTCGACCACCTCGCCACCCAGATCCGCCGCAACGCGGAGAGCCTGCTCGTCATCTCCGGCGAGGAGCCGGCCCGCAAGTGGGGCCGGCCGGTCCTGCTGGTGGACGTGGTACGCGCGGCGGTGGCGGAAATCGAGGAGCTCGACCGCGTCGATGTCGCGGTCAACGAGAGCCTCGCCGTGTCCGGTCGCGCCGTAGCCGACCTGACCCACCTGCTGGCCGAGCTGATCGAGAACGCGGTGCACGCCTCACCGCCCGGCCTGTCCGTCATGCTGCGCACCCGGCCGTACCTGCCCGCGCCCGGCGGGCAGGTGCTGACGATCGAGGACTGGGGCGTCGGCATGAGCCAGTTCGAGCTCGCCGAGGCGAACGACCTGCTTCGCGAGCCGCGCGACCTTGACCTGTCCGTCTCCCACCAGCTCGGCCTGCACGTGGTCGCCCGGCTCGCTGCCCGGTACGGCATCGCGGTGTCCCTCACGCCCACACCCGGCGGTGGCATCACCGCGGCGGCCGTGCTGCCGACGGGCCTGTTCGCCGATGCGGCGGTGGAGCCGGTCGCCGCGCCCGCGCTCGGGGCGACGGCGCGGTGGGGAGTGGATGCCCCGCTCTTCGCCGGGTCGTTCGAGATGGGCGCTCTGGTGCCGCCGCCGACCTTCGCGGGTGAGCTCGGCCCTGCTCCGGCTCCGGCTCCGGCCCCTGCCCCGACGCCCGCCCCGGTCCCGACCCCCGCTCCGCCGCTGGCCACGGTCGCTCCGGTCAGCCCCCGCCTGCCACCCGGCGCCCCGGCGCGGTCGGCCGGCGCCGCCCAGGCGATCTGGGCCCGCGCCGTGGAGCAGCCCGCCATGCCGGTCCGGAACGAACCGGCGCGGGCGTCTGGCGACTCCGACGCCGCCAGTTGGGACAGCTGGTGGACGCCGCACCGGCCGCCCCACGACGAGAGCGCACTACCCGCGGACGGCGAGATCCCCGAGCCGCCGGCCGCTGCGACGGCGACCGGTGCCGGCCAGGACGCAGCGTCACAGCCGGCAGGAGCGCGGCCACCCGGCCCATCCACGCCGGCTCCCCCGGTTGGTGAGAGCTCCGCCCCTGGCCCGTCGGTCGGCGCAGTGCCTGGGGCCGCCGCGGGCAAGGGCGCCGCAGCCGCGGCCGCCGGGCCGGACGTCGGCAGGCCGGCGGTCGGCGCCACACCGGCGGGCATGACTCTTGGCGGATCATCGGCCGGCAGTACGCCGGCGCGGGGCGCGATACCGGTGCCCAGCGGGCCTGGAGGCGGTGCGGCAGGGGCGGACACGGCTCCGGGCGGGCCGCCGGCCGGCGGTGCTCCGGAGCGTGGTGCGGTGCCGTCGCCGGACACGTCCGGGGCCGGCGCGGCACGGGTGGGC
>JBKOXW010000174.1:0-2884 GCA_046744115.1 Actinomycetota bacterium | reverse complement strand
TCATCCGGCGGGTGGTGGCCGGCGAGCGCGTCGTCAGCACCGACGTCGGGGGCAGCAGCAGCGCGCTGCTCAGCCGCAAGCTGCGCGAGCATGGCCTGACCCGGCGCGAGTACGAGATCCTGCGGCGGGTCGCGATGGGGGAGACCAACCCGGAGATCGCCCGCGCGCTCGGCCTGACCCGCAACACGGTGAAGACGTACCTGCAGCGGGCCCTGGAGAAGCTCGGTGCCCGCAACCGCGTCGAGGCGCTCGCCCGCGCGAACCAGCTCGGCATCCTCTAGGAGGCCGCTGAACAATCCACTGCCCTGCTGCGCCGCGCCCAGGCGACGACCGGCGGCGTTGTCGTCGTTGCCGATATGTCCCATATCGGCTCCTCCTCCGCCTTGCCGGACCGCCGCCTGGATCGCGGCTCGCGACGGGCGGGATCATTCAGCGGCCTCCTAGCCGTCGGCCACCGTGGGTGGTCGCGGCTACCGTGGGCCGGTGCGCGTGGCGACGTGGAACGTGAACTCGGTCAAGCAGCGGGTGCCGCGGCTGCTGTCCTGGCTGGACCAGCGGCAGCCCGATGTCGTGTGCCTGCAGGAGACCAAGCTCGCCGACGACACGTTCACCGACCTGCTCGGCGCGGAGCTGGCGGCTCGCGGCTACGCGGTCGCCCTGCACGGCGAGCCGCAGTGGAACGGGGTGGCGATCCTGTCCCGACGGGGGCTGGACGACGTGGTGGTCGGCCTCGCCGGCGCGCCGGGCTTCCCGCGTCCGGAGGCGCGAGCCGTGGCCGCGACCTGCGACGGGATCCGGGTGTACTCGGTGTACGTGCCGAACGGGCGGGTGCCGGACTCCGAGCACTACCGCTACAAGCTGGCCTGGCTGGCGGCCTTGCGAGACGTGGTCGGCGCCGGCCCGGAGGCCGCGATCGTCTGCGGCGACATGAACATCGCACCGACCGACGCCGACGTGTTCGACCCGGCCGCGTACATCGGCCAGACCCACGTCACCGCGCCGGAGCGGGCGGCGCTCGCCGAGCTGCAGGCGCGCGGCCTGCGCGACGTCCTCCGGGACCGCTGGCCGACCCAGCGGATGTTCACCTACTGGGACTACCGGGCCGGCTTCTTCGGCAAGGACCTCGGCATGCGGATCGACCTGGTGCTGGCCACCGCCCCGGTGACCGGCCGGGTCCGGGCCGCGTGGGTGGACCGGCACGCCCGCAAGGGCACCGCGCCCAGCGACCACGCGCCGGTGATCGTCGACCTGGACCAGGCGCCCGACGGGGACATCGGGCCGGTCGTGCCACCCCCGTCCGCCCCGGCCGCCAAGCCCGGCACGGTCAAGCTCCCCCAGGCCCGCTGACACCCCCACCGGGCGCCGGCGGCTCAGGGATAGATCGGGGTCTCACCTGAGGCGGCGGCGGGGCGGCGGGCCGTATTGTTCTGCCGTGTCCCTGATCGAGACGCAGGCGCTGACGAAGCGGTATCCGCGGGTGACCGCGCTGGACGCGCTCACCATCGAGGTCGAGCCCGGGATCATCGGACTGGTCGGCGCGAACGGCGCGGGCAAGTCGACGCTCATCAAGATCCTGCTCGGGCTGCTGGAGCCGAACGGCGGCTCGGTCCGGGTGCTCGGCATCGACCCGGCGACCGACGGCGAGGCGGTGCGCGCCCGGGTCGGCTACATGCCCGAGCACAGCAGCCTGCCTCCGGACATGATCGCGGCCGAGTTCGTCACGCACATGGCCCGGATCAGCGGCCTGCCGCGGACCGCCGCGCGCGAGCGGGCGTCGGAGGCGCTCCGGCACGTCGGCCTGTACGAGGAGCGGTACCGGCAGATCGGCGGCTACTCCACCGGCATGAAGCAGCGGGTCACGCTCGCCCAGGCCCTGGTCCACGACCCGGATCTGCTGCTGCTCGACGAGCCCACCAACGGGCTCGACCCGGGCGGCCGCGACGGGATGCTCGCCCTGATCCACCGGATCGGCACCGAGTTCGGCATCTCGGTGCTGGTGTGCTCGCACCTGCTCGGCGAGGTCGAGCGCATCTGCGAGTCGCTGATCGCCATCGACGCCGGGAAGCTGCTGCGCGCCGACCGGATCTCGTCGATGACCCAGCGGCGCGACGTGCTGGTGGTCGAGGTCGACGAGGGCACCGAGCAGCTCGCTTACCGGCTCGGCGAGCTTGGCCTGGCGGTACGCCGCACCGGCCGGGAGCTGCTGGTGCCGCTGGAGTCGGACGACACGTTCGACGTGATCATGGGCGCGGTCGCGGCGCTGGACCTGCCCCTGCACCGGCTGGACCAGCGCCGGCACGGGATCGCCGAACTGTTCGCCGACCGCCCGGAGGAGGTGACCCATGGCATCGCCTGAGGCCGCGCCGCTGGCCGCCGCGGGCGGGCGAAGCGGGGTCATCCACGACATCGGGTACCAGCGCTACACCGGTCCCCGGCTCGGCCGCCGGCACATCGGCGCCGCGCTGTACGTGCACAGCCTGCGCGCCGCGTTCGGGCTCGGGCGCACTGCCAAGGCGAAGATCTTCCCCGGAATCGTCATCGTGGTGATGTTCGCGGTGGCCGTGGTCGCTGTGGCCGTCTTCACCCAGACGGGCCAGGTCGTCGTCACGTACCTGCAGTACACCGACGCTCTGTCGATCCCGATCGGGGTCTTCCTGGCGGTCGTCGCACCCGAGCTGGTCTGCCGCGACCTGCGCTCGGGGGTCCTGCCGCTGTACTTCTCCCGGCCGCTGCGCCGGGCCGACTACGCGCTGGCCAAGCTGGCCGCGGCGACCAGTGCGGTGTGGCTGCTGCTGGCCGGGCCGCTGCTGCTGCTGTTCCTCGGCAACGCGTTCGCCCAGACCGGCGGCGCGTCCGGGGCCTGGGACGAGTTCACCGACTTCCT
>JBKOXW010000141.1:0-3829 GCA_046744115.1 Actinomycetota bacterium | reverse complement strand
TCGAGGCGCGTTGGCGCCGAGGAGCGCAGCGAGCGGGGCGATGAGCGCTTGCGCGAAGAGCGGGGCGGTATCAGCGCCGAGCTCGCGCTGGCGAGCCCCCGGTCCGGCGGGGCACTGCGCACGCTGATACACGGCTTCCGGCTGGTGCCGGAGCTGCGCCGCGGGCTGGTGGTCACCCTCGTGCTTGCCCTGGTCGCCACGGCGGGCCGAGTCGTGGTGCCGATCGCGGTGCAGCAGACCCTGGACCGCGGCCTGCTCGGCGCCGGCGGCCCGGACTACGGCATGATCCAGCGCATGGTCGCGCTGTCGGCGCTGGCCGTGCTCGTCACGGCCGGCGCGGCGTACCTGCTCAATTACCGGCTCTTCCGCACCACCGAGACCGGGCTCGCGGCGCTGCGGGTCCGGGCGTTCCGCCGGGTGCACGACCTGTCGATGCTGCACCAGCAGGCGCAGCGGCGCGGCTCGCTGGTCTCCCGCGTGACCAGCGACGTCGACCAGCTGTCCACGTTCATGCAATGGGGCGGCATCCTGGTCGTCGTCAGCGTCGGGCAGCTGCTGCTGGCCACCGTGCTGATGGCGTACTACTCGATCCCGCTGACGCTGCTCGTGCTCGCCTGCTTCGTGCCACTCGCGCTGGTGCTGCCGAGGCTGCAGCGCCGGCTCGGGCAGGCGTACGGCCAGGTGCGGGAGCGGGTCGGGGACATGCTCGGCGCGGTGTCGGAGTCGGTGGTCGGCGCGCAGACGGTCCGGGCCTACGGCGTCGAGGACCGCACCGCGGAGCGCATCGACGGTGCGATCGACCGGCACTACCGGTCCGCGGTCCGCGCGCAGACGATCACCGCGCTCGTGTTCACCTCCGGCGAGCTCGTCGCCGCTCTGGCCAACGCCGCCGTGGTCGTGGTCGGCGTGCTGCTCGGCGTCGGCGGGCACCTGACCGCCGGCGAGCTGGTCGCGTTCCTGTTCCTGGTCACCCTGTTCGTCGGCCCGGTGCAGGTGGCCAGCGAGGCGCTGACCGAGGCCCAGAACGCGCTGGCCAGCTTCCGCCGGGTGCTCGACGTGCTGGACAGCGAGCCGGACGTGGCCGACCCGGGGGAGGACGGTCGGCCACTGCCGCCGGGCTCGCTCGGCGTGCGGTTCGAGCACGTCTCGTTCAGCTACCCGGGGACGGCCACGACGGTGCTGTCCGACGTGCACCTCGAGATCCGGCCGCGCCGCCGGGTGGCGATCGTGGGCGAGACCGGGTCGGGCAAGACCACGTTCGCGAAGCTGCTCACCCGGCTGATGGACCCGGTCAGCGGTCGGGTGCTGCTTGGCGAGGTGCCGCTGCGCGAGGTCTCGTTCGCCTCGCTGCGGTCCCGCGTGGTGATGGTGCCGCAAGACGGGTTCCTGTTCGACGCGACGATCGCGGACAACGTGCGGTACGGCCGGCCGGACGCGACCGACGGCGAGGTGGCCGAGGCGTTCCGGGCGCTGGGCCTGGCCGACTGGCTCGACGGGCTGCCGGCCGGGGTACGAACCGAGGTGGGGGAGCGCGGCGAGGCGCTGTCGGAGGGCGAGCGCCAGCTGGTCGCGATCGCCCGCGCCCACATCGCCGACCCCGACCTGCTGGTCCTCGACGAGGCGACCTCGGCCGTCGACCCGGCCACCGAGGTACGGCTGCAGCGCGCGCTCGACTCGCTGACCCGCGGTCGGACCACGGTGACGATCGCGCACCGGCTGGCCACCGCGGAGGCATCCGACGAGGTGATCGTCTTCGACGCCGGCCGGGTGGTGCAGCGCGGGCCGCACGCGACCCTCGTCGCGCAGCCCGGCGTCTACGCCCGGCTGCACGCCTCCTGGGTCAGCCAGCGCCACACCGTGTGAACGGCGTCGCCGCCAGGTCCGGGACACTGGGACCTTCATCGGCAGCCTGGGAAGGGTGAGCGGCGATGTCGGGGATCGACTACGACGGCCGTGCCTTCCGCTCCGCCGGCGGCGCCGACCCGGACGGTGACTCGCCGATCGGGCGCTACCACCAGCGGGGCGACCTGGTCTGGGCCGAGTTCGCCGGCGGGGCGGTCCGGGAGGGTCGGCTGGTCGGCACCTGCGACGCCGACGGGGTGCTGGAGGTCGCGTACTGCCAGGTGCTGGCGGACGGCCAGGTGGTGGCCGGCCGGTGCACCAGCCTGCCGACGGTCGGTGCCGACGGCCGGGTCCGGCTGGAGGAGCACTGGCGCCGCCTCGACGGCGGCACCGGCGTGTCGTGGATCGAAGAGATCCGCTAGCGGAGTGGGCCCGTTATCCAGCAGGCCGGTCAAGCTCGGCGAGCAGCTCGACGCAGCGCAGGATGAACGGGTCGACCGGTCCGCCGGCCCCGTCCTCGTCGCACCAGATCGCGCTGAGCACGCTGAAGGCGAAGCCCCAGCCGCTGACCCGGGTGCGGTCGACGCCGAGACCGTCGGCGAGCACGTCCATCCGGCGGGCGAGCACCCGCCGCGGGTCCGGCGCGTCGAGGAGGCCCGGCCACGGGTTGTGCAGCAGCGCGCCGACGTCGAATGCGGGTTCGCCGAGCACGCCGGCGACATCGATGGCGAGCCAGCCGGCGCGGTCGGAGCGCAGCACGTTCTCGTGGTGCAGATCGCCGTGCAGCAGCACCGGCGCCGCGGCGGACGCGTCGAGCTCGGCGTACCGCCGCTCGGCCGCCTCCACCCGCGCCGCCGGCAGCGAACCGGTGCCGCCGCCGTGCCGCTCCCGCAGCGCGGCGAAGCCGCGGCCCCAGTCGGCGACGGTTGGGAACGGCGACGTGTCGGCGACCGGCCGGTGCAGCCGGCGCATGACGTCGACCATGATCCCGGTCGCCGCCTCGTCCGCGCCGGCGACGAGGCCGGTGAGCCGGGTACCCGGCTCGACCCGCTCCAGCAGCAGTGCCCCCGCGTCCAGGTCGGACGCGAGCAGCCGGGCGGCGCCGTCGCCGGCGATCAGCTCGAGCGCCGCCGCTGAGCGGCGCAGGTCGTCGCTCGGCACGGCCAGCTTGAGCACGGCGTGGCTGCCGTCGACGCGGACCGCCGGCGCGACGTAGCTGTACGAGATCGGGAACGGCCGGCCGACGGTCAGTTCCCAGCGGTCGGCGGAGCAGGCGAGTAGGTCGGGCAGCCCGTCCAGCCAGCGCGCGCCCCTGGCGCCGTGCACGCCGACGACCATCCGGGTGAACCTCGGCGGCAGCGTCAGCGTCATGTCCCCGGCACGCCGATCTCGCCGGTGAGGTAGCGCTGGAAGGTCGGGGCCACCGCGGCGACCACGGTCTCCACGTCGGCGGAGGCGAGCGGTTCGATCCGGACCACGTACCGCGTCATGATCAGCCCGACCGCCTGGCTCGCCGTGAGGGTGGCCCGCAGCCGCGGTTCCGGGCGGTCCAGCACGGCCGCGACCCGGGCCAGCAGCTGCTCGGTGATGAACTCGCGGAGCATCCGCGCCGACTCCTCGTGGCTCACCGCCGAGCGAATCATGGCCAGCGCCGGGCCGCGGTTCGCCGGGTCCTCCCAGACGGACAGCATGAACCGGGCCAGCCGCTCGCCGAGGCCATCCGGTCCGCCGGCGAGCAGCGCGGGGACCGCCGTCTCGAAGTCGATCGGGAAGTGCATGACCGCCCGGAACAGCCCCGCCTTGTTGCCGAAGAAGTGCCGGACCATCCCCGGGTCGACACCCGCCGCGGCCGCGATCGCGCGCAGCGACGCCGCGTCGTACCCCCGCTCGGCGAACAGCCGGCGGGCCGCGGCCAGCACGTCCTCCCGGGTGTTGCCGGCACCGGGCCGGCGGCCGGGCGGCCGGGCGACCGGCCGCGCGTTCACGG
>JBKOXW010000340.1:0-22539 GCA_046744115.1 Actinomycetota bacterium | reverse complement strand
CGATGCCTGGCCGCGGCGCGAGACACTCCATCATGTGTCGGGGAGTCGCGGCAGATCACCCACCGCGACCGTTGAAGTATCAGAATCCGTGATGATGGCCCCGGTCATTATGAGAAATGATCTGATCACCTCTGGAGGCATACGCCTGGAGTGCTTGCGCTGCCAGGCCGGCGATGCCTCCTGGGGAGTCCATGGTGGGTCTGCCCGGACGGCGCCGGGCCCTGGCCGATGCCGGGCCGTGGACGTCTGTTGATGTCGCCGGCCGGCGGGCGGTGCCGGGCTGCCGGCTCGTCGTTGGGTTGGTGGGGTTGTTGGTTGGGCTGGTGGGGTGGTGCCGCCATGCTGCGGCTCAGCGGAGTGCCGCCGCTCGGCTGGACTCGAACCCTACGAGTCATGATCAACAAGTTCCGATGTGACCCGCTGCGTCTCGATACCGCCGTCTACTTGCGGTTGAGGCGCCCGTCCGTCGCCTGTGTTCATTCAGTCGTTCCTCGGGCGGGTGCGTGCGTGTCCATGGTTGGGGTTGAGCAGGGCAGGGCCTGAGAAGCTGGGTAACCGCTTGCTGGTCAGTCGCGGTAGGCCTCGAGTAGGCGGAGCCAGACTTCGCTGATGGAGGGGAAGCAGGGGACGGAGTGCCAGAGCCGGCTGATGGGGACCTGGCCGGCCACGGCGATGGTGGCGGAGTGAATCAGTTCTTCGACGCCGGGGCCGACGAAGGTGACCCCGAGCAGGTAGCCGCGGTCTGCGTCGACGACCATGCGGGCCCGCCCGGTGTAGCCGTCGGCGTACAGGTTCGCGCCGATCACCTTCTCGCCGGGGTCGATGTCGATCACCCGGATGCGGTGCCCGGCGCGTTCGGCCTGGTCGGCGGTGAGGCCGACCGCCCGGGCCGGGGGTCGCAGAAGAACACCTGCGGCACCGCGTGGTAGTCGGCGGTGACCGCGTGCGGGCCCCAGGGGGCCGGGGTCGACGGGCTGCCCAGTGGCGCGGGCGGCGATCGCGGCGCCGGCGATGCGGGCCTGCTATTTGCCCTGGTGGGTGAGCAGGGCATGGTGGTTGACGTCGCCGAGGGCATACAGCCAGCCGTCTTCGAGGGCGCGGACCATGCAGGTGTCGTCGACCTCCAGCCAGGACCTCGGTTCGAGGCCGACGGTGTCCAGGCCGATGTCGCCGGTGTTCGGCAGCGTGAGGCGCCGGACACCGTGCAGGCCGGCGGCCTCATCGTGGTAGGCGCCGATCTCCCTGAGGCCGGGTGTGCTACTGGCCCGGCGATCCTCGTGGCACGCTCGCCGGGTGGAGATCCTGCGCACGCCGGACGCCCGGTTCGCCGGCCTGCCGGACTTCGACTACCCCCCGCGGTACGCCATGGTGCCCGACGGCGAGGGCGGATCGCTCCGGATGGCCTACGTCGCCGCCGGCCCGGCGGACGGGCCGGCGGTGCTGTGCCTGCACGGCGAGCCGAGCTGGTCGTTCCTCTACCGGAAGATGATCCCGGTGCTGGCCGCCGGCGGCCTGCGGGTGGTCGCGCCGGACCTGGTCGGGTTCGGCCGGTCGGACAAGCCGGCCCGGCTCGAGGACCACAGCTACGCCCGGCACGTGGAGTGGGTACGCTGCCTGGCCTTCGACCGGCTGGAGCTACGCGCGGTGACGCTGGTCGGGCACGACTGGGGCGGCCTGATCGGGTTCCGGCTGGCCGCCGAGCACCCCGGCCGGTTCGTCCGGCTGGTCGCCGCGAACACCGGCCTGCCCACCGGAGACCACCCGATGCCCGATGTCTGGTGGCGGTTCCGCCGGGTGGTCGAGCGGGCCGAGGCCCTGGACATCGCCCGGCTCGTCCAGGCCGGTTGCCGCACCCGGCTCGCCCCGGCGGTGCGCGCCGGCTACGACGCGCCGTTCCCGGACGGGCGCTACCAGGCCGGGCCGCGAGCCATGCCGCGGCTGGTCCCGACCGCACCGGACGATCCGGCATCCGCGGCCAACCGGGCGGCCTGGGACGCGCTGACCGCCGCAACCACCCCGCTGCTGGTCGCGTTCAGCGACGGAGACCCGATCACCGGCGAGATGGGCCCGGTGCTGCGCAGGGCGTTCGCCGGCGCGCAGGGCCGGGACCATCCGGTGATCGCCGGCGCCGATCACTTCGTGCAGGAGGACGCCGGAGAGGAGCTGGCCCGGCACGTCCTGGCGTTCGTCCGGGCACCGTAACGTGCCGAGCGCTGCGGAGACGGGAACCGGCAGCGCCGCCTGACCGCGCCGGGCCGAGCAGCATCGCGCCGGCATCTGTCGACCGGGTGGGCGTTACCCGTTGGGCGGGTGGCGCAGGCCGTGCCAAGCCGACACGGCCTCGGTAGCCCGACTAGCCGACCCGGTCCGGGTCGCGCCGGCCCTTCGGCCCGCACAGCGCGCTCACCGACTCGGGCATCATCGCGGCCATCACCTGCAAGCCGCCCCCACGGCCAGCGCAAGCAGGCCCTCCTTCGCCGACTCGGCGATCTCACCCAACGCGATCGTCGCCGTCTCCGGCACCACCGCATCGGCCGCTGCCCTGGCCTCTGCCCGGCCGCTCTGGTAGGTCTTCCTGACGGCGGTCCCCTTCCTCGCGGTGCTCTTAGCGGATCACCCGAGACCTACCAGACGGCAGGACTCAGGCGGGGGACCGCCACCTCAACTTCTACGACGCCCGGGACAACTTCCCGACGAACCCCGGGGGTGGCGGGTCCCTGCCAGGGCACGAAGCGACGCCACGCGCGGTCGGCCGCGGCTGGTCCTGGGTGCTGGCGGAGTCGGTCCGGGGTGATCTCCACGATGCCGTAGGGCGCGGGGACGGGGAGCGTCATGTCCTGCATGAGGCGGAGCGTGTAGTCCTCGTACTGGACGAACCGGCCGACGTTCTGGAATGAGGTCTCGTCCTCGAGCGCCCCGTAGAGGATCGTCCGGCCGAGCTTGTACCAGCGGTCGGCTCGGACGTGGCTCTTCGCGTGGAGCTTCGCGAAGACGTAGGTGTCCGGTTCGCCGGCGATGCGGAGACGGAGCGGGGTCGAGCCGCCGGACGCCGCCAACCCCACGGGCGTGACCTCCAGGACGGTGAGCCCCAGCTGGTCACTGATCGCCCGGCGGATCGCCTCGCCGCGACGGCCACGGCCCCGGCCTGCCACGCCCACCGGTGCGCAGCAGTATCCGCCGTCCGGCTGAAGCGTTTCGCCGACTCGTGACTCGCCGTCGCGGCGGGAGGACGCTGGGGTGAGGGAGGAGTGGTGTCGCAGGACGTGCGTGTGCTGTATGTCGGCTGCTACCGGCGGCTCGTCGCGCAGGCGTACGCGGTGACGCTGGACTTCGACCAGGCGGCGGACGCGGTGCGGGAGACGTTCGTCCGTGCGCTGCTGAGGCCACGTCGGTTCCGGCTGGACGATCCGGAGGCGAGGCTGCGCCTGGTCGCCGTCACCGTCGCCCGCCGCCGGGTGTGCCATCGCGCCCGCCTCGGCCTGCTGCTGGGCCAAGGCAGGCTGGAGCCGATCCAAGGTTTGGTTGGGCCGCAGCACGTCGCGTTGGTCGTCGCGCTGCGCCGGCTGCCTGCCACCCAGCGGGAGGCAGTCACCCTGCACGAACTCGCCGGGCTGCCGCCGGCCGAGGCCGCCGAGATCATGGGGATCGACGTCGGCACCCTCAACGCGCGGCGCGCCCTCGGCCGGGCTCGGCTTGCCGAGGTACTCCGGACGGGGCAGAGCGGCCCGCCTGCTCTGGCTGATCCGGACTTCGCCGGCCTGCGGACCGCGATCGAGCTTGCGGTCGAGCTGCCGCTATTCGAGGAGCTCCGGGATCGGGCTGTCGCCCGGCGGCAGCGCCGGGCCGCCGGGATCCTCGGGCTGGCAGTCGCCGTCACCGTAGTGGTGGGGCGTGCCGGCCAGATCGACGGCGGCGCACCGATACGGCTGGCCGAAGCAGGCCCGACCGGCGGCCCGCCGGCGACCATGCAGCTCATCGACGTGCGGTTCGGGGCGGAGCGGGGTTACGCGCTGGTCGGCGCGTGCACCGGCGCGGACGAGCCGATCCGCTGTGGATACCAGCTGTGGGTATCCGGTGATCGAGGCCGCCGCTGGCATCCGACGGACCTGCCCCTGGCCAGACCCAAACCGGACGCCGGGTTCGCCGCCCGGTTGCGGGTCGACCCGGGCGCCGACCGGCTCACGGTGATCGACCCGGCTGCGCGAATGGTGCTTCTGAGCGCCGACGGCGGGGAGTCGGCCTACCAGGGGCACCAGCTGACCAACGGTCCGCCGCTGGCCGCGGTGCCGGCCGGTCTGCAGCCCGATATCGACGTCTGCGGCACCGGCTGCACACCACGGGTGAGCACGCCGCTGGTGAGCGTCCTCGATCCGGACACCGGGATTCGCAGCCACCTGCGCTCGAACCCCGCGCTGGCACCGGGCACGCCGGTTCAGTCGCTCGCCCTTGGCGATGACGGTGTGATCTGGGTCGCCGGCGCCGGCCGACACAGCGGCCGGGTGCAGACCGCGTACAGCCCTGACCGCGGCCGGAGCTGGCAGCGACTGCGGGTACCCGGCGACGCGGCGGTCGGCTGGGTGCGGTTGGTCTCGGCACCCGGTGGCGGTGCTACCTACCTCCTGGCCGGCGACCACGACGGCTTCGTCGGCAGAAACAACCTGACCAACATCTGGTGGATCGGGGACCCGTCCCAGCCGGACACCGGGTGGGCGCCGGTCACCCTGCCGGTGTGGCCCGACTCGGCGCGATCTGCGGTCGGGCTCACCGGCGGTGGGCTGCTGATAAGCCGGGAGAACGGAGTCACCTGGCGGATCGACCGGAACGGTCAACTCGAGCCGGTATCGGACCGGACCGTCGAGGGCCACTCCGCGCGACTGCGGGACGTCCGGCGAGGGCCGGGAAGACTGCTGTACGGCACCACCGACACCAACGACCTCGCCGTGCTGGTCTCCGAGGACGACGGCGCCTCGTGGTCGCTGCGGCGAATCCGACGCTGACCGCTCAGACGTCGAGCAGGGCGACGAGGCGAGCAAGGCGGCAATCTTGACTTCGGTAAGAGGCGCGGGCGCTGCGCCGGCAAGTACCGGCACCGAAATCGACGGGCCACAACAACGCTATTTCTGGAATCCAACAGGGGCCCCGGTAGCCTGCGGGGGTGGAGATCGAGCCCCGACCCGGGCGACCGCCCGCGGCGGTGACCGACGCCGACGGCACCGCCGCGGTCGAGTTGTTGCAGCGGGCAGCCGGAGACGGCCGGCTGACGCTCGAGCGTTCAGCGACAGGGTGGGGGGTGTGGGCCGCGACGAACCACGAGCAACTGGCGGCGGCCACGTCCGAACTCGAGGAGGCGCCGCCGGTCGGCTCCACGAAGACGGGTGCGCGGCCGCAACTAACTCGTCAGCCACTGGACGGCGACGACTCGCCGCCGTGCGTCGCCGTCAACTCGAATGTCGTGAGGCTCCCCCCTGTGGCAGCGATTAGACGGCCATCTGGAAGGATTGACACTGAGGTCACCCATCCGTTGCCCCGGCCGAGCTCGCGGCTCTGTTCGTCGGGCGCGGCTGGATCCCATAGGCGGAGCGCGCCGTCGCCTCCGACAGACACCAAACGGCCGTCACGAAGGCTCGCTAGCGCGGCTACGAATCGTTCGTGATGACCGATGTCGCGGCCGGTGTCACCCGGCGCTGCCGGATCCCACAGACGCAGTCGTCCATTCCGTTCACCGGACACGACTCGCCCGTCTGGGAGAGCCGCCAACGCGCTCACCCCGGATTCTTGACGACCGAGTTCGCGCCCGCTGTCATCGAGGGCGGCGGGGTCGCACAGCCGGATCGTGCCATCCTCCCCGGCAGACACCAGTCGCCCGTCCGGTAGAGCCGCCAATGCGTTCACCAGCCCAATGTGGCTGTCAAGGAGTCGACCTTCGTCCTCTGGCGCGGCCGGATCCCACAGCCGCACCGCGCCGTCGCGTCCAGCGGACACGACCCGCCCGTCCTCGAGTGCCGCTACGGCTGTAATGTCGAACTCGTGGCGGCCCAGTTCCCGGACCGGATCGCCCGGTGTCGCCGGGTCCCACAACCGCACCGCTCCATCGTTCCCACCGGATACAACCCGTCCGTCCGAGGTAGCTGCGAGGCGCGGGCTGAATTCGTGCCGACCCAGTTCCCGCAGCGGATCGTCCGGCGTCGCCGGGTCCCACAAACGCAGGGCCCCATCGCGCCGATCGCAGACAACCCGGCCGTCGGTGAGGGCGACCACATTGTGCACCCCGAATTCGTCGCCGCTCTCGCGGACCAGGTCTCCGCGCGCTGCTGGATCCCACAACCACAGCGCCCCGTCACGGCCGGCAGACACGACGCCGCCGCTCGGAAGCACAACGAGGCCAGTCAACGAGAACTGGTGCCGACCCAACTCGCGGTCCTGACCGACTGGTGTGCCCGGATCCCATAGTCGAACCGCGCCCTCGTCGCCCGCGGACACCACGCGCCCATCTGGAAGGACCGCCACTGCGTTCACTGCGAACTCGTGGCGACCCAACTCGCGCCCGGGATCGTTTGCCGTTGCCGGGTTCCACAGCCGCACTACCCGGTCGACCCCAGCAGATACGACCTGTCCGTCTTCGAGCACTGCTACAGCGTTCACGCCGCTAGCGTGGCGGCCGAGCAGCTGCCATGCGCTGTTACCGGCTGTGGACGGACTCCCAACCCACACCGCCCCGTCGATACCGGCGGACACGAACCGCCCGTCGGCAAGGGCCGCCAAGGCCGTCACCCAGCCGAAATGACGGCGCAGCTTGCGGTTATCCGGCGCGGCGGGGTTCCATACGCACACCGTCCCATCGCGAGCACCGGATACCACTCGTCCGTTCGGGAGAGCCACCAACACGCTAATGACATGATGGTGGTGGCCCAGCTCGCGCCCCGGGTCATCCGGCGTGGCCGGATTCCATAGCCGCACAACACCGTCGTCGCCACCAGATATCACTTGCCCGTCCGGCATGATCGAAAGTGCGTGCACCCGCCCCTTATGGCGGCCAAGTTCGCGGCCCCGGTCATCGGGCGCGGCCGGGTCCCACAATCGCACTACCCCGTCGCCTCCGGCGGACACCACCCACCCATTCGGAAGAGCTGCCACCGGCCGCACGAGCGCATGCTTGCCCAGCTCGCGGCCCCGCCCGCCTCTCGCGGCCGGGTCCCACAACCGCACCGTCCCGTCACGACCGCCGGAGACGACCCGTCCGTCCGCGAGCGCCGACACGGCCTCGGCCGAGCCGTTGTGCCGGCCGATCAGGCCAACCAGGTGCCGAGCCGTGCGATTGTTCGTCCAGATGGGAACCAACTGTGGTGCGGGATACGTTCGAAGCCGGTCGGCGGCCGCTCGTCCCACCTCGTGCATCCCGCTCGATAACGCCTCCCACGCCAACTGGGTGGCAGCATAACCCGGCCGGTTCACGGGTCGTGGCGGCCGTAAATGGTGTGCCTGAAGCTCCAGCAGCCTAAGCATCGAAGCGATAGCGGCGTTCGTTGGGATGAGTCCGGCCGCGGTTTGCAGGGCCGAAAGGACAGCGTCGACGCCGATTCGGGTGACGGCGGCGTCGACCCAGTTCACGTCCGTTGTGATTGCCCCAAGGCGCCTCGTGTCGGCTTGCCGCGGTATCGGCGCCTGCGGAGCGCCGGCGAGCATCTTGGGATAGGAGCCAAGCAGGTAGCGCGGTGTGCTCGTATCGTCCTCCCGGGAGGCTGGCCAGTCTCTGCCGTGCCATATGTCGGCCCAGGCGTGAATCCGCTCGCAGTAAGCCTTGTCACCGACATCCGGGTGCGCTCGGCAGGTGTCGAGCAGTGTCTGGTGGGCGAACTGGTAGCCGGCGCCGTCGCTGGCCTGTTGCAGGCTCCGGCTCGCATACCTTGTGACGAATGTACGGACGGTGGGCTTGCTTGCATCGGGGATCATCGCAGCGAGGTCCTCCACCGAGAGACCGCCGACGGCCGCGGTGAGGAGCCCGAGGACTTCGTAGGCAAGCATGGTGCCGGCTGCGCTGACCGAGTCGGCCGCCAACAGCAGATCCAGCTCCTGCTGGGCCAGGGTCTTTACCTCCGTGGCCTTCTGGCTGTCGGCCAAGGTGACGGTCACGCTCGTGCGGAGCGGATGCTTGGCCTCTACACGGAGCGGAACCGTGGGAGTACGGCTTGAAACCAGAACCCGCGCGCGCGCCCCCAGCGACGTCGAGGGGAGTGCGTCGGCGACGCTCACCTCCGGCCGGAGGTCCTCGTCCAGTCCGTCGACGACCAGCAGGAGGTGCCGCCCGAGTGCCTTGGCTCGCTCAGCGGCGGAGTTCCACAGCGACGAGAACTCGTCCAGCTCCAACCGGTCGGGGGGATCCTTGTCGAGCAGCCATGCCAGCTGTGGAAGCACCGCCGCAAGGAAATGGTCCCTGTCGGCTCGTGACTCCCGAGCGACGAGGAAGTAGGCGACCACGTCCACCTCGGGCGCTGCCGAGAGCACCGCCTCGGCCAATAAGGCGGTCTTCCCAGCCCATGGCGTCGCGACCAGCCGAAGGTAGTCTCCCGCACCGATCGGCCGGCCGAACGCCTCCCCGGCACCGGTGGCGAACGCAGCGATCTCGGCGAGCTCGCGCTCGCGACCAACCAGCACTGTGCGCCCGCGGATGGCCCGTACTGCCGCCCGGTACGCGGGCTCCGGTCGGAGCGCAGGTTTCGGCAACCGCGGGAGCGCCCATGGGTCCTTGACACCGAGCAACGACCACCACGGCGCAGGATCCGAAGGGCCTAGCTCCGGCTCGCCGATCCGATCGAGTGGCATCACCGTGATGTCAGAGACACCGCGACGCCGCGCGTGCTCCGCAACCACGCCCACGAGAAACTCGCCCGCGAACACGGCGGCACCTGACATGCCCGACCATTCCGACTCGGCGAGGCTGACGGTCTCAGGCAGGTCCCGCGGGGTGTTCGTGACCTGTAGGGACAGCAGCCTCTCCTCCAGGCCGCTAAGCGGCGGTATGAACCCGCCAACCTGCACCGTCTCCCGCAGCCAGCGCGATTCGCCCCGCTTAACCTCCTGAAAGGAAGGGTACCCGATCGACCAACAGCCCTCCACGACGCCGCCCGTTACGACGTCGCGGTCCACGACGGCTATTGGCACATTCGGGAGGTCCTCAGCGTCCGGCACTTCCATTAGCGTGAGGTCCAGCCCCCGAGGGTCACCGATCAATGCCGTACTCAGGTCGGCCTCAAGGCTGATCCGGTCCACCCCTTGCACCGTCACCGAGACCGTGCCCTCGACGACGTGTGCGGCAGTTAGCACTCGTCGGCCGCCCACCAAGAATCCGGAGCCATACCGCCGACGTGGCTTCTGTGCGCTGCCCCGGTCGGCCTTGACCTTGACAACCCTCCGGCGTATCGGGATCGCCGACACCGAAGTTCGCTACTCCTTCTCCTCGTCGGTGGCCCGGGTCACCTTAATCGGATTCCCGTTTCGATCGACTGGGGCCGCCAGTACCACCGTCAAGGTCTGCAGGGCTTCCCGGGAGTAGGACGCGGATCCGCCTAGCTCGGCACCAACGAATGGCACCTTGAAGCCAGCCCTGCCTTCCCCGAGCTTCGTCACGGCCACCTTCAACTCGATTGTCAGCGATTCAATTGGGAACTGGACCGCTGCTGCGGCCGCCTTCAACTGAGCCTCCGCCAGCTGCTCCCGCAACACCTCCAGCGCGTCGGCAAGGCCAAGCCCATCCGGCTCCGAGACCACGATTACCTCCCAGACGAAGGCCCAGCCCGTGCCATGGGCTACGCACATGAT
This sequence comes from Actinomycetota bacterium, assembly GCA_046744115.1. GTDB lineage: Bacteria > Actinomycetota > Actinomycetes > Mycobacteriales > CADCTP01 > JBKOXW01. The sequence goes on along the minus strand of JBKOXW010000340.1, from coordinate 12,723 downwards.
GCACCTGGGTGCCGACCGAGGACAGGTCACCGCGCGCAGCACCTGGGTCGCTGCGCTGTCTTGGCTCAGCGTCGCAGCCGATGCCCGTCGGTGCGCAGCACGTCCGCGCGCAGGTAGGCATCCCCGGCGTCGGACTTCGCGCCGGAGCCGGAGTAGCAGCTGCGCAGGCCTTTGACCTGGCGGGGGGTGACGACCACGACCCGCAGCCCGGCCTCGAGCAGGGCCTCACCAGCGGCCCGTCGCTGCGTTCGATCGCTGCCCCGCCGACCCGCAGCCGGGTCAGACGCTTGAACTCCAGCCGACGCGGCTCCCACCGCGGATGCGGCCCGCCGCAACTCACACCTGGCCACAGGGTTCCCTTGGGTCGCGGAGGGTGGTGGGCGTCGACGTCACGGTCATCGCCACCGGTGCCGACCGGGACTGCCCCGACCAGGAGGTGCATGCGGGCGGGGCCACCGCACCGATCACGTGCGAATGTCGGCCGAGAAGAGGGAACGGCAGCGTCGGTACCACTGGCTCTGCACGCGTTCGCCCGGGTCGTCGGCGAGCTTCGCGTGCAGGAAGTCGAGGAAGCGCGGGTGGGCGGCGACGATCTGTTCAGCCGTCGCCCAGCAGTGGTAGGTGAGGTAGAAGCTCCCGCCTCGTTCGAGGGCGCGGTCGATGATCCGGCGGAAGTCCTCGCCCGCCTTGGCGATGCCGGCGGGGTGGTGCCGGACGTGCAAGTTGAAGACGACGCAGGCGCGGTCTCCGTGCGCCCACGGCAGGAACGTCTCGTCGTCTCCTCTGATCGCCCGTATGGTGCCGTAGATGAGCTCGACGTGGTGCGTCCTGAAGTCGTCGCGGCATGCCGCCATGAAGTCGGTGAGCGTCGCGCGCGGCAGCGACACCTGGTGATCATCTCGCTCGCGGATGCGCCGCACCGGTCGTGGTAACCGTCGACGTAGACGCCCAGCTGGTGCAGGTCGGACCAGTAGACCTGGCCGTCGGTGGCGCGGTAGTGGTCGGCGTAGACCTTGAACGCCCGAGTCCGATCGGTATGGGCGAGCACGAGCAGTTGCTGCCAGAGTTCCGGGGTCAGTTCGATCGGGGAGGCGGTGATCGGCACGTCGTCGCCCACCGGTAGGTAGGTGGAGAGAACCCCTTGGTCGAGGAAGCCCGGGCTGTTGGGCTCGATGGCGAACTGGAAGTCGCCATACTCGAAGCCGTCCGCGAGCATCTGATCGTACGACGCCTCGGCCTGGTGGAGCGTGGTGATCCGCACCACCCGCCGGAGTTTGCGGCGCGGCACCAGCCGCAGCATAACCTCGCAGATGACGCCGAACAGGCCGTAGCCACCTATGACCCGTGCGAATAGGTCGGCGTTCTCCGTGCGGCTGCAGCGGCGCAGCCGAGCGTGTGCATCAAGGAGCGTGAACGACTCGACGTCCTCGACGAAGGGCTTGAAGCGCAGGCCGCGCCCGTGGATGTTGGAGCTGAGAGCCCCGCCGATGCTCAGGCGGTCGGCTCCGGTCTGTTTCTGCCGGAAGGTCAGTAGGTGGGTGTCATCCGCCTGCAGTCTGTGCAGGGCCGCGAGCAGACCAGGCCACTGCATACCAGCCTGCACGGTGATCAGCCGCTGGCCAGGGCGGAAGTCGACGACCCGGTCGAATGAGGTGAGGTCGAGCTGCAGTCCGCCCTCGACAAACTGCTGCCCGCCCATGGCGTGCCGACCGCCACAGATGGAGATCGGCAGATCCGCCTTAGCCGCCCGGTGGACCACGGCGACTATCTGCTCGACCGAGCGGGGTGATACCAGCTCTCGGACCCGGATCGGATTGAGCCGTGAGTGCACGTCGTTCAGCACGATCGGCGCGGTCATGACGAGACCTCGCACACACAGATGCCCTCCCCCTCTGCGAGCCTGTCCTCGATCCCGGCAGGCGTGAGGTACCGGGCGCGAAGGTCTGCTGCGCCGGCCATCTGCACGACACGCAGGCCGAGCGGTTCGAGGAAGGCGGGGACGGCAGCGGGAACGATCCCCCAGGTGAAGGGTTCGCCCTTGCTGGCAAGCCAGGCACCCACCAAGCCCGGACGCGAGCGCCGGAAGGCGATCCGCCCCCGCTCGTCGGGCTCCATGAAGGTCCAGGCGATGCGGGTCCCCGCGCCGCCGGTGTCCGCGCAGGAACTGAGCGTCGCGGTTACCGCGGTTTCGGTGAGGTACATCGTGACTCCCTCCAGGACGAAGAAGGTGCGCCTCCCCAGGCGGAACCCCGGCACGCCCGCCAGGGCGACATCGACCCTGGTGCGGCGCAGGTCGGCGGCGTGCAGACGCAGGTTCTGCGGCGGCACCGCCCCGACCCCCCGGCGCTTGAGTCGCTGCGCCGCCGGATGATCGATCTCCACGAACTGGACGTGCCCAAACTGCGGTGCGAGCCGGCTCGCCAACGTGTCCATGCCGGCACCGAGGACGACGATCTGGGTACCGCCGCCGGCCAGGAAGGCGCACACCGCGTCCTCGATGAGGCGCTTGCGGACGGCGTAATGGAGCTGGATGCCCGGGAGAACCGCGCGCTCGACGGCGGTGACGCCACCCCGCAGGCCGGGGCAGCAGAGCAGTCTGACCAGCAGCAGCTTGGCTGGGTGCCCGGCCGCGAGGAACCGCCTGCTCAACTCGGCCGCGCCAGCGGGCAACACCGCACCCAGCCGCGGATCCCGGGACAGAAAGACTGCACTCTGCGCTATCAGCTCCGCGGTCGCGCTCGCTCCGCGGCCTCGCCCCCGCCACGCCCGCGCGAGGACTCGCCGGCCCTGATCCGGATTGCTGGGCACCATGTCAGCCGTCGCGGCTGACCGGACGCGCGACACGCGATGATTCCAGCAGGACCTGACGGCACCGCGCGTCCGCTGTTGTACTCAGCTCGCCGCGCCGGACGTACTCAACCAGCCCCGGTGGCATAGGTGATTCCACGGCCACGCGCCTGACTTCTGCTCCCGCCCTGCTCGCGCGCGGGTCGTCGAAATCGCCGTGACCTCTGATGGTCCTCGGTGGTGCGGCAGCATGGCGGGGTGGACATCGTGACCTTGGCCGATCGACCAGATCTTGCCGAGAGCACCTTCGCTATCCCATATGGCGCCGAGGCTGGCGCCTTCATGCGGGGCAACATGGTTGCGTTACTGACCCGCCGGCGCCGCCTGTCGCATCGGTGGGCCGAGCCGGCCCATCGACCGATTGCCGTCACGCCGTATGGCCGCGGTCGAGAGAACCCGTCATACAGGTTGCTACCGATCAGCTCGACAATGACAATGCTTGCCAGAAACGTGAACAGGTGCCGCCACCGGCGAAACGCCGTCTGCAGCACGATCATCACGACCGCCACGACGGTCAGGGTCCAGCCCGTTGCGACCCTGTCGATTGCCGTCATCGCATCGGTCAGCCATTCCGTCCGCCGCTTGGCGACCTGTTGAAGCACCGCGGCGTCGATCCGCTCGGTGAGTCGTCGCGCGGCCGGGGACGCGAGCAGTATGAGCATCCACCCGAGAAGAGCGGCCAGCCCGGCTAACCAAACCTTGCCGGTTACTCCCAGGCTCTTCGGCAGCGGCGGCGGCTCGCCGGTCGGTCGTCGCCGGCGGCGCCTGTGGAAAGCACCACCATGTGGGAGAGCGGGTGAGACGCTGCGGGCGCCGGGCTCGCTGGGAGACGTACACGGTGGTCTTCTCGTTCGTGATGGCGATGTCGCGGGTGTACCTTCGCGCGTACTGGCTCTCCGACACCGTTGCTGGCGGGCTGCTCGGCGTTGGACTTGCGCTGGGCTGGCCGGCGCTGGTGCAGGCCGTCAGGGCGCGGGGCGGGCCGGTTTGGCACGGACGGGCGATCATCGCGAACCGGAGCGGGTTGGATGACGGTGGGCCGGGTGGCCGGCGCATGGGCGCCGTTCGGCGCGACTTTGCTGTTCGCCCGCAGCCACACCGTGTCCCACTGGGAGGAGCAGATATCCGCCCAGATCAACCAGATGCCCGATGTACTGCACCGTCCACTGTGGGTGATCATGCAGTCGGGCGCACTCGGCGCGCCCCCGGCTGCAGCAGCCGTCGCCGTTGCCGCCGGGCGCCGGGAGGCCGCCGGCCGGTTAGCGGTCTCGGGGCTGACCGCGTACTGCCTTGCGAAGGTCGTCAAGCATTGGGTTGGCCGGGGGCGGCCGACCGACCTGCTCCCGGGCACGCTCGTGCGCGGCCGACCGGCTACCGGGAAAGGCTTCGTGTCCGGCCACGCCGCCGTCTCGACGGCCCTGGCGCTCGAGGCATGGCACACGCTGGACGGGCCGGCCCGCGCGCTTCCGGTCGTCGTGGCGCCGCTAGTGGGTCTGGCGCGGATCTACGTCGGCGCCCATCTACCGCTAGACGTGCTTGGCGGCGCAGCGCTTGGCTGGGCACTGCACCGAACCCTCCCCGCGGGCGAACGCGCACGACGGCGACAGGAACAAGTTGGCAAGCAACCGCCACTTCGTGGCGCGGCGCCGGTCGGCCAGTCGCGGTTCGCTGCGGCTACTCGGTGACGATGGCACGGAGGACGTCGAGTTTGGCGGCGCGGCGGGCTGGGAGGATGGCGGCCAGCACCCCGGCCAGGCCGGCCAGCACGAGCACGATGGCCAGGGTGAGGTAGGGGATCTGGAAGTGATCGATGCCCTCGTCGCTCAGTGCCCGCACCAGCGCCCAGCCGAAGAACAGGCCGATCGCCAGTCCGAGCAGCGTTCCTTGGATGGCGATGATCACGGACTCCCATCTGATGGTCGAGCGCAGCTGTGGGCGGGTCATGCCCACGCTGCGCAGCAGGCCGAGCTCCCGGGTGCGCTCCAGGATCGATAGGGCCAGCGTGTTCCCGATGCCGAGGAGCGCGATGACGACGGCGAGCAGGAGCATGACGTAGATCAAATTGAGCAGCCGGTCGACGAATGTTGACTGGTCCTTCTTGAAGCCGGCGCGGTCGCGCACGTCCGCACCCGGGTAGTCGTTCGCGACCCGCTCGACCGCGGCGAGTGCGCTGGCCGTACTGACGCCGTTGGCCTTGTCGATGAAGACGAAGGCGTCGTACTGGTCGGTGAAGTTGGCCTCGTACGCGTCGATCCCCAGTAGGTAGTCGCCGGCGGGCTGGTTCTCCCCGTAGATCATCGCCACGGTGAGCTGCTGGGGACCCGTGTCCTTGAAGACCACCGGCACCGTGTCGCCAACGGCGAGGTTGTCGGCATCGGCGACGTCCCTGAACAGCGCGATCGAATTACGGTCGAGGGCTGCGGCGTCGCCCTGGAGCGGTTGGACGTCGATGATGTCGAAGGCGGTGGCGGGGTCGACGCCGGTCACCTGCTTGGGTGTGCCGTTGATCTCGGCGGCGCCCACCCTCACTCCCGCAGCCGCCTCGACCTCCGGCAGGTCGTTGACCCTCGCGGCGAGTCCAGGGTCGAGCCCGCCGGTCCCGAAGGCCCCCGAGTCGATCACGAAGTCGCCGGTGAACGACTTGTCGATGGCGGCGTTGAACGACGCTTTGGTCGACGCGGCGAAGATTGAGATGAAGCCGATCAGGCCAACACCGATCATCAGGGCCGATGCGGTGGCGGCGGTCCGCTTTGGGTTTCGCATGGCGTTCTCGCGGGCGAGAGTCCCGGTGATGCCCCTGAGCCGCGGGAGCAGTGCGCCGATCATCCGGCTGAGCGGCAGGGCAACGGTGCGCCCGAGTATGGACACACCGAAGAACACCAACAGGGCGCCCAGGCCAACGAGGGGTAGCGCGCCGGACCCGCCGCCGAAGAGCCCGGCCAGCAGCGACAGGACCCCGAGCCCGAGCACGACAGTGCCGACCGCGATGCGCAGCTTCGACCCGTAGCCGGTGCTGCCCACCTCCACGTCCCGCATCGCCGCCACCGGCGCCACCTTCCCCGCCTTGCGCGCCGGCGAGAGCGCAGCCACGACGGTGATAACCACCCCGACGACGAGGGAGATCACCACGGTCCGGGGCGTGATCACGATTGGGCCGGCCGGGAGATCGAAGCCGAACCCGGCCAGAAGGGCCTTGAGCGCGGCCGCGACGGCGAGCCCCGCCACCAGCCCGATGAGGGAGGCGACCACGGCCACGATCAGGGCCTCGATGAGCACCGATACCAGCACCTGACGCTTGCTCGCGCCGACCGCCCGCAACAGCGCGTTGTCTCGGGTTCGCTGGGCGACCGTGATCGAGAACGTGTTGAAGATGATGAACGAGCCGACGAGAAGCGCAACGACAGCGAAGATCAGCATGAACGTGTTGAAGAACGACAGGTTGGCCTCGATGTCGCTCTGGCTCTCGGTGGTGATCTCCTCGCCCGTCAGCACCTCGACACCGGCAGGCACCACCGCGTCGATCCGGTCGGCGAGCTCCCGCTGCGACACGCCCTGATCGGCCACCGCGCCGACGCCGTCGAACTTTCCGGGCTCGGCAACGAGGCGCTGCGCGGCGGCGGTAGTGAAGAGCACGTAAGAGGCGCCGCCGGGGCTGTCGGCGTCGCCGAACTTGGCGATGCCGGAGAGCATCAGCTGCTGCGGCGGGCCCTGGGCAACCACGGTCACCGTGTCGCCGACGCGGAAGCCGGCGTCGTCGGCGCTCTTCTTGTCGATGACGATCTCGTTATCGGCGCGCGGCGGCTGGCCCGCCACCAGCACGAACGTGTTGAGATCGGGCGACTCGTTCCAGTTGCCCCCGAAGGTCGGCGCGCCCATCTCGGGGTTGCCAATCGGGTCGCCGTCCTTGTCGATGACGCGGGCGTAGCCCTGGATGAACCCCTCAGCCGTCGCCACTCCGTCGACGGCAGCGACCGTGTCGACGAGCGATGCGTCGACGCGGCCGCGCACTTCGCCGGCAGCATTCGGGTTGCTGAACGCAGCCTCCTCGCGGGCGACGGCGTCGGTGCCCTCGTAGGCGTCCCCAAACAAGTCGTCGAAGGTGTTGCGGATGGTGTCGGTGAGCACGAGAGTGCCCGCCATGAATGCGACGCCGAGCATCACCGCCAACGTGGTGATGGCCAGGCGGGACTTGTGTGCGAGAAGTCCCTTGATAGTGACCCGGAACATGCCGCTCAGTCCCCGAATTTCTTCATGCGATCGAGCACCCGGGCGGCGGTCGGGTGCGGCATCTCGTCGACCAGCCTGCCGTCGGCGAGGAACAGGACGCGATCGGCGTAGCTGGCCGCGCCCGGGTCATGGGTGACCATGACGATCGTCTGGCCCATCTCGTCGGCAGCGCGGCGCAGGAACCCCAATACCTCGGCGCCCGAGCGTGAGTCGAGGTTCCCCGTCGGCTCGTCGGCGAAGATGATCTGCGGGCGGCTGGCCAGCGCCCGGGCGATGGCGACCCGCTGCTGCTGCCCGCCCGACAGCTCGCTCGGCCGGTGGGTCATTCGGTCGGAGAGGCCGACGGTGCTCACGACCTGGTCGACCCAGCCCTGCTCACCCTTGCGACCAGCCAGGGCTAAGGGCAGCGTGACGTTCTCGCGCGCGGTCAGGGTGGGGACCAGGTTGAACGCCTGGAAGACGAAACCGACCCTGTCTCGCCGGAGGACGGTCAGGTCCTTATCGCCAAGGGCGCTCAGGTCCTGGTCACCGATAAAGGCCCTACCTGAGGTAAGCGTGTCCAGCCCGGCCATGCAGTGCAGGAGCGTCGACTTGCCAGAGCCGGACGGGCCCATGATGGCGCCGAGTTCGCCGTCCGCGAAGCCGACAGTCACTCCATCGAGCGCGCGAACCTCGGTCGTCCCCCGGCCGTAGATCTTGACCGCATCCTCGGTGTGTGCGGCGACGGCGCCACGCGGCTGCGCGGCCGGCCTGTCGGCGGCAGTAGTGGCCATGGCGTGTCCCTTCCCTATGAGGACAGCACGCCAAGATCGGGCAACCGGCTGGGTTCAGCGACCGGTTGCGACGCCGCGCACCCCGTCCCCCGTCTACTTGCCCGGCGCCTGGCAACGTGTTGGCGCTGGCCTGCCAGGCGCCTTCGAGTCTTGTGTCGAGCCTCGGCGGTGTCAACGGTCGATTAGCGACCATCAGTCTCACCGGGATCGGGCCGATGCGTTTAAAGCAACCTCGTCAGCGCGACGCCGCGCCAACCGGTTTCCTCGCCGAGCCCGTCAGTCAGGACCAACGCCAAGAACAACGGTGGGACACCGATGAGCCCTGCCCGAACGGCGTCGGGTTGGTCGAGCTCACCGGACCATCCGAACCCGGCAAGTAGCGCTCTAACAGTTGCGTAGAACGCGGCCGGCCCGAGCAGTACGACGGCGTACCACTGCCACCCGACCCGCCAGCGCACGAGCCGGGCGCCCAGGTTGCGGAAGTTTGCTCCGATCGCCGCCACGATGACCGCCGCGGTGGCCGGACCGTACGTCGACAGCGGAGCCACCGTGCCGGCGACGCCTCCAGGGGGCGAGAACCCTGGGGACCCACACGGCCCAGGTGACCAGGAACGCGAGAAGGAAGAACTTGGTCGTCGGGTACTGCCGGACGACGACGCGCACCCCACCCGCACGAGCCGGCCGCGACGTTTGCCGTTCGCTCAGCTGCAACCTGCGGGCTGCCGATGACATGCCCGACGAGCCCGCAGGTGGAGTGGCGGGGCGGCGGTCGCCGCCCGGCCGGGCAGCAGTTCGGCGCGGCTGACCTGCCGAAGCCAGGGTGGTGCGTCGACCATCGGTTGGCCATCTCTCGACCTCGGTGCGAGGGGCGTGGATGCCCTGGACGGCGGCCTGGTCGTAGTAGGCGGGCCATGCGGCCATACTCCACAAGCTCCTGGCCGACGTAGCACTTGGCGTCGAGCGTGACGCGCCCGGCGATCCGCCTTTTGATGCGCCGCGCCGATGTAGCGCCAGAGAATGGTCCCGACCTGTGCCGTCGCCGGCGTCGTGGAGACCACGAACGCTTCGCCGGGCCCGTCGATCCACCAGCAGGCGAGTCTCACACGGCGTGCGACTGCGAGACGTCGTGACTGGCCTGGATGGCGCCGTACCGGTGGCGCACGACCATGTCGGCGATCTCGCGCTGACCGAACCACCACAACTCGCCGAGGCAGTTCGTTGCTCAACCCCACGGGTCGCGCCGGCACGGAGAAGGCTCGAAGAAACAGCAGCAAAGTCGACCGCGAGGGCGAAAGGGTTCGGGGCTACCGTCATTCGTGCCAAGAATGGCTCATCCAGCGCCGCTCTCGCTTCTGAAGGTCTCGGTTAGATCAATCACAGCCGCTTCAGTTGCGAAAGCACTATGGGAAGCGGACCATCGCTCGTATGGTTACCAAGACCTTGGTCCAGCTCACGGACGACCTGGACCCGTCACTCGAAGCGACGGAAACAATCCGCTTCGCATTCGGCAACACCGAGTACGAGATCGACCTCTCGGACGACCACATCAACGAGTTGCGCTCCGCTCTCGACAAGTACATGCAACGCGCCCGGAGGGTTGGGGGCCAGCGGGGGAGCGCCGCCTCTGCCCGGCAGTCGTCCGGCCGGCGTCCGGACCTCGCCCAGGTGCGCCAGTGGGCTGCTTCCAACGGCGTCGAGCTGAGCACCCGCGGCCGCATCGCTGGCGGTGTGCTCGCAGCCTACGACGCCAAGGACGTCAGAGCGCTCCGAGCGGCCACCGGTGCGCCCGAGCCGTTGGTCAAGCCCGCTCGCCGAAGTCGCGCCAAGGCAGCGTCAGTCACCGCTCGGGCCAAGTAGGTACGCTCTCGCTCGAGGCCGTGCATCCTCTGATGCGCGGCCTCGACGCTTATTCGGGGCCAGCATGAGATGTGATGTGCATCACATTCGATGCCTTTCGGGTAACCATTTGTCAACAGCAAACCTCCAAACTGAGCTCGGCCGACCTAATTTACCTTCCCGGGCCGTTCGGTCGCGTCTCAGAGGCATCCGGGGCGCGCCAGCTGAGGACGTGGAGACTGCCTACGACCGGCCGTTAAGCAGGGGGTCGGCAAAGTCGTCTGGCGGGTGATCTGGGGTATTGCGACACGCCGATGCTGTGCCGGTAACGTCGTTCACCGTTGCCAGGGCCGGCGTTCGCCGGCGGCAACCGCTCGACGCAGGTTCGCGCTGGTCAGAGGTGGTGTATGGGCAGGGGCGGGGTCGAACCGCCGACCTTCCGCTTTTCAGTTGTCGCCGGTAGCCGCGTGCGCCGCGTTGTGCCTGCTCACCGCGTGTGGTGGCATGCGGTGATGGTGGGCGTCGGCTGCCCTCGTTGCCGTCAGCGCTGCCGTCAGCCGGTAGCACGCTGATTCGCGGTCCACCTGGACCTCGCGCGCGAGACGACTGATCGTGGGCGGGGTCCGCCGGTGCGGACACACCGAACGGACCCCTTGATCCACACCCTGCAAGGAGGGAGCGGACCCATGTCGAACACTACTCAAGATCAAGAGGCCGTCGCCGATGGGTGTCGCTGGCAGGCGGCGGTGCCCTGCCGCGACGTACTCGGCCCGGGACCGGCTCATAGAGGTTCGGACCGATGGCCTCACTGGTGTGGCCGATGCGACGGAATCGGTCACTGGACGAGCGGGCGCGGTGCGTGTCAGGTCGGTGTGGTCTAGTTGTCGCAGGTTCCTGGGTCGGGGAGTACCGGGTTCTGTAGGAAGCTCAGGGCGGCGCCCAGCGAGCATTCGCTGGTCGTGAGGGTGACGTGGGTGGCGTCTTCGATGGTGAGAAAGACGCTGTTCGGCCAGTCCTGCTTCGCCCGCTCGGCCATCTCCAACGGGGTCTGCAGGTCGATGTCGCCGTTGAGCATCAGCACCGGCAGGTCGGGGAATGGCCCGTCGTAGGGCGGTCGCAGCTTGGACGAGAACGCTGGGTTGGGGTATTCGAGGCAGAAGTTCACCTGTTCCATCGCGGAGTCGACCCAACCCTGCTTGGAGAACCACCCGAACGCGTCGTCGGGCAGCCCAGCCAGCCCTCGGTCAAATTCAGCGGTCCGTTTCGCGAGCTTGTGGTCAAGGTCGAACGGCGCGCTGTACTCATTGCACGCCACCACGGCCGCCAGTGCCCGGCCCCCACCGAGCGGGTTGGGCGGCGGCAGCGCAGATATCGCCTCGGTCAACGCCAGCATCGGTGTGTAGTCGCCGTCGAGGGCCCGGTCGACGGTGGCGAGGTAGTCGGCGAAGGCGTACTGGATGGCGTAGACGCTCAGGCCCGAGAAGGTGCCCTCGGTCAACAGCCGCGTGCTGTTCGGGAACGGCACCGGGTGTGCGGCGAGGCCAGCCGCTACAGCACGCACCCGCGCGTCGGCCTCGTCGGGGTCGCACAGCATGGTTCGTTCGCAGCGCAGCCGAAGGACCCGCTGCATCCCGTCGGTGTACATGCGGCCCCAGGGATCGTGATCGAACGGGATGATCCCGTCGATCACCGCGGCTTGCACCAGGTCGGGGAACAGCGCCGCGTACGTTTGGACCCCCCACGTTCCGTATGACGCCCCGAGCAGCGAGGGCTTGGGCAGGTTCAATGCCCGCCGGATCGCCTCCACGTCCAACACACTGCCCACCGTGGTGTAGTCGTCGCGCGGTGGACCGACCTGCTGCCCACAGTCGCCCATCGCGTCCACCTGCTCCTGGCCATCAGCCCTCCACTGGGCGGTGTCGAGGGCGGGGCAGCCCAAGCGTCCGGATCTGCCGTTGCCGCGCAGGTCAACGATCAACATGTCCCGGTCCGGCAGCGCCGGCACCAGAGCCAGGTAGAGGTCGGCGAACTCCGAGATGGCCTCACCGGGCCCGCCGTGGAACGGCACCGTCACCCCCGTCGACCTGCCGCTCGGCGCCGGGATCCATGCGAACCAGATCTCCAGGGTGCGGCCATCGGGCTTCGCCCAGTTCGCCGGCACGGTGGCCACACCGCAACGGGTGGTCGCATCAAACGGCGCCGGGCACGCCTCGGTCTCAAGCGTGACCGGATATTCGAGCATCCGCTCAGCGCTCTTCGGTGTCGCGGTCCGACCGTTGCCCGGCCAGGTCTGGGCAGCGTTGCCGATCGAGGCACCCGCGACCAAGGACGTCGCGGCAAGACAGAGCACGATCAGCGCCCGGAGCAGGTGATGTGGCCTCATGCGGCCATCGTCTCAGCTATCAGCCGCCCAGTCGCCACCTGCAGACCATCGACGACGGGGTGATCAAGATCCCGCTGCCGCGGATCATCGTCGACGTGCTCCGCGACCACCGAGCACGCCAAGCCAAGGAGCGGATCGAGGCCGCCAACGGATGGCGGGAATACAACGATGGCAAGCCCAAGGAATGGCACAAGGACGCGCCGCGCCCGTACCCTCTTGGCTGGCACTGATTCCCTCCGTATGGCACCCAGTTGTACTGGTCGACCCAACGTACATATGCCGGATTGGTCCGCCTGCGAGCCGGAGAATAGCACCGCAGGTTGCGCTCCTCCAGCCGGATACGAGCGTTCCGTTGAGGCTGTACCACTTCATGCTGCTGCTACTTGCCTCGTCGTCGATGGGTTCCGCTCGGCCGGTGCTGCTGCTCGACGTTGACAGCGTGCTGAAACCCTTCGCCGCGGATCGATGCCCTGTCGGCTACACCGAACACGCGGGTGAATCCGTTTCCGCGGCCACTGTTCAGCCGGTGCTGGAGCGCGCGGTCAGCGTCGGCTGCCGCGTAGCGTGCCGACTGTCTTGCCGGCCGGGTCGGAGACGATGCAGTCGATCGTATGATCACCCCGCTGCCATGCATCTTCGCCGGGCATGTACCAGCTG
>JBKOXW010000009.1:0-11999 GCA_046744115.1 Actinomycetota bacterium | reverse complement strand
CGGCCTGCGGCGCGGCGGCCGGGCTGGTCGCCGCGCTCGGCCTGGCCGTGCTCGCGGCGCTGTCCGCGGGCTCGGTCGGCGGCGGGTACCTGACGTCGGTCGGACCGTCCGCCTGGGAGGTCGGCCTCGCCGCCGCGGCCGAGATCGGCGTGACGGCAGCGCTGACCGCCGCCATCCTCCCCGGCCGTGGTCCCCACCCTGCCGACACTGCCGACGCCGAGCCGGCGGAGCAGACCATGCCGGAGCGCTAGGGTCAACACGTGGCGGCCGGGCTGGTTGTGCTCGCGTCCGGCGAGGGGACGCTGCTGCAGGCGCTGCTGGACGCGGGCGTCGACCCCGACTTCGGCGCCACGGTTGTCGCGGTCGGCTCGGACCGGCCGGGCATCCGCGCGCTGGAGCGCGCCGAGCGGGCCGGGGTGCCGACGTACGTCCTGCCGGTCGACGACTACCCGGACCGCGCCGCGTGGGATCGCGCCTTCACCGAGGCGACGGCGGCGTACGCGCCGGATCTGGTGGTCTCCGCCGGGTTCATGAAGCTGCTCGGGCCGGCGTTCCTGGCACGGTTCGGTGGGCGGGTGATCAACAGCCACCCGACGCTGCTGCCGTCGTTCCCGGGCATGTACGGGGTGCGCGACGCGCTCGCGTACGGCGTCAAGGTCACCGGCTGCTCGCTCATCGTCGTCGACGCGGGCGTGGACGACGGCCCGATTCTCGCCCAGGCCGCGGTCCCGGTCCTCGACGACGACGACGAGCACGCGCTGCACGAGCGGGTGAAGGGCGTCGAGCGGGCGCTGCTGGTCGAGACGGTGGGCAGGATGGTGCGCGAGGGATGGTCCGTCGAGGGCCGGAAGGCGAGGCTGGGCCGATGACTGAAGGGCCGGTGAATGATGGGCCGGTGAGCCGCATCGAGATCCGCCGGGCGCTGGTGAGCGTGTCGGACAAGACGGGCGTGGACGAGCTCGCCCGCGGCCTGCACGACGCCGGCATCGAGATCGTGTCCACCGGCTCGACCGCGGCCCGGATCGCCGAGGCCGGCGTGCCCGTCACCGCCGTCGAGGCGGTCACCGGCTTCGCCGAGGTGCTCGACGGGCGGGTCAAGACACTGCACCCGGCCGTGCACGCCGGCCTGCTGGCCGACCGCCGCAACCCCGAGCATGAGCGGGCCCTCGACCGGCTCGGCATCGCGCCGTTCGAGCTGGTCGTGGTCAACCTGTACCCGTTCCGGCAGTCGAGGGCGGCCGGCGCGACCGGCGACGCGCTCGTCGAGCAGATCGACATCGGCGGGCCTGCGATGGTCCGCGGCGCGGCGAAGAACCACGCCAGCGTCGCCGTCGTCGTCAATCCCGAGCGGTACGGCGACGTGCTCGACGCCGTCAAGGCCGGCGGCTTCGACCTCGAGGCGCGGCGGAGGCTGGCCGCGGCGGCGTTCGCGCATACCGCGGCGTACGACACGGCGATCGCCGGCTGGATGGGCGAGCAGGTCGCCAAGGCGGGCGGCTGGCCGCCGCACGCAGGACTGGCGCTGGAGCGCGCCGCGACGCTGCGGTACGGGGAGAACCCGCACCAGAGCGCCGCGCTGTACGTCGACCCAGACGCGGCCGCCGGGCTGGCCCAGGCCGAGCAGCTGCACGGCAAGGCCATGTCGTTCAACAACTACGTCGACGCCGACGCCGCGTACCGGGCCGCGTACGACTTCGCCGACCCGGCCGTGGCGATCGTCAAGCATGCGAACCCGTGCGGCATCGCGATCGGCTCACCGGCCGCGGCCGACCCGATCGCCGACGCGCACCTCAAGGCGCACGCGTGCGACCCGACGTCCGCGTTCGGCGGGGTGATCGCCACCAACCGGCCGGTCACCGTCGCCCTGGCCGAGCAGGTCGCCGGCATCTTCACCGAGGTCCTCGTCGCACCGTCCTATCTGGAACGCACGGTGGAGATCCTGTCCCGCAAGCCGTCCATCCGGCTGCTGGTGGTCGCACCCCGAGCGTCCCACCGAGGCCGTCCGGTGAGGACTGTCGAGATGCGACAGATCAGCGGTGGCATGCTGATGCAGACCGCGGACCGCATCGACACCCCGGGCGACGATCCGCACCACTGGCGGCTCGCGGCCGGCGAGCCGGCCGATGCCGAGACCCTGCGCGACCTCGCGTTCGCCTGGCGAGCCGTGCGCGCGGTGAAGTCGAACGCGATCCTGCTCGCCCATGAGCTGGCCACGGTCGGCATCGGCATGGGCCAGGTGAACCGCGTCGACGCCGCCCGGCTCGCGGTGACCCGCGCGGGCGACCGGGCGCGCGGCGCGGTGGCCGCCAGCGACGCGTTCTTCCCGTTCCCGGATGGGCTGGAGGTGCTGCTCGACGCCGGGGTGCGCGCAGTGGTCCAGCCCGGCGGCTCGGTCCGCGACGAGGCGGTGATCGCGGCTGCCGCCGCGGCCGGCGTCCCGCTCTACCTCACCGGCACCAGGCACTTCGCGCACTGACGCCGGCACGACCACGACGCCCGTGCGGCGCTGGCTCGCCGGCCGGTGGGAGTGAGACGGCGCCGCGTGTGAGGATGGCTCACCGTGACCGCGACGATCCTGGACGGCAAGGCGACCCTGACGGCGATCAAGGCCGAGCTGAAGGGGCGGATCGCGGCGCTGGCCGAGCGCGGCGTGACCCCCGGGCTCGGCACGGTGCTGGTCGGCGACGATCCCGGCAGCCATGCGTACGTGCGCGGCAAGCACCGCGACTCGGCAGAGGTCGGCATCACAAGCATCCGGCGGGAGCTGCCGGCGACGGCGAGCCAGGCCGAGGTGGAGGCGGTCGTCGCCGAGCTGAACGCCGACCCGGCCTGCACCGCGTACCTGGTCCAGCTCCCGCTGCCGGCCGGGCTGGACGCGAACCGGGTGCTCGAGCTGGTCGACCCGGCCAAGGACGCCGACGGGCTGCACCCGATCAACCTCGGCCGGCTGGTGCTCGGCCAGCCCGGCCCGCTCCCGTGTACCCCGAACGGGATCATCACGCTGCTGCGCCGGTACGGGGTGCCGATCGAGGGCGCGGAGGTGGTTGTGATCGGCCGCGGCATCACGGTCGGTCGCCCGCTGGGCCTGCTGCTCACCCGCCGCAGCGAGAACGCCACCGTCACGCTCTGCCACACCCGCACCCGCGACCTCCCCGGCCACCTGCGGCGGGCCGACATCATCGTGGCCGCAGCCGGCTCGCCCGGGCTCGTGCGGGCGCAGGACGTCCGGCCGGACGCCACCGTGCTGGACGTCGGGATCACCCGCACCGGCGACGGGTTGGTCGGCGACGTCGACCCGGACGTGCGCGAGGTCGCCGGCCACCTCGCGCCGATGCCGGGCGGCGTCGGTCCGATGACGCGGGCGATGCTGCTCACCAACGTCGTCGACGCGGCGGAGGCCCTGCTCACCGCCCGGTGACGGCCGGCCCGCTCGGATAGGCTGGCGGCCATCGAACAGCACGGCTTCCCGGGCACCCTCGGGGAAGGACTTCATGCGCATGGGCGACACCCAGCCCGCCGGCACGCCGGCCACCCCCGCAGCCACACCGCCGGCCAAGGGACTCGCCGACGTGGTGGCCGCGAGCACCGCGATCAGCGACATCGACGGGCTGGCCGGCCGGCTCTCCTACCGCGGCTACGACATCCACGACCTCGCCGGGCGGACCTCGTTCGAGGAGGTCGCGTACCTGCTGCAGCGCGGCGCGCTGCCCGACCGGGCGCAGCTCGACAGCTACCTCGCCGAGCTGGAGGCCGCCCGGTCCGCGCCCATCCCCACGGTCGACGCGGTGCTGCCGGAGATCGCGGCGAAGTGCGCGCCGATGGAGGCGCTGCGCACGCTCGTGTCCGCGCTGTCCGCCGACGACCCGGACGCCGCCGACGGCTCGCCGGAGGCCAACAACCGCAAGGCGGTCCGGCTGGTCGCCCAGCTGCCGGTGCTCGTCGCGCGCTACCACGCCGCGCGCGCCGGCGGCGCGGTGGCCCATCGGGACGGGCCCGAGCCGGACGGCGCGCTCGGCACGGCCGGCACCTTCCTGCTCCAGATCACCGGCCGGCAGCCGGACCCGCAGGCCGTGCAGGCCCTCGACGAGTGTCTGGTGCTGCACGCCGACCACACCATGAACGCCTCCACGTTCGCCGCCCGGGTCTGCGCGGCCACGCTGTCCGACATGCACTCCGCGGTGACCGCAGCGATCGCCACCCTCAAGGGCCCGCTGCACGGCGGGGCGAACGAGGCGGTGATGCGGGTGCTCGAGGCTCTGCCCGGCGTCGACGCGGTGGACGCGAGCGTGCGGGAACGGCTCGACCGCGGCGAGAAGCTGATGGGCTTCGGTCACCGCGTCTATCGCACCGAGGACCCGCGGGCGACGCACCTGCGCCGGATGTCGCAGCGGCTCGGCGCGCTGACCGGTGACTCCCGCCACTACGAGATGTCCGCCCGGATGGAGCAGACCGTCCTAGAGGTCAAGGGACTGCGGCCGAACGTCGACTTCTACGCTGCCAGCGTGTACCGCTCGCTGGGCATCCCCACCGACCTGTTCACGCCCGTCTTCGCGATCTCGCGGATGGCCGGGTGGACCGCGCACGTGATCGAGCAGCAGCTCGACAACCGGCTGATCCGGCCCGACAGCGAGTACATCGGGCCCGAGAAGCAGGCGTGGGTGCCGATCGGGGAGCGCTGACCGCGCGATGTCCAGCGCCAGCTCGCCAGCCCAGGCGCCGGCCGCGCCGGCGCGGGCCGACCTGCAGCCGATACTGGACCCGACCCCGCTGGCGGTCGCGCGGTATCCGGCCGGCTGGTGGCTGGATGACGCGGCTGAGTCGTCCGTGGCTGGGCCGTCCGTGGCCGGGCCATCCGTGGCTGGGCCGTTCGTCGCGCTCGTCGCCGAGCCGGCGGAGACGACGGTCGTGGCCGCCGAGGAGGTGATCGCCGGGCTGCCTCCGGCGCTCGCGGTGGAGCGCGGCTGGCGGCGGATCACGTTCCCCGGGCCGTTGCCGTGGGAGCTGGTCGGGTTCCTCGCCGACGTGGCGACCCGACTCGCGCAGGCGCGCATCCCGTTCACCTCGGTGTCCGGCTTCACCACCGACCATGTCCTGGTCCGCAGCGCGCAGGCGGAGGTGGCGGTCGCGGTGCTGCGCGGCCAGCCCGCGCCGGACCTCCGACCGAACGTGATCAACCCCTGAGGCGGAACATGGGCAACCACCAGCGGGTGACCGGTGGCGGGCTGCGCGCTGTCGACCTGCGTAACCTGCCGATCACCGTGGTGATCGCGCTTGCCGCCACCGGCGTCGGCTACGCCGCCGCGGTGCAGGAGCACTGGCTGCGCGGAGTGCTCGTGCTCGCCGGCGCGATGGTCCTGGCCGGTCTGTTCCGGCTGCTGCTGCCGGCCCGCCAGGCCGGGCTGCTCGCGGTGCGCAGCCGGCTGCTCGACGTGCTGTGCTACGCCGGCGTCGGCGTGGCGATCATCGTGCTGGGTCTTGCCCTGCCGGCGTGACCGGACTCACCGGGGCCACGAAACGCCGGTGTAATAGCCTCCGGCCATGGCCACCCATACCGTCACACTTATTCCTGGCGACGGCACCGGACCCGAGCTGACCGAGGCGACCCGCCGGGTGCTCGAGGCCGCGCTCGCCACGGTCGGGTCCACGTTCGACTGGGACGTCCGGCAGGCCGGCGTCGACGTGATGGAGGCGGCGGGCACCCCCCTGCCGGCGGACACGCTCGACTCGATCAAGCGCAACAAGGTGGCCATCAAGGGTCCGATCACCACCCCGATCGGCACCGGCTTCCGCTCGGTGAACGTGGCGTTGCGGCACGAGCTTGGGCTGTACGCCTGCCTGCGCCCGTGCAAGACGTACCCCGGCGTGCGCTCCCGGTACGACAAGGTCGACATCGTGATCGTCCGGGAGAACACCGAGGACCTCTACGCCGGCATCGAGTACGAGGCCGGCTCCGAGCAGGCCGAGCACGTGATCTCGATACTGAACGGCCTGCAGAAGAAGCAGATCCGGCCGGGCTCCGGCATCTCAATCAAGCCGATCTCGGCGGCCGGCTCCGAGCGGATCATCCGGTACGCGTTCGAGTACGCGCGGGCGCACGGCCGCAAGCGGGTGCACGGCGTCACCAAGGCGAACATCATGAAGTACACCGACGGGCTGTTCCTGTCGGTCTTCCGCGAGGTGGCCAAGGCCTACCCCGACATCGAGGCGTGGGAGAATCTGGTCGACGCGACCTGCATGGGCCTGGTGCAGCGGCCGGAGGAGTGGGACGTGCTGGTCCTGCCGAACCTCTACGGCGACATCCTGTCCGACCTCACCGCCGGCATGGTCGGCGGGCTCGGCGTCGCGCCCGGCGCGAACATCGGGCCGGACGCGGCGGTCTTCGAGGCGACGCACGGCTCGGCGCCGAAGTACAAGGGGCAGAACAAGGTCAACCCGACCGCGATGATCCTGTCCGGGATGCTGATGCTCGACCATCTCGGCGAGGAGCAGGCGGCGCGCACCCTGGAGGACGCCGTCGCCGCGGTGATCGCCGAGGGCAAGAGCGTCACGTACGACATGAAGCCGAGCCGGGACGACCCGACCGCGGTCGGCACCAGCGAGTACGCCGACGCGATCATCGAGAGGCTGAGGTAGAGCGACCATGGCACGCAATGGCACGGTGTCGGTCATCGGGGCCGGCTTCTATGGCTCCACCACGGCTCAGCGGCTGGCCGAGTACGACGTCTTCGACACGGTCGTGCTCACCGACATCATCGAGGGCCGACCGGAGGGGCTAGCGCTGGACATCAACCAGTCCCGGCCGATCGAGGGGTTCGAGACCCGCGTTTTCGGCGTGACGACCGGGACCGACGGCTCCGGGTATGAGGTGATCGAGGGGTCGACCGTCGTCGTCATCACGGCCGGCTTCCCGCGCAAGCCCGGGATGAGCCGGATGGACCTGCTGGAGCGGAACGCGGGCATCGTCCGGCCCGTCGCCGAGAACGTCGCCCGGTACGCCCCGGCCGCGGTGATCATCGTGGTGACCAACCCGCTGGACGAGATGACCGCGCTCGCCCAGATCGCGTCGGGGCTGCCGAGGCAGCGGGTGATGGGGCAGGCCGGCATGCTGGACACCGCCCGGTTCAGCCACTTCGTGGCCGAGGATCTCGGCGTGCCGGTCGGCTCGGTGACCACGCTGACGCTGGGCTCGCACGGCGAGACGATGGTCCCGGTGCCCTCGGCGTGCACGGTGGACGGCAAGCCGCTCACCGACGTGCTGCCGCCCGACCGGATCGACGCTCTGGTCGAGCGCACCCGCAACGGCGGCGCCGAGGTCGTCGGGCTGCTCAAGACCGGCTCGGCGTACTTCGCGCCGTCCGCGGCGGCGGCCCGAATGGCGCGCGCAGTCGCCGAGGATTCCGGCGCGGTGCTGCCGGTCTGCGCGTGGGTGGACGGCGAGTACCAGATCTCCGGCGTGTACCTCGGCGTCGAGGCCGAGATCGGCGCGGGCGGCGTGCGCCGGGTCGTCGAGCGCGACCTCACCGCCACGGAGACCGCGGCGCTGCGGGAGGCGGCGGCGGCGGTCCGGGCCAAGCAGGCGGACGTCGCCCATCTCTGAGCTCGCGCCCGCGCGCCAGGTGTATCGGAGGCGGCCGTTGGTTGTACGCCACCGAACAGGCAGTAGTCAAGACTTTACTTTCTGCGAAACGCAGGGCAGGCTTCCCTCCGTCATCGGGACGGCGTGAGAGCACCGCCAAGAGCCCGATCCGAGACTTCCCCCAGGACGGGGGCGGATGCCCAGCGCCGGGCCCGCCCCCGTCATCCAATTCCGGCCCGGGACATCTTTGCGCGCAGCGTCGGCGGATTCGGGCGCCGCTGACGGCGTGTCGCGCCGACGGCGCGCGCAGACGTGATCGCGACGGCCGCTAGCGGGCCGCGGCGGACTGCTCGAAGCGCCAGGCGTCGGCGACGATCTCGTCCAGCGACGGCTTCGCCGGCACCCAGCCGAGGTCCTCCCGGATCCGCGCGCTCGCGGCGACCAGCACGGCCGGGTCGCCGGGCCGGCGCGGCCCGACCACGGTCGGCACCGGCGTGCCGGTGACCCGGCCGACCGCCTCGACCACGTCGCGAACGGAGAAGCCGGCGCCGTTGCCCAGGTTGTAGATCCAGTGTTCGCCGGGCACCGCCGCGTCCAGGGCGAGCAGATGCGCGCGGGCGACGTCATCGACGTGGATGTAGTCGCGGACGCACGTGCCGTCCGGCGTCGGGTAGTCGTCGCCGAAGATCGACAGCGGCTCGCCGCCGCGCACCGCGCGCAGCGCGAGCGGGATCAGGTGCGTCTCGGTGGCGTGCCGCTCTCCGTACCGCTCGGTGGCGCCGCCGACGTTGAAGTACCGAAGGCTCACCGCGCCGAGCCCGTGTCCGAATGCCTCCGAGCCGATCATGAGGTCGACCGCCAGCTTGGACGCACCGTACGGGTTCGTCGGCCGGGCTGGGGCGTCCTCGCGCACCGGCACCTCGGCCGGCTCGCCGTAGGCCGCCGCGGTGGAGGAGAACACCAGCCGCGGTACGGCGGTGGCCCGCATCGCGTCCAGCAGCGCGAGCGTGCCGACGACGTTGCCGTGCCAGTACCGCTCCGGGTGCCGGACCGACTCGGCCACCAGCGACCTGGCCGCGAAGTGCAGGACCGCGTCGTACGCCGGCCCGTCGGCGAGCACGCCCGCGGCCTCGGCCACGCCGGCCTGGACGAGCGCGGCGCCCGGCGGCACCGCGTCCGCGTGCCCGGTCGACAGGTCGTCCAGCACCGTCACCTGGTGACCCGCGCGGAGCAGATGCAGCGTCACGACGCTGCCGATGTAGCCGGCGCCACCGGTGACAAGCAGTCGCATGCCGGCACCGTACCGGGCCGCATCGGCGACCCATTCGACGTCCGTCGAGCGCCCTACACTGACCGGGTGGATGATCCACCGCATACGCCCGCAACCGTGTGGTGGCCGGGCCTGGAGGCGGTGTCCCTGCCGTGACCGGTCCTCTGCTGGATGCCCTGCTCATCCTCGTCTTCGTGCTCGTCGGCGGCGCGTTCGCCGCTGCGGAGATCGCCCTGGTGTCGCTGCGGGAGGGTCAGGTCCGCGCGCTGTGCGAGCGCGGCCGCCGCGGTCAGCGCCTGGCCAGGCTCGTCGCCGACCCGAACCGCTTCCTCGCCGCCGTGCAGGTCGGCGTCACGCTGGCGGGCTTCTTCTCCGCGGCGTTCGGCGCGGCCACCCTCGCCGGCCCGCTCGGCGACTGGCTCACCGACTTCGGCCTGTCGGCGGGGGTCGCCGACACGATCGCGTTCGTCGCTATCACGATCATCATCAGCTACGTGTCGCTGGTGCTCGGCGAGCTGGCGCCCAAGCGGCTCGCGCTGCAGTGGGCGGAGGGCGTCGCGCTGCGCGCGGCCACCCCGCTGGACTGGGTCGCCGCGTTCTTCCGCCCGCTGATCTGGCTGTTGTCGAGGACGACGGACCTGGTCGTCCGCCTCGCCGGCGGCGACCCGCGGGCGAACCGGGAGGCGATCACCGAGGAGGAGCTGCGCGGGCTGGTCGCCGCGCACGAGTCGCTGTCCGGCGATGAGCGCAAGCTGATCGACGACGTGTTCGCGGCGGGGGAGCGCCAGGTCCGCGAGGTGATGCTGCCCCGTACCGAGGTCGACTTCCTGGAGGCCTCGATGACGGTCAGCCGCGCGGCCAAGATCGCGCTGGACCGGCCGCACTCGCGCTACCCGGTGGTCGGGCGGAACTCCGACGACCTGGTCGGCTTCGTGCACATCCGGGACCTGCTCGGCCCCGACATGCCCGGCGGCCGCGCCGCCACGGTCGGCGACCTGGCCCGCGAGGTCAAGCAGCTGCCTGGGACGAAGAAGGTGCTGGCCGCGCTGTCCGAGATGCGCCGCGAGGGCCACCACCTGGCGATCGTGATGGACGAGTACGGCGGCACCGACGGCATCGTCACGCTGGAGGACCTCATCGAGGAGATCATCGGGGAGATCCACGACGAGTACGACGTGGGGCCGGCCTCCTCGGCCGCCCGACCGGGCGGCGTCACGGACGTCGACGGCCTGCTCAACCTCGACGACTTTGCCGAGCAGACCGGGCTGCGGCTGCCCGAGGGCCCGTACGAGACCGCGGCCGGGTACGTGATGGCCGCGCGCGGCGCGCTGCCGGCCGTCGGCGACGAGGTGGCCGTCGATGGCTGGCGCATCCGCGTGGTGGGTCTCGACGGGCGGCGGATCGACCGCCTGCGGGTGATCCCGCCGTCGAGCGTGGCGGCCGGCGTCGGCGCTGCGGACGCGTGACCCGTCCGGCTCCCGGGTACGGTAGACCGTCGCCGCGGGCACGACCGCCGTCGCGGGCAACCCCCGGCGCGGGGCATGCGTCTAGCTGGTGTGCGGTTGCAGGGGAGAGTCCCCCATCATCGGACGAAACGGAGAAAGTGACCAGATGACGGTCGAGGACGCGCTGCACATCACGGGGGGATCGCCGCTCTACGGCTCCGTGACGGTGCGCGGCTCCAAGAACGCGGTGCCCAAGCTGATGGTGGCCGCGCTGCTCACCGAGCAGCCGGTCACGATCCGCAACGTCTCCTTTGTCCGAGACATCCACATCGTCGCCGAGCTGCTCGAGGCGCTCGGCTGCAGCACGTCGCTGCGCGCCGAGCCGGGCGAGGTCACCGTCACCGCGCGGGATGTGCACGCCGCCGCGAGCGGCGCGCTGGCCGAGTTCCACTCCCGCAGCCGGATCCCGGTGCTGACCTGCGCTCCGCTGCTGCACCGCACCGGCACCGCGGAGATCTGGCGGCCCGGCGGCTGCAGCATCGGCGAACGGCCGGTCGGATTCCACCTGGACGTGCTGCGCGCGTTCGGGGTCAGCGCGGAGCGCACCGAGACCGGCTACCGGCTGGCCGCGCCGTCCGGGCTCACGGGCGCGGTCGTCGAACTGAAGTTCCCCAGCGTCGGCGCCACCGAACAGTTCCTGCTCGGCGCGGTCGTCGCGGCCGGCGACTCGGAGCTGCGCAACGCGGCCACCGAGCCGGAGATCATGGACCTGATCGCGATGCTGCAGCGGATGGGCGCGCTCATCACGGTCCGCCCCGGCCGAGTGATCCAGGTGACCGGCGCGCACCGGCTGCGCGGCGTCGACTACACCGCGATCCCGGACCGGCTGGAGGCGGCGTCCTGGGCCGGTCTCGCGCTCGCCACCGACGGCCGGATCACGGTCAACGGCGTCCAGCAGGGCGACCTGTCCACGTACCTGAACGTCTACCGCCGGGCCGGCGGCGACTTCGAGTTCGCCAGCCAGGGCAACCAGGTGACGTTCTGGCGGGAGCGGCCGATGCCGCGCCCGCTGGTGGTCGAGACCGACGTGCACCCCGGCTTCATGACCGACTGGCAGCCGCCGCTGGTCACCGCGCTGACCCAGGCCGACGGCGTGACCGTGCTGCACGAGACCGTGTACGAGGACCGGCTCGGCTACACCGAGGCGCTGCGCGCGCTCGGCGCGCAGATCCAGGTCTTCACCGAGTGCCTGGGTCCGCTGCAGTGCCGGTTCGGCTCGCGCAACCACCGACACTCCGCGGTCATCGTCGGCCCGGCCAAGCTGCAGGGCACCGACCTGCACGTGCCGGACCTGCGGGCCGGGTTCTCCTATGTGCTGGCCGCGCTGGCCGCGCAGGGCAACTCGACCATCAGCGGGGCCTCCCTGCTCGACCGCGGATACGAGAACTTCCGCGACAAGCTGCTCTCGGTCGGCGCCCGCCTGCACTGAGCCTCCGGCGGTCACGATCACCGGGACGTAGCCTTCCTGCCATGGGTACGCGGACGCTGGCGGCGGTGGTCGCGCTGGGCTGCCTCGTGGCCGGAGGCCACGAGGCGGCTGCGGCTCCCGCACCGGCTCCCGCACCGGCTCCCGCGCCGGCGCCCGTGCCGCCGGATGGGTCCGCGATCGGCGGGCAGCGGATGGCCAGCCGCGGCGTGGTCGTCCCGC
>JBKOXW010000301.1:0-11188 GCA_046744115.1 Actinomycetota bacterium | reverse complement strand
ACAGCCTCCTCGTGCAGGCTCGCGTACAGCTCCGGCGTCGCCGGGATCACGCCGTCCTTGAGCGCCTCGAGGTAGCCACGCAGGTTCGCCAGGGGTGGCGATGGCGTCCGTCATCGGCTGCTCCAGGCCCTCCCGCAACAGCGCTCGCTGCTGCGGGACGCACCGTAGGCCGCCGGCTATGAAGATCCTTTCAAGAAGCAGTGAGACGCCTGCGCGACTCCGGCGTCCGCGCTGCACCTCGCCGCCCATAACGAAGCGGTTGCGGATGCGGGTCCGACATTGACAAACGTTGTCATCTGTGGCCCCTAGACAGATTGACAACGTTGGAACTGGCGCGCCTCGAGGCCCGGAGGCGATCTGGGTGACAGCCCAGCCGTTCAAGTCGCGGGCGACCATGCGTGACGTCGCCGACCGTGCAGGGGTGAGCCTGAAGACGGTGTCACGCGTCGTCAACGCAGAGCCAGGCGTGACCGAGCGGACCCAGGCACGGGTCTTCGCCGCGATCGGCGAGCTCGGCTTCCGGCGCAACGAGGCGGCCAGCGCGCTGCGCAAGGCGACCGCGACACTCACCATCGGCGTGGTCATCGAGGATCTGTCCAACCCCTTCTATGGCCAGGTGGCGCGGGCGGTCGAGGCCGTCATCGCGGATCGCGGCGGCTCGGTGATCGTCGGCTCGACACTCGAGGAGCTGGATCGCGAACGCAGGTTGATCCGGACGATGCTGGCCCAGGGGGTCGACGCGTTCGTGATCACGGCCGCTGTCGGCGAGCACCGCTGGCTCGCCGACGACCTCGCGGCGCACACGGTGCCGGTCGTGTGGGTCGACCGCGCGCCGGACGACCTCGGTCCGGTGGACATGGTGGTCCTCGACAACCGGGCCGGGGCACGCCGCGCGGTCGAGCATCTGGTCGCCTGTGGTCACCGACGCATCGCCGTGCTTGCCGACGATCCTCTCCTGCCGACGGTCAACGATCGCCTGATCGGATACGCGGAGGCGCTGCGCGCGGCCGGCCTCGTCGTCGACGAGCACCTTGTCGTTACGCACGTACGTACGGCAACTCAGGCGGTCGAGGCGACCCGCCGGCTGCTCGCCCGCGGCGATCCACCCACGGCCTTCTTCGCCGTCAACAACCGTGCCTCGGTCGGCGCGCTGTCCGCCTTCGGCCGGGCGCCGGTGCGACCGGCGCTCATCGGCTTCGACGACGTCGAACTCGCTGATCTCCTCATCACGCCGCTCAGCGTCGTCGCGCACGATGCCGGGGAGTTGGGTCGGCGCGCAGGCGAACTCGCGCTTCGACGTCTCGAGGGGCAGCCCGGGCCGCCGGAGCACGTAGTCGTCCCCGTCGAACTGGTGATCCGGGGCGGCACGGAGCGATTGCCGGGGGGTGGCTGACCGGTGCGTCCCGTCCTCCTGCTCGCCAACCAGCCCCGCCACGTCTATCGAGGCGGGGAGTACATCGCCCGCTTCCGCGGCATCGACCCGATCGACGACCACCGTCCCGAGGATTGGGTGGGCTCGACGACGACTCGGTTCGGCACCTCGTCGGAGGGGCTGACCGTGCTGCCGGACGGGAGAGCGTTGCGCACCGCCGTCACCGAGGATCCGATCGCCTGGCTCGGACCGGCCCACGTGCAGCGCTGGGGCGCCACACCGGCCCTGCTGGTCAAGCTGCTCGACGCGGGTCAACGCTTGCCGGTGCATTGCCACCCCACCCGCGGCTTCGCCCGCGACCATCTGCACAGCCCGTTTGGAAAGACCGAGGCCTGGGTTGTCCTGGGCACGCCGCAGGGTCGACCAAGCCGGGTCTATCTGGGCTTCCAGCAGGACGTGCCCGAGGAACTGGTGCGGACCTGGACCGCCACGCAGGATCGGTCGGCTCTGCTGTCCGCCACCAATCATGTCGAGGTGGACCCGGGCGACGCCGTACTCGTGCCCGCCGGGCTTCCGCATGCGATCGATCCCGGTCTCTTCCTCGTCGAGCTGCAGGAGCCGACCGACTTCAGCGTGCTGCTGGAATGGGAGGGCTTCGCCGCAGACGGAAACGAGAGCGGGCACCTGCGGCTGGGCTGGGAAGTGGCGCTGCGGTGCGTCGACCGCCGGGCCTGGTGCCGGGAAGCGGTGGCCGGTCTCATCCGCCATCCGGTGCGGACGCCGGCCGTACGGCCCGGCGCGCGACGGGTCTTTCCCGAGGCAGCCGACCCGTACTTCCGGGCCGAGCACATCGGGTCGGGAGCGACGATGGAACCGAGCTTCGCGGTCGTCGTCGTGATGCGCGGCGAGGGTCGCTTCGAGAGCGCCTCCGGCGGGGTGCTGCCGCTGCGGGCCGGTCAGACGCTGCTCGTGCCATACAGCGGCGGCGAGTCCACGGTGGACGGCGACATCGAGGTTCTGCGCTGCCTTCCGCCCAGCCCCGACACCAAGATCGACGACTGATCGGAAGGGACGTGCACGTGCCTGATCCGTTGCTCGAAGCACGCGGGATCGTCAAGAACTACGGTCACGTCGAAGCGCTGCGCGGTGCCGACTTCACCGTGCGGGCCGGCGAGATCGTCGCCATGATCGGTGACAACGGCGCGGGAAAGTCGACGCTGGCGAAGATCCTCTCCGGGGTGGAGCAGCCCGACTCCGGTGAGACCACGATGGACGGTGCGCCCGTCCGCTTCGACTCGGTCGAGCACGCCCGCGCCGCCGGCATCGAGACGGTCTACCAGGACCTGGCGCTGTGCTCCGATCTCACACCGGCGGCGAACTTCTTTCTCGGCAGGGAGATCGTCCGGCCCAAACCTCTCGGCTGGCTCGGTATGCTCGACCACCGCGAGATGCGGGTACGCACCCGTGCAGCGTGCGAACGGCTCGGCATCATGCTGAAGTCGCAGTCCGAACCCGTGTCGACGCTGTCCGGCGGCCAGCGTCAGGGAGTCGCAGTCGCGCGCGCGGTCACCTGGGCGCGGCGGGTGCTGTTCATGGACGAACCCACCGCGGCGCTCGGCGTCGTACAGACCCGACGGGTCCTCGAGCTCGTCCGCACCATCCGCGACTCGGGCGTCGCGGTCGTGTTGATCAGCCACAACATGCAGGACGTCAAGGCGGTGTCCGACCGCATCGAGGTCCTGCGGCTGGGCCGCCGGGTGGCGCGCTTCGACACCGCCGAGGTGTCCATGGAGGAGCTCGTCGGCGCCATGACCGGCGCCCTGGCGAGGGAGAACCCACAGTGACCAGGGCCGCGGACCGCGTTGAGGCTGAGACCCGTGAGGAGCGGCCGACCCGGCTGCGCGACCGTCTGCTGGCGACGCAGGCGCTGTGGATCGGCGTCGTGCTCGCCGCGCTCATCGTCGCCTTCTCGCTGCTCCGCCCGGACAGCTTTGCCACGCCGTTCAACTTCCGGAACCTGGTCAGCGACACAGCGATCCTGCTGCTACTCGCGACCGGACAGACGTACGTCATCATCACCGCGGGCGTCGACCTGTCCGTGGGCGGTGTGGTCGTCTTCTCCGCCGTCGTGTCCGTCGAGGCGATGGAGGCCGCCGGAGCGGAGTCGACGGCCTCGCTGATCCTGGGCGCGGTCGTCGCCATCGTCGCCGGCCTCGCCTGGGGCCTGCTCAACGGGTTCCTCGTCGCCCGTGGTCACATTCCGGCGCTCATCGTCACCCTTGGCACGCTGGGCATGTCCCTGGGCTCTGCCCTGCTCATCACCGGGGGCGTGGACAAGCGGGCGCCCAGCCGGCTCAACCTCGGGCTCGGGCTCGATCGTTGGTTCGGCATTCCGATCATCGTGTGGATCTCGGCAACCATCACGATCGTGCTCGGCATCGTGCTCGCCCAGACCCGGTTCGGTCGCTACACGTACGCCACCGGCTCCAACGCCGAGGGGGCCCGACGCGCGGGCGTGCCCGTCGAGCGCCACACGATCAAGGTGTACGGGCTGTGCGGCCTGATGGCGGGCATCGCCGCCTATCTCTATCTCGCGAAGTTCGCCATCACCGGCGTGTCGGCGCACGGTACCGACAACCTCCAGTCCATCGCCGCCGCGGTCATCGGTGGCACCAGCCTGTTCGGCGGCATCGGCACGATCCTCGGCACCGTGATCGGCGCCTTCATCCCGACCGTGCTGCAGAACGGGTTCCAGATCCTCGGCGTGCGGCCGTTCTGGCAACAGGTCGCTGTGGGCGCGGTCCTCATTGGCGCGGTGTATCTCGACCAGTGGCGGCGCCGAACCCGCGGCACATAGGCGTTCCCCGACGTGTTCGGGGCAGTCCATCGGAAAGGACGGACGGAATGCGAAGGGCATCCATCCCAGTCCTCGCAGTGATCCTCGCGATTGCCGCGGCGGCATGCGGCGACGACGACGAGGCAGGCGGCCAGGGCCAGGAAAGGGTCAGTGTGACCCTCATCCAGGGCCTGGCGGGCGAGGAGTTCTACGAGACCATGCGGTGCGGCGCCCAGGAGAAGGCCGGCGAGCTCGGCGCCGACCTGAAGGTCCAGGGCCCCGAGAAGTTCGACCCGACGCTGCAGACGCCGATCGTGAATTCGGTCGTCGCGAGCAAGCCGGACGCCATCCTCATCGCACCCACCCACGTCGACTCGATGATCGCTCCGTTGCGGCAGGCGGAAGATGCGGGCATCAAGGTCATCCTCGTCGACACGGTGGTCAGCGACGAGTCCATCGGCGAGTCTCGGATCAGCACCGACAACGAGGGTGCCGGTGCCGAGGCGGCCAAGGCGCTCGCCGAGCAGACCGGTGACAAGGGAAAGGTGCTCGTCATCTCGACCGACCCCGGCGTCAGCACGGTCGACGCACGGATCAAGGGCTTCGAGGACGAGATCAAGGCCAACCACCCGAACATCCAGTACGTCGGCGTGCAGTACTCCCATAACGACGTGGCCGAGGCGAGCCGCATCGTCAACGCCGAGCTGGCGAAGACGCCCGACCTCGCCGGCATCTTCGCCACCAACCTCAACTCTGCGACCGGTGCCGGGTCGGCCCTGCAGCAGGCGCGCGCGCTAGGCAAGGTGAAGATGATCGGTTTCGACGCCGGACCTGCTCAGGTCCAGCAGCTCCGGGACGGCGTGGTGCAAGCCCTGATCGCGCAGCTCCCGGCCGACATCGGCGCCAACGGCGTGGAGCAGGCCGTCGCTTCCGTCCGCGGCGAGGAAGTCACGGCCGAGATCCCGACCGGTGCCACCATCGTGACGAAGGACAACGTCGACGACCCGGACGTGCAGGCGGTCCTGTACAAGGCCAGCTGCTAACCGTGTCGCGAGCCGTGGGGGTTGGTCCCGCGCAACCCCCACGGCAGCCGCCGTCACCCCCACGGACGCAGGGGGCGTCGTGACGCTCTATCGCCTCAACCGATTGTTCCACCCCACGTCTGGCCGTTGTCTCGACGTGGCCGTCGACCACGGGTTCTTCGGGGAGCCCTCGTTCCTCACCGGCATCGAGAACCTGGCTGCCGCGGTGGACACGCTGGTGTCCGCGGCGCCGGATGCGATCCAGCTGACCCCTGGGCAGGCGCGGCTACTCCAGGCCAGGGCCGGTCGGGACAAGCCGGCGTTGGTGCTGCGCACCGACGTCGCCAACGTGTACGGCGTCCCGCTGGACTCGCACCTGTTCAGCCGGCACTTCCCGGACGCGGTCGAGCAGGCGGTGCGCCTGGACGCGGCGTGCGTGGTGGCCAACCTGCTGCAGCTACCCGGCCGGCCGGAGGTCCGGGAGGCGTGCATCGCCTCGATCATGGCACTGCGCGCCTCCTGCACGCGATACAGCATGCCGTTGATGGTCGAGCCGCTGGTGATGCGCGACCACGCCGCGTCCGGCGGCTACCTGGTCGACGGGGATACCGACAAGATCGTCGCCCTGGTCCGGCAGGCCCGCGAGCTCGGCGCCGACCTCATCAAGGCGGACCCGACCGACAACCTCGAGCACTATCACCTCGTCGTGCAGGCCGCCGGAGACGTGCCGGTGCTGGTGCGCGGCGGCGGCCGGGTCAGCGACGCCGAGCTGCTGCGCCGGACCGAGGCGGTGCTCGCCCAGGGCGCCCGCGGGGTCGTGTACGGGCGCAACATCATCCAGCACCGTGACCCGGCCGGGATCACCCGTGCGCTGCTGGCGATGCTGCACGAGGGGGCGACTCCAGCGCAGGCGCACGAGCTCATCGGCAGCAACTGATGCCCGCTCAGCAGCGGGTCCGGGTAGGCATCATCGGCGGGGGGCTGATGGGCAAGGAAGTCGCCGTCGCGATCGGCCGCTGGCCGGCCCTCGTGGACCACCCGGCCCGGCCCGTTCTCACCGCCGTCTGTGACGTCGACCCAGCTGCGCTGGCCTGGTTCGACCGGATCGACACCGTCACCACGTCGGTGCCGGACTACCGGGAGCTGCTCGCCGACGACGACCTGGACGTGGTGTACATCGCCGTGCGGCACGACCTGCACGAGCAGATGTACGTCGACGCGGTTGCGGCCGAGAAGGACCTGCTGGCCGAGAAGCCGTTCGGCATCGACCTGGCCGCCGCCGACCGAATCGTTGCGGAGATCGAAGCCCACCCAGAGGTGTTCGTGCGCTGCTCGAGCGAGATGCCGTTCTTCCCCGGCGCGCAGGCCGCCATCCGGCTGATCCGGGATGGCCGGCTCGGCGAGGTCATCGAGGCAAGCAACACGTTCGGCCACTCGAGCGACCTGAACCGCACCAAGCCGATCAACTGGAAGCGGCAGCGCCGGTACTGCGGCGACGCCGGGGTGATGAACGACCTGGGCATGCATGTGCTGCACGTGCCGCTGCGGCTGGGCTGGGCGCCCACCTCGGTCTACGCCGTGCTGCAGGACCTGATCCACGAACGCGTCGGGCCCGACGGGTTCACGGTCCCGTGCGACACCTACGAGAACGCCACGCTGCTGTGCACGGTGCAGGAGGCGGGCCGCAGGTTCCCGCTCACCCTGGCCACCAAGCGCATCGACCCCGGCCAGAAGAACACCTGGTCGCTGCGCGCCACCGGGATGGACGGCGGAGTCGAGTTCTCGACCCGCTATCCCAAGACGCTGCGCGTGATGGCGGTCGACCGAGGCGAGCAGGTCTGGCAGGAGGTGGAGATGGGCAGCCAGGCCGGGTTCCCCACCGTCACCGGCGAGATCTTCGAGACCGGGCTTCCCGACGCCGTCCTGCAGATGTGGGCGGCCTTCCTTGCCGAGCGTGCGGGCGAGCTCGGCGACCGGTTCGGCTGTGTCACCCCCGACGAGGCGTTGACCAGCCACCGGGTCTGGGCGGCTGCGCTGCGGTCCGCGCAGAGCGGCGCGGCGGTCGCCCCGTGAGTGCGATGCACCGGGCACGCGTCGCCGGGCACCTCTGCGTCGACATCATTCCGGCACCGGCGGTGGCCATGCCCGGCCCCGGCTCGCTGGTCGAGGTGGGGCCGCTGGACGTGCGGCTCGGCGGCTGCGTCGCCAACACCGGGCTCGCGCTGGCGGCGCTGGGCGCTCCGGTCGACCTCGTGGCCGTCCTCGGCGACGACCTGCTCAGCTCCACCGTGGAGGCTCTCCTCGCACGGTCCGGCGCCGCGACCGTGTCCGTGCACCGCATCGCGCAGCAGCACGCCTCGTACTCGGTCGTGCTCGAGTCTCCGGGCGTGGACCGTGCCTTCCTCCACCACGTCGGTGTCAACGCGGTGTTCGACGGCCGGGCCGTCGATGTCGACGGCACCGACCTGGTGCATGTCGGATATCCGCAACTGCTGCCGGCGCTGCTCGAGCACGCCGGCCGAGGCCTGACCGAACTGCTGGACCGCGCCCGCCGCGCTGACGTCACGACATCGGTCGACTTCTCGACCGTTGACCCGGCCCATGCCGGCGAGCACCAATGGCCCGAACTGGTCCGAGCATGGGCGCCGCTGGTCGACGTCTTCACCCCGAGCGTCGACGACATGCGACCTGCGTTCCCCGAGCTGACCCACGGCGCCGGTACGGCGCCCGCGATCGCCATCGCGGACGCGATGGTCGAGGCCGGGGTCGGCGTCGTGCTGGTGACGTCCGGACAGCTCGGGATGTGCCTGCGCACGGCCGGCCGTGACCGGCTCCGCCGTGGTGGGCGGGTGTTCGGTTCGCTGGCAGACGCCTGGGCGGACCGCCAGTTGTGGGCACCGGCATTCTCCGTCGAGCCCGTGCGCACCATTGCGGCCGGCGACACAGCGACCGCCGGTCTGCTGTTCGGCGTGCTTGCCGAGCTAGGTGTCGAGCGCGCCCTCAGGCTGGCCGCCGCCGCGGCAGCGCTGCACATTTCCGGCGTGGACCCCCTACCCGCGTGGCGGGCCGACTCCCCGTACGACCACCTGCTCGGTGCCGAGACGTCCATCGAGGGATGGACGCCCGACACGCTCGGGCTGCTGCACGGCCCAGCGGACGGGAAGGGAGTCGGGCCTGGGTAAGCCGCTTTACAGCGCGGAGGGAACAGCGCTAACCTGCAACCAAATGGTTGTAGGTGAGTTGGCCGACGAGGCGGTGGACCAGCTGTTCCACGCGCTGGCCGACGCCACGCGCCGCGACATCCTCCGCCGCTGCCTGCGGGGGGAGCCGTCGGTGTCGCGTCTGGCCGATGCCTACCCGATGAGCTTCGCCGCGGTGCAGAAGCACGTCGCGGTGCTGGAGCGGGCCGGCCTGGTCACCAAGGAGCGCCGCGGACGGGAGCAGCTGGTGCGCACCGAACTCGCCGCCGTGCGCCGGGCGCGGCAGGCGCTCGACCCGCTCGAGAGGGCCTGGCGCGGGCGGGTGGACCGGATGTCCGACCTGCTCGCGCGGGTCCCCGATCCGGACGAGACCATCTCAAGGAGAGGACACGACTGATGAGCGTCACCAGCGTGGACAAGGACGTCGACAGGCTGACCCTCACCCTGGTCGCCGACTTCGACGCCCCGATCGAGCGGGTGTGGCAGCTGTGGGCCGACCCGCGGAAGCTGGAGCGCTGGTGGGGGCCGCCGGGCGCGCCGGCGACCGTGGAGGAGCACGACCTGACCCCCGGCGGTGCCGTCACCTACGTGATGACCGGTGCGGATGGCGAGAGACACCGTGGGTACTGGCGGGTCACGTCGGTCAACCCGCCGAAGTCGCTGGAGTTCGTCGACGGGTTCGCCGACCAGGACGGGACGCCGATCGCCGACATGCCGACCTCGACGGTGCGAGTCCAGCTCACCGAGCACGACGGCGGCACCCGGATGGAGATGCGCTCGGTCTTCGACTCCCGGGAGCAGATGGAGCAGCTGGTGAGCATGGGCGCGGTCGAGGGTATCCGGGAGGCGGTCGGCCAGATGGACGATCTGCTCGCTGGCTGACCCGGATGTGCTGACCCGATCGAGAGGACACCGGAGATGAGAAAGCTGATCGTGACCACGTTCGTGACCCTCGACGGGGTCATGCAGGCCCCGGGCGGACCGGGAGAGGACGACGAGGGCGGCTTCGCGCTCGGCGGCTGGTCGGTGAACTACTGGGACGACCAGATGGGCCAGGTCATGGGCGAGGCGACGAGCAGGCCGTTCGCCATGGTTCTCGGACGCAGGACCTACGACATCATGTCCGCATATTGGCCGCACGCACCCGAAGAGGCCGGCGGCAAGGTGTTCAACGACGCCACCAAGTACGTCGCGTCACGGAGTCACCCCACCCTCGAGTGGAGTAACTCGGTCCTGATCGAAGGAGACGCGGCCGACGGCATCGCGGCACTCAAGCAGGAAGACGGGCCGGAGCTGCAGGTGCACGGCAGCGCGAACCTGATCCAGACGCTGCTGCGCCACAACCTCGTCGACCAGTACCGCCTGTGGGTCTTCCCGGTCGTCATCGGGTCGGGCAAACGCCTGTTCGCGGACGGCACCATCCCTGCCGGGCTCAAGCTCGTCGACAGCACGATCTCGACCACTGGGGTCGTGATCGGCACATACGAGCCGGCAGGCGAGATCGTCACAGGATCGTTCGCGGAGGACTGACCGCGCTCGCAGTAGCACAGAACCGTGGCAACAACCCGTTCCTGGCGGACAGGTCTAGCGCCGGACGTTATGGACAAGCGCTTGCGGGCATCGGCCCTCGTGGGCACGCTCTAGGCGACCGCAGACGGCGGTCCACCCTGGGGGAGGTGCTCGAATGAGACGTACGGCACGAGTGTGGGCTCTGGCGTTACTCGGCACGGCAGCCCTGATGCTGACGGGCATGTCGCCGGCAGGAGCGCAGGACGGTGCACAGGTCATCGCCTCCGGGCTGAACAACCCTCGCGGCCTGACGTTCTCGCCCAACGGCGACCTGTACGTCGCGGAGGCGGGCGCGGGCGGCTCCGGTCCCTGCTTCGTCGGCCCCGAAGGCCCTTCCTGCTTCGGGCACTCGGGCTCGGTCACCCGCATCGACCGCAACGGCCAAAGCCGCGTGCTGACCGGTCTGCCGTCCTTCGGGCAGGCCTCCACTGGTGACGCCGCCATCGGCCCGTCCGACGTGTCGTTCCAGGGCCAGGGCAGCATGTACGTGACCGAGGGGCTCGGCCTGGACCTGGACTTCAGCAAGACCATCCCCGCGCTGGGCGACATGGGACAGTTGCTGAAGGTGCAGGGCAACAAGCACCTCAAGGTCGTGGCCGACCTGGCCGACTTCGAGGACGCCAACAACCCGACCGGTGACGAGGAGAACGTCAACCCCAACTCGGTGCTCGCGGTCGGCAATGGTCAGGTCGTCGCGGACGCCGGCGCCAACGACCTGCTCCTCGTGGGGCCGACCGGGCAGATCTCGGTGCTGGCAACGTTCCCCAACCGCCTGGTCGACGCCCCGCCGTTCCTCGGCCTCCCGCCAGGAACGCAGATTCCGATGGACGCCGTGCCCACCTCGGTGGTGCGCGGCCCTGACGGCGCGCTGTACGTCGGACAGCTCACCGGCTTCCCGTTCCCGGTCGGCGGCGCCAACGTCTACCGGATCGTTCCCGGGCAGGCTCCCCAGGTCTTCGCCAGCGGGTTCACCAACATCATCGACATCGCGTTCGACCGGCAGGGAACGCTGTACGTGCTGGAGATCTTCCAGAACGGCCTGCTGTCGGGAGACCCGACCGGCGCCCTCATCCGGGTGGACCGGAACGGCGGCCAGCACGTGGTGATGTCCACCGGTCTGATCACCCCGGGCGGTCTCGCCCTGCGGAACGGCGCCGCGTACGTGAGCAACTGCGGCACCTGCGCCGGC